>DATGKM010000067.1:0-30682 GCA_035294665.1 Bryobacteraceae bacterium | reverse complement strand
CCACCGCCTCAGTCAGTTCACGTCTGGTTGCCACACTCAGTTGCCTCCTCAATCTGCCACCCGTCCCTTTCATTGGGACCGGTAACATGTTTCATGAGGCAACGAGTCGCGCTGGGTAACATTTTTGGCGAGTCAACGCGCCGCCTCAGGAGTAATTGTCGTTGATAGGGAAAAATAATTGTCGTTGACCGGAAAAAATAGTTGACGCTGGACAAACGCCCGTGTTTCGTTCGATGAGCTGGGCGCGAACTCGCAAGCGGCTGCCTGAGATGCGCACGCTGCCGGTGAGCCCATTGACCACCTGCAAACGGGACCAGAGCTCGCCTTCCGATTTGGCTGCGCGCGATTTCGCTTCATCCCCTTCGGCTGCATTCGGCCCGGCCGCGCGCAGGAGGGGCGCCGAATGGAAAGCCACCACGCGCATGCCGTTCGCCTTGGTGAGCGCATGAATCAAGCTCGAAAATCACCGGGTCTTCCCGGCCATCGCCTTCGTAGTAGGTCCGTAGTTTTGCGCGCAGGCGGCGCGCTTCTACGCGCACAATCGGATCCACACGCGGGTCGTAGGAGGGTTTGCGGTCGAAAACTTCGACGCCCAGCAGGTACTCCTTCAGTTCGCTGGTGCGCCCTTCCAGCGCGCGCTCGATCGCCAGGCGCAGAAAGCGCGCACGAACAGCGCGTGAGACAAAATTCGCTCGAGCTGTTTTCGAATGGCGGCGTGCTCAGCGCTCGTACGGACCGGCTCGCTCATCTTCTTCAGCACGCCTTCGGAGGCGGCGAGACTCTCTTATCAGTGTCCTTCGTTGCCGGAACCGGAGCAAATCCGGTTTTTGCCGTTTCTTAAAATGGACGGCGCGGGAACCGTTTTGTGTGGCCGGCAAATGTAAATTAAGCCTGTGCGATCACGTCCCGGTAATATTTCTCGTACAAGGGGATAATTTTATCCGGGCAGTAGTGCTCGGCGGCGTTCCAGCGCCCGGTTTTGGCCATCCGATAGTGCAGACTCTCGTCGGAGAGCAGGGCGGCCACTCGCGCGGCCTGCGCCGCGATATCGCCTGGCGCCTCCAGAAAGCCGTCTTCGCCCTCGGTAATCAGCTCGGGCACGCCCCCCACGCGTGTCGCCACCGGCACCACGCCGCAGGCCATGGCTTCCAGAGCCACCAGCCCGAACGATTCGAGCTGGCTCGGCATCAGCAGTACGTGGGCCAGCCGGATGAGCCGTTCGACATGGTTCTGTTTCCCCAAAAAAGAGACGTGGCGGTCGACATTCAGTTCCCGCGCCAGATGCTCCGCCGGAACGCGGTCGGGGCCGTCGCCTACCATCAGCAGGTGCGCGGGAACGGTTTTGCGCGCCTCGGCCAGAATGCGGATGCAATCGAGAACCCGTTTCACCGGACGGAAATTGGACACATGAATCAGCAGCTTCTCGCCCGCGGGCGCGTAAGCTTCGGCGCCGGCCTTCTCGTTATCGGGATGGTACAGCTCGCAGTTGACGAAATTTTTGATGACGCGAATCTCATTGGACACCCCGAACACATTCACGGTTTCGCGGCTCAAATAGTCGCTGATCGAGGTGATGCCGTCCGATTGCTCGATCGAGAATTTCGTGATGGGAAAATAGGAACGGTCCGTGCCCACCAGCGTAATATCGGTGCCGTGCAGCGTGGTGATGAAAGGCAGGCGGCGTTTGCGCGCGAGCATCTGTTTCGCCAGCAGCGCGGAAATCGAGTGCGGGATCGCATAATGGACGTGCAGCACATCCAGCGCGTACGTCTCGGCAACTTCGGCCATGCGGGAAGCCAGTGCCAGGCTATAGGGCGGATATTGAAACAGCGGATATGTGGAGACTTCTACCTCGTGGTAATGAATACGTGGCGTGTCGGGATCGAGCCGGATGGGGTTGGCGTAGCTGATGAAATGAACCTCATGGCCGCGGGCCGCCAGCTCCAGTCCCAGTTCCGTAGCCACAATGCCGCTGCCGCCGTAGGTGGGGTAACAGGTGATGCCAACGTTCACTTGGCCAGCGTATCATTAGCGGGCCGCAGCACTCCGAAGCCGATCTGGCCATTCAGGTTTTCATCGGGGCTGGCAACATCGCCGCCGCCAAACCAGACCTTCACTTCGGAATCGCCGGCGATCACTGTCGGGTCGCAGACCACTTTCGAATTCCACGCTTGGGAGCCGGAGAACACCCCGGCGAGTTTGCTCCAGTGAACGCCATCGGTAGAGCGCGCCAGGCCCAGGCGCCGGTTTTCGTGAACGTCGCGGCCTGTGTAGAGCATCCAATAGAAGCCGCGGGCCGCCCAAACAGCCGGTTCCCCCAATCCTTTTTCATCGAACTCGCCGCCGCCGCCCGGTTCGAGGATCGGATTCGAGCGCAGTTTTTCCCAATGCACCCCATCCCGCGAGCGGGCCACGCCCAGCCGTTGTTGCGCGGCTCGATCCTGGCCCAGGTAGTACAGATAGAGATACGGCGGCACTCGGAAAATATACGGATCGGCCACGGCGCGCTCATCCCAGGCGCCGCGCGGACCTTGCCCGAGCACCGGTTCCGGATGTTTCCGCCAGGTCCTACCATCTTTCGAACTCGCCAGCCCAATGCGGAAGCCGCCTCGCGGGCCGGCTTGATACCAGTAGCGATATTCGCTGCCATCGAACCAGGCGGCTCCGTTGGCAGCAATATAGGATCCTTCCCAGCTATCCGGATCCGGCGCCAGCACCATGCCGCGCTTTTGCCAGTGTAGGCCGTCCGCCGAGGTAGCCAGACCCGTACGCCATGTCCTGCCATCGAAGCCGGAATAGAAATTGAACAGCGGAACGGAGCCGGTCACCGAAGGGTTCAAGGCATCGTGCGAGTCCCACGTGGCGCCAGCCGGCAGCACGGGCTCAGCGGCCGGTTCCCACCGATAGTAAGCATGCGGATCGCCGCCGCTCAGCACCGGCAAAGTGAAATCCGCGTAGCGCCCGCAGCCCCAGAGAAATAACAGCGCTAGAGCGGCACCGGCCCCCGGTCCCAGTCTCCTGACCCTTCTCATAAAGGTACGCGGAATTTCACCCCGGCTCCGCGTCCGGGCCGCGACTCCAGCACCAGTTCCGCATTCAAAGCCCGGGCCCGGCGCTTCAGGCTGGCAGGTCCCAGGCGCAGAAGTTCCAACTCGTCCAGCGAATAGGCTCCCGCGAAAGCGAATCCACGGCCGTTATCGTCGATGGAAACCTCCAGGCCCCGCTCCGTTTTATCCATGGCCACCGCCACGCGCGTGGCGCCCGAGTGCTTCTGCACATTGTGGAGAGCCTCGCGTAGCATTTGCAGAACCTCGCCGGCGGTCTCGCGCGGCAGCCCGATTTGGGAATTGCCGCCCAGGAACGTCACAGGAATCCCGCTCTCCTTCTGAAAATGCTCGGCGGTGCGGCGCGCGGCGGCCATCAGGTTCGTGCTATCGATCTCCGCCGGCCGCATGCTGTTGAGGAATGCCCGCAGGTCCCGCACCTGCGATTGCGCCAGTGCCTGCAGTTGGCGCAGATCTTCGATACCCGCGGCCATGTCGCGCTCCAGTAGCCGCCGCAGAATGTCCAGGCGCATCTGCAAGCTGATAAAACTCTGCAAAGGACCGTCATGAAAATCGGAAGCGATGCGCTGCCGTTCCTCTTCCACGGCCTTCACCTTCGCCTTCTGCGCTTCGCTCACCTGCATTTTCAGAGTGGCCATGGCGGCCTCCGACCGGCCCTTCCAAGCTGCCGCAATGCAGGTGATTACCCCCGCCACCAGCGCGGTGCGCGCCAGGTCGAGCGCCCTGCCTCCCGGCGCCAGCAAACAAAAACCGGTGCAGGCAGCTAACACCAGAAACGTTTCCGCCGGCCCGAAGCACGTCGTGGCTTCCAGCAGCAGAAGCAGATAAAAGAGAGTAGCCGGCCATAGCAGCTCTGCGGGCCAGAAGCCGGCCAGCACCAGAAAGAAAACCGTATCCGCGAATAGCACAAGCGGGCCGAAAGTTCCCGTCGGCCAACTGTTCCGAACAGCCACGATACCCGCATATACGAGATACGCCACTAACGCCAGATAGAGCAGAACCGGCGTGCGCTCCGCAAACAGACTGACTTTGCCCACGGTCCAGCCCGCGAGGGCCACACGGGCGAGGTTGATCGTGCGTCGCCAGGTTAGGAAGCGGAAAAACTGCAATCGTTACTTCCGGTACAGGTACAATTTGTGGCTGCGGCCTTCGCCATCGTCATCGATGGTTACGGTCTTTTCCGGAGTCCATCCGCGAAATTCGAAGTCGTGCGCGACGACCCGCGCGCCCTTCTTCAATTCCCGGTCCAGCAGCGGCTGCACTCTATCGTTCGAAAGCGGCAAAAGGTAAACGGTCACCAGGTCGGCGGCGCTGTAGTCTTCTTTAAGCAGGTCTCCGTTGATGATCCGGGCATTCCCCTCCAGGCCGAGCTTACGGATCCGCTCCATGCTTTGCCGCACCAGGCTCTTATCTAATTCCACGCCGGTCGCGTCGGCATGGTAGACCTGTGCTGCCATAATCACGATGCGGCCATCTCCGGAGCCGAGATCGAACATCTTTTCCCCTGCCTTCAGCTCTCCGAGTTGCAGCATTTTAGTGACGACGGTTTCCGGCGTGGGGTAAAAAGGCGCCAATTTGCCGCTCTGCGCGCGTGCGGAAGAGCCGAAAGCGATGAGGGATAGTTCAAGCCAGCACAGAAGAACGGAACGCATAGAACCGCCCCCAATGTAACATCCTTCATTCCACTACACTCTTCCAGCCCCGGCGGCTGAAATCGCGATAAATATAGGCGCCGGCGGCCAATGCCATCGCCAGAAACGCCGCTCCCAGAGCGTAATCTTTCAAGATGATTTTGCCGGCGCCGAACAGGGCTCCGTAGGTCAGGGCGCATCCCGCAACCCAGTCCAACAAATTGTATCCAAGATCACGCGAGGATGGAATGTCCGGCGCCAGGCGCGCCACCGGGCCCCACAGGGTCGCCGAGGGCCGCACCCGCCGGTAGAATGCCATTAGCTGGTCCTTCGGTTCCGGCGGAGTCAGGAACGTTACAGCCAGCCAGGCGGCTGTGGTGACGCCCACCGTGATCAGCATGATGTGCGCGAAGCCGAGTGGATCGGCGCTGTTCATGCCGAACGCGGTTTGTAACAGCAGAGAGACGGCGAAGGCCACTGTCATCGCCGTCACCTCGCTCCAGGCATTGATTCGCCACCAATACCAGCGCAGAATCAATACCGTGCCTGTGCCCGCTCCGGTCACGATCAGCAATTGCCACGCCCCCGCGATGGAGTCCATGTACCGGGTGATGACGGCTGACACCACCGTAAGCAGAACCGTAGCTACCCGCGACGCCACCACGTAGTGCCGGTCGGGAGCTGCCGGGCGGACGAAGCGGCGGTAGAAATCGTTAATCAGGTAACTGGCTCCCCAGTTGAGCTGTGTTCCCACTGTCGACATAAACGCCGCCGCGAAGGCCGCAACCATGGTGCCGCGCAGCCAGGCGGGTAGATAGTCGATCATCACCCGGATATAGCCGGTTTCTGGATCGCGCACGAAAGCGGGGTCGTGTTGGTACAGCACCACGGCCGCCAGTCCCACCAGAACCCACGGCCAAGGCCGGACCGCATAGTGGGCGATGTTGAACCAGAGCGTGGCCAGCAGTGAGTTCTTTTCGTCCTTTGCGCAGAACATGCGCTGCGCAATATAGCCGCCGCCGCCCGGTTCCGCTCCCGGATACCACGTGGCCCACCAGTTTAGGGAGATGTAAACCAGGAAAGTCAGCATCGGCATCCACGCCGAACCAAGGTCGGGAACAAAGCTTAGGGCGGACCCGGCCGTGCCGGTGGCCAGTCCTTTCGCGCGGTCGATCGCGGCAAGCTGGAATTTCATTTCCCCAATGCCGCCCACCGCATGCACCGCCGCTACCGCCAGCACGATCACCATCGTCATCTTGACCACGAACTGGAACAGATCCGTGACCAGCACGCCCCATAAACCGGAGAGCGTTGAAATGAACGAAGTCAGCGCAATAATCCCCACCACGATCGCCAGCGCCACATCGCGGTTCACTCCTAAAACCAGCGACAGAATTTTCACCATGGCCAGGTTCACCCAGCCCAGGATGATGCAATTGATGGGAATGCCCAGGTACAGCGCTCGGAAGCCGCGCAGGAATGCGGCCGGGCGACCGGCGTAGCGCAACTCCGCAAATTCCACATCGGTCATCACGCCCGAGCGGCGCCATAGCCTGGCGAATAGAAAAACCGTCAGCATGCCGCTCGCGACCGAGTTCCACCACAGCCAGTTGCCGGCGATCCCGTTCCGCGCCACCATGCCGGTCACCGCCAGCGGCGTATCCGCCGCGAAGGTAGTAGCCACCATCGACGTGCCCGCCAGCCACCAGGACGCGTTCCGGCCGGAAAGGAAAAACTCATTAGTGTTCTTTCCGGCCCGCCCCTTGTAATAGAAGCCGATGGCCAGATTGAAGAGAAAATAGCCGGCGATCACGGCCCAATCGACCGCAGTCAGTTTCATAACACCCCTGGGTTTTCCACCCGGCTGTGGAAAAGTCTGTGGAAAAAGAGCGCTTTAATGCTTGTAACCCTATCCAGTAATGCGTTTGTGATTGCATGCACACGATTTGTGCAGACATTTCTCAAAAATAATAAACCAAACCAAGTCAACAAAATACGGGGAAATATAACTGATATTTGCAGGCAATATTACCTCATTTTGCGCTATTCCCATACCGTCTCCAGCGCCAAACCCTGTTTGCACAGTTCGCAGCGGCTGCCGTCAGCATAATAGCTGGCCTCCAGCCGGGCCAGATAGTACAAGGGCAGCGAACCGAAATCGTGCGTATTGGGGGTCGGTTGGTATATGATCACCGCCAGGCCCAACACCTGCGCGCCATGCGCTTCCAGAAGTTGCTTCAGTTCGGCCAGTTTGCTGCCCGTGCGCAGAATATCGTCCACCAGAACCACCGGCTCTCCGGGGTGCTGTTCCAGATACTGGCGGAAATGCAGCGGTTCTTCGGCGCTGTTCTTCTCGGCCCAATAAACCCGGTGCGCGCGCATCGCTTCGCAAATGCCGTAAGCCACGGGCAGGCCTCCGGTGGCAGGCGCCACGATGGAAAGCTGCGGCACCAGGGCGCGGATTTCCGCATTGGCCCGCAGCAACCGGCTCAAACCGACACTCAGCGTGCGCTGATATTGGTAATATCGCAGAGCCAGCGGCACCTGCAGATACTCGTTCGAGTGCAGACCGCTCGGATATTGGAAATGGCCGTCGCGGAGCGCTCCGGTTTCCCTCAGCATCGCAACTACTTCGTCTTGGGTGGGGATAAGGTGCATGAGTGTCCTTCCGGCCGCGACCGTGCTCCCTAACTGGCGCCGCGGCCGGTGAGCACGCGCGGGATGGTCCGCAGCAGAATTTTCCAATCCAGGGCCAGCGACCAGTTATCGATATACTGCATGTCCATCTTCATCCACGTATCGAAATCGACCGCGTCGCGGCCGCTGACCGCCCACAGGCAGGTCAGGCCGGGGCGCATGCGCAAGCGGCGGCGCTGCCAACGCTGGTACTGATCCACTTCGCCCGGAACAGCGGGCCGCGGCCCCACCAGCGACATATCTCCGCGAAGGACGTTCCATAATTGCGGCCATTCATCGATCGAGAACTTGCGCAGGAACCGGCCCACGGGCGTCAGGCGCGGATCGTCCGGGATCTTAAACGCCGTTTGGCGCGTGTTCAGGTGGGCCAGGCCGGCCTTGAGTTCCTCGGCGTTTTCGCACATGGAGCGGAATTTGTAAAACAGAAAACGGCGTCCGTTCAATCCGCAGCGGACCTGGCGGAAAATCGCCGGGCCGGGCGAGGTGAGCCGGATCGCCACCGCGATCAGCAGCATCAACGGAGAGAGCACAATCAGCCCGGCCGCGGCCAGCACAATATCCACCGCCCGCTTGATCAGCAGGCGAATTTCATCGTACGGCGCGGCGGAAAAAGTCAGCAGCGGCGTCGCGCCGAATTTTTCGAGCGAAACCGTGCTGTTGATATGCGGGAAGAAATCCACCGCTACGCGAGTGCGCACGCCCTCTTCATCGCATAAAAGGAAATACTCTTCGAGATCGGAGAGGCGGTCGCTTTCCACGGCGAAGATAATTTCGTCAATGACGTGCTGCCGCAGCAGCGCGGGCAGTTCGGCAATCGGTTTAACGGGATATCGCGTTGCGAGAGCCAGCCCCGTGCCCGATGGGCCGACCTGGGAGATCGTCCCCTGAGAAACCAGGCGATGCTCGCAGAGGAAGCCTCGCAGCCGGATGCCGTATTCGACCGAACGCTCCAGAGCCTCGGCCAGACGAACCGCCCGCTGGCCGGTCCCGACCACCATCACGTAATGCGGCGCCGCGAATTCGCGGCGGATCAATCCGGCCAGCCGCCCCGCCGTGAGCCGGAACAGCAGCAGAGCAACCCAGAGATACATCAGAAATGCCGCTACAAAAAAGCGGCTTAAATCCATCCGCAGCAGGTACTCGAAAATCACCAGGGAAAATCCCGCGTAAACGCATTGCCGCGCCGTATCCCGCAGAATCAGGCGCGGGTGCGCGGAATCCAGCGTGTCGTAGACCCCCAGCCATAAGCCGATCGCCACCATCGAAAAAACCGAGTACCCAAGCAGCAGCACGGTCTGCTCCGCGGTGAAGTAGAAAAGAAAATAGAAGTGGAGAAGGCTGCGTGTCCGGTAGGCGGCTTCAAAGCCGAGGACGGTCAGTACTAGATCGGATAGCCCAAACAAAACACGGGCTTTACGCTGCCGGGCGAACATCCGGAACTCAGCATAGCACGCGGCAGGGGAGCGCCGGACCCGCAGAGGTGTAGAGGGCCAGGTCTCCTGCTGGCGCAACCATCAAGGGTGTCTGCGGCTGGCGGTGCGGTTTCGGCATGCTTGCCCTTGCCGCGGACCTGCTCTCATTAGAAGAACCCAAGCAGAACGCGGCCAACTTTTATCAGGGGAGCGTGGTGTCGCTGAAGAGGTCGCGGAGTTGTCTCGGGTGCAGGGTCTCGCGCGTGCTAAGGCGGCCGGCGGTGTGACCGCCATGATACACTTGGCCAGTCGCCAGGAGATGAATATGCGCAGATTCCGGTTATTTTGCATGGCGTTGGCTTGGTTCACCGCAGTGGCTTTCGGGCAGCCGAAAGGATGGAATGACCCGTTCCCGCCGTTCCGCATAATGGACAACCTGTACTACGTCGGAACCAAGGAACTGGCGTCTTTCCTGTTCGTGACGCCGCAGGGAGACATTTTGATGAACACCGGCTATGAGTCGTCGGTGCCGGTGATTAAGGCCAGCGTGGAAAAACTCGGGTTCAAGTTCACCGATATCAAAATTCTGATCGCAGGGCATGCGCATCCGGACCATGTGGGAGGCGACAACCTGGTAAAGGAGTTGACCGGCGCGCAAGTGGTGGTGGGGCGCTTGGATGCCGAGAAGACGAAAACCTTTCATCCCCCCGGCCAGGAGCATCCGATTGACCGCCTCGTGGACGAGGGCGACACGGTGTCGTTGGGGGGAACGACGCTCACGGCGCACCTGATGCCGGGGCACACGCGGGGATGCCTGGCGTGGAGCACCATGCTTAAAGAAAACGGGAAGAACTACTACACTTTCGTCGAATGTAGCCTGAATGGACAGTTTCTGCAGGTGCTGGACAATTATCCGGGAATGATCGACGACTTCCGTGCGACCTATAAAAAAGCGCGCACGTTTCCGGTGGAGGTCTTCCTGAGTTCGCACGCATCGTTTTTCAATATGGCGGAGAAATACCAGAAACTGCAGAAGCGAGGGCCGGGAGATCCGAATCCTTTTGTGGATCCGGAAGGCTACAGGGCACACGTGGACCAGTACGAGGAAAGCTTCGAAGCAGCGCTGGCGAAGCGGGAAGCGCAGGGTGCGGGTAAAGCGGGCAGCCAAGGCGGTGGGAGGCAGTGAGAGGGCGATGCTGTACCGCTTTGTCATTCTGGGTACGCTGTGCGGATCGGTTCCTTTAGCTGCTCAGTGGGTGAAGTATCCGACAGCGGGAGTGCCACGAAAGGCGGATGGCACAGTGGACATGGCGGCGGCTGCACCGCGGACGGCCGATGGGAAGCCGGATTTTTCCGGAATCTGGACGACGGCCGAACCGAACGTCCGGAGCGGAGGTCTGTCGAGCCCCAAGGAGCAGAGCGCTGCCGCTGCTCAAAGTCCGCGGGAGGCGCAGGGACCTGGCGATCCCACCGACATCACGGCCTCGCGCCAGATGGCGGATATCGGAGTGGATCTGCCGGGAGGGCTGCCTTACCAGCCCTGGCTTGTGCCGATCGTGAAACAGCGGACCGAGAACCTGGCGAAAGATGACCCCCATATCCGCTGCCTGCCGGACAATTTCCTACGAGCTTACGGGCTGCCACATTTACTGAAATTCGTGCAAACGCCTAATCTGCTGGTTGTTCTGGATGAGATGAACGCAATCTACCGGCAGGTGTTCCTGGATGGGCGGCCACTGCCGGAAGATCCGAGCCCTACCTGGCAAGGATATTCCTCGGCCAGATGGTCCGGCGATACGCTGGTGATCGACACCAACGGTCTGCGGGACGATACCTGGATCGACTGGCATGGCAGCGTGCTCACAGAGACGGCCCGGGTACGAGAGGAGATGCGGCGGCCGGACTTCGGCCACCTCGAAATCCGCGTGACGGTCGACGATCCCAAGGCATACACAAGGGCGTGGACCGTGAGCTTGAAGGAGCGGATTGTGGTGGACACGGAGTTGATCGACGAAATTTGCGTGGAAGACGAGCAGTCGCTCAAGCACATGAAATGAGAAACGGGCCACTCGCGTGGCCCGTAATCTATCCGAAGCCCACCTCAGCTTTAGAACACGAAATGCGCCACCAGCGTTCCGTTGCGCGGTATCTGCGATCCGAGGAAGCCTGGCGTCAGCGTGTTCATGAACCCAAAGCCGGATGCGGCATTCCCGTTTTTCTGATAGGTCTGCGGCGCTTGCGCGTTGGTGTTTGTCGGGTTGCCCCAATAGGACCGGTTGAACACGTTGTAGAACTCAATGCGCAGATTAAAGGTCATGCTCTCTCTAATCCGCCAGGTGCGGCCGAGGTTCATGTTCTCGCCCGGCCGCCGCTGCGTGCGGTAGTCGCTGTAATATGCGGCCGAGGTACCGAAAGTTCCCGGGGCCGGGTTAGTCCACGCGGCTGGATTCAGCAGGAATGTCTTGTTGGGATCGTAGCAGTGGCAGTTCGGGTCGACGGTAAACAATGGCACACCGGGCACGCGATTCGCGAAGGTGCCGGTGGAACCGGCAACGCCGCCGGGGGTGTTGGCGAAGATTGTCTGGTTTAGGTTGTTGTTGGCGAACGGCACCTGGATCGGGAAGCCGCTCGAATATTGCAGGAACGCACCGTAAGTCCAGTCGCGCGCGATCCAGGAGAGTACTTTATTGCCGCGGATTTTCGGCGTGACGTACGTGATGGAGATGTTGAACAGGAACGGCTGATCGTACTGCGACAGATACTTGTTCTGGTTGCGATTATTGGGATCGTTGACGACCGCATTGCCGGTGGTGCCGGGGTTCGGTTCGCCGATCTCGGTGCCGAGGTCTTCCGATTTTGCCCAGGTGAACGTGCTCACAAAAGACAACCCGTGTGAGAGGCGCTTGTTCACTTTGGCTTGAAGTGCGTTGTACCAGGTGTCTCCCAGCGGATCCCAAATCGAATCGATGGTGGTGAACTGTGGGAATGGCCGCAAAGCCTGCGCCAGAGTGAGGGTGGTTGGGAAGCCCGGATAGGGCGGAGTACCGAGTCCGGCCGCAATTACCGCGGGCGAATTCAACGGCATCGTGAGCAGTGGGCTCGCTGCAGTCAGTCCCAGAGAGGCGAGCCGGGCTTCGGAGACTTCGTTGATATTGAGCAGAGCCGGCGCTTGCCACCAAATACCGCGATTGCCGATGTAGTTCGCTTCGACTACCAGGTTCGGAGTGATCTGGCGCTGGACGCCCACGCTCCATTGATATTGCCGGGGAGGCCGGCCGGCGTTGGGATCGAGGAACGGCACTCCAGGGGCTCCGGCAAGACTAACGGGGGTGGGAGTGATATTGAACTGGCTGGGATTGAGATTCGGCCATGGTGGAGGATTAAAGGAAGCCGGGATGCCTTGCGAGAGCGTTGTAACTGCCGCGCCGAATGATGGAGCGTTCACCGTGTTCGAGGATCCTGCCAGTCCCGCCGAGGCGTTGTTATTGGATTCCGTGCTGCCATAGATAATCCCAAAGCCGCCGCGGAAGACTGTTTGCGGTGTGATTTGGTATGCCACGCCCAGCCGCGGTCCGATTCCCCATGGGTAATTTTTGGCGAGATTGCAGTTGCAATGGCCCGGGCCGTAGCCATCAAAAGTGACGGCGCCCAGAATGCCGCCGAGCGCCGGGTTGGGCGTCGTGGGAGAGAAGAACGGATCCCGGGCATGCTCCTCAGTCAGGTAAGTCGAGTAATCATAGCGGAGGCCGTAGTCTACGGTGAGCGTGCGAGTGACTTTCCAGGAATCCTGTGCGAAGAAGCCCAGTTCATGCTTGCCGAGCCGCGGCGCCACGGGGTTGGCGATGGTGACTTGCTGGACGTCGCCTAAGAGAAAGCTGGCATAACCGAAGCCGGGAGTCACGCCTTGCAGCCTCGTGCCGTTGAGATAAGGCAGGCCGGTCTGATCCGGCGCGAAGACGTAGGATCCGGCGGTGCCCGATTGCACGTAGGCGGGATAGCCTTCCAGGCGCGCTTCACCGCCGAATTTGAACGTATGGTTGTTTTTCACCCAGGTGAGACTGGTATTGGCGGTCTCTTCCTGAGTGACATCGTTGGCGTAGGCCGATCCGCCGATATTCTGCATCCCGCCCTGGCCGGTGCAGGCGTAGGGGGCGGGCGGGAAGCCCAACACCCCAGTGCACATGCCCGACATGGCTGGGAAGAACCGGTGAGTCGTTCCACCGTTCAGGCCTAATTCCTGCTGGGCGTTGTAATTCGGCACCTGGCCCTCCTCGTTTACGTTCGGCACGAAGAAGTAATTGCTGCGATAGCCGGCGCCGAAGTGGTACAGCACCGTGGGCGTGAGTGTCAAATCGTAATTCGCGCGGTAGAGCGGCGCGTTTTGGAAAGTTCCCAGATTCGTGGCGAGAGGATCGGGAAGGCCATCCACTTGGCCGAAGGTAAATGAGAGCGGCGCGGTGGTCTTGGTTTCCTGCCAGAAAAAAGACAGTTTTCCTTTCGATCCGAGCATTTGGTCAAGCTTCAGAGACGGAATCTGCGTCACGCGCGAGGTCGGAATGTTCGGAACGTAGTTGTTCACGAGCCCGCTGGCGTTCGGCCCCGTCGGTTGCGGGAAGAGGTTCTGTATTTTCACCGCGACCGGATCGAACTGGCTGGCGGGGATGGTGTTGTTCGGATATGGATTCCGCAACACTTGTCCGTTGAAGGTGAAGTTCGACGTGGGATCGTAGATTTCGTTCTGGTAAATCGGGCGGCCCATCGGATCCGTGCCGATGGGGCCCCCGATCATGGCAGCGCTGAAATTGCCCTGCCGGTAAGCTGCCGTCGGCACCGTTTCCAGTTGGTTGTTGATAGTTACGTTTTCGCGGTATTGCTCCCAATTGAAAAAGAAGAATGTTTTGTCGTGGCCGTTGTAGACTTTCGGAATCCAGACCGGGCCGCCGATGGTAAAGCCGTAATCGTTGCGGCGGTTGCGGGCGCGTGGGTTGCCTGTGCCGGCGGGAGCGTCGGTAAACGGCTGGCCGGCGTTGAAAATCTCATTCACGAAGTAGTCGTAGGCGGACCCATGAAACTGGTTGGTTCCCGATTTCATGGTGACGTTGAACATGCCGCCGCCCACCTGGCCGTATTCCGGAGCGTAATTGCTGGTCTGAATAGCAAATTCTTCGATGGCATCCACGCTGGGCTGCGTCTGCGCCGGCACACCGGGAGTGCCCGTATTGGAAGCGTCCTGGCCTTCGATGCGGAACGACTGCGTGTTATTGGGCGCGCCGTTCACCCGGACTTGCGCATTGGCCTGCCACATGGTACCCGGGATCAGTTCGGTCGCGGCGTACGGGTTGCGAATGCCGGCGCTGCCAGCCTGGCTGGCGCCGATACCGAGAATCGGCAGATCGTCCATCGATCGCGCCGTAACCTGATGGCTGATGTCACCGGTTTCAGTGCGCAACAGGGTGGCATCGGCTTGCACGGTGACCGACTCGGTCGCGGCACCGACTTCCAGAGCGATGTCGATCCGCAGGACTTGCGCCACCTCGACCGTGATGCCCTGGCGCGTGTATTTCTTGAATCCCGGCACGGTGGCCGAGACTTCATAAGTGCCTACCGGCAACTGGGCAATCGTGTAGTTTCCGGTTGAAGTGGAAGCTGCCTGATAGACCAGGCCGGTTGCCTGGTTGCGGGCTTCAATCGAGGCGTTGGCAACCACGGCTCCCCCGGGATCGGTGACCGTTCCCGTGATCGTGCCGCGGTCGCTCTGCGCGAAGACCGGAGACACGAACAAACATAGACAGAACGATAGCAATACGTGGCGCATCAGCACTCCCCTTTTCTTTAAAAATTCCCCTGCAATACCAAAGCAACTCCCAGAACGTTATCTGAATCGGGGGGAAAGTGTCAAGTGTCAGGCAAACTAGCGTCAGGCAAACTAGCCACTCTGAAACTGCCTGCGCTGGCAAAAGCGGCGGATTGGAGAACTCGGCGGAGCGGTGCGGGCCGGCTGTGCCAGGGCGGGGCTATTTTCCGGTCATATGCTCCGGGTCTTGGTTATTGTCCTGGCAGAAATATTCCGGCATTTCTCCAGCAACCCATTGCAGAGTCCAGCCGCTGGACCATGTGCGCGTATACGCTCCCGGATCGTCTATCGTCACGTCATAGCGCAGGGTGTTGAAGTCGGGGCGGGAAATGCGCTCGGTCAGCTTCAGACTTTCGGTGTGGGGCAGGCCGCCGTTGGTGAACCAGAACCGCTCGTTGAAGCCCACGGTGTGGAGCACCAGGGTATCGCCTTCCCACTTTCCGACAGAGTAGCCGAAGTATGTGGGGTTCACATCATCGCCAGACGGCAGTTCGCGGCCATCGAGGTAGATCAGCTTCCAGTTACGATTACCACCCGCCGGCAGGATGAAAATCCGCTGCCGCTCCGGCTGTTCCAGGAATGCAAAGCCATACGGCGCGTGGAACATCCGCGGGCCGCCCGGCGGAAGGCAGCTTGCCATGGGGTCGTCCTTCAACAGATTCCGCTGTCTGTAAATGTACAGGCCTTTCGCCCACGGTTGCAGCGGCGCCACTTTGCCCGCATCTGCGAGGTTGGCGAGCAAGCCGTCACTATCCACTTTCACGTTTACGCCGTTTTCCATAAGCGCGTGGGCGCTCGGATATGCCCAATACCCAGCTTCACCGGGTACCGCGCCCAGCCGCGGATGACCATCGGGCCAACGCGGAGTCGCTTTGGCCTGCCGCGCCCGCGGCGGCACAAGTTGCGCATCCGTGGGTTCGGCGAGCCGTTTCCCACCTGCCAGCAACAGCACTTTGCCGGCGGCGCGTTTGGAGCCGTCCCGTGCCAGGCTGCCTTCCGCCGTGATGTTCTCGCCCACTTGGAGGGAGTTGCGCGTCCAACCCACTTTCTTCAAATCGATCGGGCTAGCGAATTCAAACGCCCACGTGACGTCTGCCGAGTCCACGTAGACATACACGTGTGGATCCGACCACTCGAGGTTGCTCACCACCCCGGTCACCTTCACCGGTTTCGACTGGTCGTATTCAGAGGCGAATTCATGGTGCGCCTCCAGCACCAGAGCGCCCAGAGAGAATCCCACGGCGATCGCCGCCGCGCGCCACACCGCCCGTCTCATTGGCCGGCCTCCAGTTTGTGGGCCGGTCCAAAATGCGTTGCCAGATAATCGACAATCATGGAAAATTCCTCGTCCGTAACGGGTGCGCCCTCGTCCACCATTCCCTTGATCAGGCCGCGCCACTCATCTTTCGTGAGCGCTTGCCGCGCGACACGTTCCAGCTCATGGCAATAGGAGCAAATCTCTTCATATAAGGCTTTCTCGTGCAGCTCTTTGGTAGGGCCCTTCTCGCCGAAGTTCCGCGACAGGTAATCGACCACCTTGGCCGAATCCGTTTTGCGCAGCGGCGCTCCCTGCGCGATCATCTCCTCCACCACCTTGCTCCACCGCTCGCGGGTGTAATTCTTACTCGTGACGATTTCGAGTCCGTGGCAGGTAGCGCACACCGTTTCCACAAGCTTGCGGCCTTCACCGGGCGGCAAATTCTCCTCGGCCCCAGCCGCCACCGGTAAACCCGCAAGCGCCAGCAAGAGGCACGCTGCGCGGCTAGGCTTCATCCACTAGTCCCGCCTGATCTTGAACTCGCCCTTGGTTGCGCCCTCCGTCCACGTCCCGGTGATTGTGCGGTTGTAGGAGCCAAGGTCTTCCAGTTTCCCTTCCGCGACTATGTGCACGGGATTGCCGGCCGAATCCTTGCCATCGGCTTCGAACCGGACCGTCCAATTGGAGGGATCGAGCGTGACCGATTTCAGCGGCATGGCGTGCGGCCCCGGATTAATCGTCCCCTCCACCTCTTTGTTATTCCACTTCATGTAGAACAACAACGGGTGCTTCTCCGACGCCGTATGCCACTCCCCGTGCCACGATCCTGTTAACGGATGCCCCTCCTGCGCGAGGGCCGGCAACGCCGCGGCGCACGCCAACCCGCAAATCCATAAAAATGCGGTTTTCAACTAGCCTCCTGGTGAGGAGATAATTCTATCAAAACGCAAGAAGTCAGGAGACAGGAGACAGGAGTCAGGAGTCAGAATGAAAACCAGCGCGAATCTTCCGGCTCCGGATTCCTTACAGTCGCGGCTCGACCTAAGAAGGCCAGCTTCGGGGTGGGGAAGTTCACCAGATTCGGGAAGATGGAGGGCAGAGCGCTGTCCGGAATGCCGAACATAAATGGCCGCTGCCGTCTGAGAAAGCGCCTGCTCTTTTCCTCGAAACCGAAGTGACTTTGGTGTTCAGAAGTTGCTCAAGCGTGGCTTCTCTTAAAATCGGCTTGCGCCTGCGCCAAATCTATCGGCAGACCCGCCGCAAGACTTGAGCCATATCGCCGTAAACTCGGGCTGCCGTATGGCTCGCGGCGCGGTTTTCGCGATGTCCATCGGCAGTATGCACTCCGCAATTCCATCCAGCCGACCATCGACTTGCTGGCGCACCGCGCCGCCGAAAAGCACGTAAGCCTCTCGATTCGAAATTTCCGCCGGCGTTGCCCGATCGCATGGTGCTCGACCCCATCCGGCTGCAGGTTCTCATGAATCTGGTGGGGAGCGCCGAGCGTTGCCTGGCCGCGGGGATGGATGGGGGTACCGCTACATGGGTTTGACTGGAGGTGGTGGGAAGGATAGGATCACTCGCGCAGCATGTTGACCAAATCATGTTAATTGATCATGCTGTCAAATCATGGCGGAACGGGAAATCCCGGTATTCATCGTGGGAGGCAGCCTGGTTGGGCTGTCCTCCGCTCTCTTTCTGGCGCAACACGGAATTCGTTCGCTAACCGTGGAGCACCACCTGGGGACGGCGGTTTACCCACGCGCGGCGCAATTGTACCAGCGCACCATGGAACTGTTTCGCTCCGCGGCACTGGAGCAGATTGCGCTCCAGAAATCCGAAGAACAGTTTGTGCAGGACGGCGCGGTAATGGCGGTGGAGAGCCTGGCCGGCAAGGAACTGGCGTGGTATGTTCCGAACCTGAACGAGGGGGTTCGCGATGTGAGTCCCACTGTGCGCGTGTTCCTGACACAGAATTTGCTGGAACCGCTGCTAAAGGCGCGTGCTCAGGAGTGGGGCGCCGAACTGCGCTTCGGCACTGACCTGGTCTCCTTCGAACAGGACGCGGAGGGCGTGGGAGCCGTAGTCCGCGACCGCGACAGCGGAGAGACGTCAACGGTGCGCGCACGTTATATGATTGCGGCCGATGGCGCACACAGCCAGGTACGAAACGCTTTAGAGATCCCGATGCGCGGCAGGGGCGTGCTTTCCCACAGCGTGACCATTTATTTTCGCGGGCCGGTAGGACCTTTGCTGCGGGGGCGTAACCTGAGCGTGATCTATGTTTATAACTCCGAATTGACCGGCTTCTTTCGAATTGAGAAACCATTCGATTCGGGATTTTTAGCGGTAAACTCCATCGGCCCGCCAGATAGGCCGAATACCGACGTATGGACCGGCCTATCGGACGAGCGCTGCCGCCAATGGCTGCGCGCATCGCTAGGCGCGGACGTGCCGCTGACTGTCGGGAACGTGATGAAGTGGCAGGCCACGGCCGATACGGCGGAACGTTTTCAGCAGGGCCGTATATTTCTGGCGGGCGATGCCGCGCATTCCATGCCGCCGACCGGCGGGTTCGGCGGCAACACCGGCGTGCAGGACGCGCACAATCTCGCCTGGAAACTGGCTCTGGTCCTCAAAGGCCTCGCTCCCGCCGAATTACTCACAACCTACGAAGCGGAGCGTCGCCCGGTGGCGGTTTTCACCGTGGAGCAAGCCTACTCCCGGTATGTGACGCGATGGGCGCCTTATCTGGGCGTGCAGGGCATTGAGCCGATCACCCCTGACCTCGATGTGGATCTCGGATATCGCTACCGGTCGCGCGCAATTTCTGCCGGTGAGGATGATGACGGCAGCGTCGTAGGGCCGGTACGGGAGAGTAAAGGACGGCCAGGCACGCGCGCACCCCACATATCACTTTCCAAAAGTGATCCTTCCCGTTCTACACTCGATCTGTTCGGCCACGGCTTCACCTTGCTCACTGGACCGAGGGGCGCAGCCTGGCTTCCCAGCGCGGCCCAAGCCGCCTCCAGGACGGGAGTGGCACTTGGGGCCCACATCCTCGATGAAGAGGACTTTCCCAGCGCTTACGGCATTACGGCTTCAGGCGCGGTACTCGTACGCCCCGATGGTTTCATAGCGTGGCGCGCGACAGCAGATTACGCGGCAACGCCGGACGAATTGTCAAAGACTCTCACCAGCCTGCTTTGCCGCTAGGGCCGCGGCCTCGCCTCACTGGCCCGCGCCGCCGGCATCCCGCTTTACCGGCTTGCCGTAGACCTCGATCCAGGCCACATCCGACCATCCGCCAGGACCATGGCCGCTCCCGGCCATCAAATCCGTGAAACCGATCTCGTCCACTTTGCTGAGGTCCGGCTTTTCCACCCACACGCCCTTCGGCGCTACCTTCTCAATATCCAGCCGCAGCCAGCGCACGTCCGCCAGAGAAAACTCGTAAGGGTGCCAATCCACTGTCGATCCATCGGCGTGGTCGCCCACCAGCCAGGTTCCGTTCGCCAGTTTCAGAATCGGGTGCACCTGGTGGAACCCGGACACCTTCACCAGCCAGCGGATTTTCGCCAGGCCGGTCAGATCGACGTAGTTGTTTTTATCGCGCAGAGCCACCGCGCAGTTGGCTTCGCACAGGCCGGTCCACAAGTGAATCGGATTGGCTTCATTGCCCGCCACGCCGGTCAATTGGATGTCTTTGCCGGCAGGGCCATAAAGCTTCATTTCCAACTCCGGATTGGACACCGCTTCGCTGACCGATACCGCGTGCTCGCCGCCCTTGGGCGTCTGCTTCCATTCCTCGCGGAACAACAACGCCGGCGGTTTGGCTCCGCCTTCGCCGCGCCCCTGCGCCCAGGCGCCTGAAGCCGCTAGCGCCAGCGGCAAAATCGAGAACAGAATCCGCTTATACATAAGCCCCCTCCTCGGTAATCGGCTGCCAGTATATCAAAGGCGGAAGCCAGGGCTCATGATGGTAACAGTCCTTAATCCGGCGCCGCCTCTACGCCCCGCCGGGCATGCTCGCGCAGTTGTCCGATGTTCAGGCCCGTGAGCGCCGTGGCGATCGCGCCGCCCACCAGCAGCGGCAGCACCAGGGCGAAAAATAGCACTAGCGAAAAAGTCTGCGCGTCCGTGCGCTCCACGTCGAACAGCCGCAAGGCAATCACGGCCGCCGCTTGAAACAGGCCCAAATTTCCCGGCGCATTCGGGACGGCCGTCGCAAATCGCACAATCGCCAGCACACCTCCCGCCTGCAGGAAGGAAAGATCGAGCAGAAACGCCTTCATCAGCGCCCAGTAAGAAACCACCTGCAAAGCCAGGTATCCGGCGCTGATTAGCGCCGTGGTTCCCATCGTGCGCCAGTTGCCCATCAGGTGCAGCCCTTCGACAATGTGGCGTAACGTCGCGGACCAGCGGCTCTCGGAAGCCACCAGATGCGCGTGCTGTTTGTGCCGGATCACCCAGATCAGCACACTCGCCCCGGCAACCACCAATAGCCCTAGAAAATCCACCAGAATCGTCAGGTCGCGCGGAATCCCCTTCACGAAGCTGGCAGTCAGGAAAAACGCCACCAGCATATAAAAACCGTCCAGCAACCGCTCCACCGCGGCCGAGGCGAAGATCAGCGAAATGCGCAAATCGTTCCAGTGCGCCAGCAGGTAACAGCGGATCACCTCGCCCACGCGCAGCGGAAGAACCTCGTTGGCAAACAGGCCGATATAAATCGACTGTACCGTCCGCCAGAACTTCAATCGCGCCACCGGCCCGAGCAATGTGTTCCAGCGCCAGCCATGCGTGAGGTACACCGCCAGATCGGCGCCCACGCCCAGTGCCACCCACTTCCAGTCCAGCGACCGGATGGCGGCCGGCAGTTCGCGGAAATTGTAGTTATGCAGCGCCCACAGCAGGCACACGGCCGACAGGCAATAACCGAGGACTTGGGGCAACCAGGAGGGTATCCCGCGGCGCCGGCCTTGGGGTTCGTCCATAAGCACTTAGGCCAACCGCCGGACGGCTGGTCTACGTGTTTCAGGAGGACGCGCATTGGGGGGATGAAGAAGGTTCATGGGTGAACTTTAATTTTAAGCCGGGGCAGCTACGCTCTAAGCCGGATCCGTTAATCCCGGCCCCGGTCTGAGCGCATTTGTATCCCGCGCCACCAGCATGCCGGGTTTGATCGACTGCCTGCCCGAAGGTGTATCTCTCGGCCAGGCGCCTGGCTGCAATGGGACCACTCCCCCAATAATGCCTTCATCACTATGTCCTACTAAAGCTTTTCACCAGTTTGGCCGAAAAGTAGCATAGCGGCGATGATTTTCTACTGTCTTCTGGTGGCCGGTCTGGCGGTCGTGGTCTGGCAATTTCGCCGGCTGGATCACGCGCGCATTGCGGCCCAGGCCGCCAACCGCGCCAAAAGCGAATTCGTCGCCAACATGGGGCATGAACTGCGTACTCCGCTGAACGCCATTTTGGGCATGTCGGAGTTGCTTTCCGAAACCACGCTCGATGAAGGCCAGAGGGGAATGCTGGATATCCTCCGCGGCAGCGCCGAAACGCTCCTCGCCATGATCAATGGCGTGCTCGATTTCGCGGCTCTCGAAGCCGGCCGTGTGCGCCTCGAACAGACGGAGTTTGCCTTGCGGAGTTGCGTGGAAAGCGTGGTTGGGCTGATTCGCCAGCAAGCCGCCGCCAAGCGGCTGGAAATGGAGCTATTGATTGCCGATGACGTGCCCAGCCGCATCCTCGGAGACCCGCTGCGGCTCCAGCAAATCCTCTTAACCCTGCTGGCCAACGCCGTCAAATTTACCGCAACCGGGAAAGTGCGTTTGGAAGTGACGCTAAACTGCCAGGAGGGGCAAACCAGAGCTTTGCTGTTTCGCGTAATCGATACCGGAACCGGCATCGATCCGGATAAGCTTGGGCGGCTATTCACCCCCTTCACCCAAGCCGAGTCCGGCAGCACCCGCCGCTATGCGGGCGCGGGCCTCGGTTTGGCCACCGCGCGCCGCCTGGTCCAACTGATGCAAGGCTCCATAGGCGCGCAGAGCGATCGGGGCCGCGGTTCGATTTTCTGGTTCCTGGTGCCAGTGGAAGTGGCCGCGCAAACTGAGGAAGTCCCGGAAAAACCGGCCGCTTCGCTGGCCCGGGAGCGAGTGCGTATCCTGGTTGTCGATGACAATCCGGTAAACCAGTTAGTCGCCCAGCGCGCTCTGGAACGGCTGGGGTACACGGTAGAACTGGCATCGGGCGGAGAACAAGCGCTCGAAAAACTTGCTGCCGAGGGCCGCGGGCGAAATCGGTTCGATGCCATTTTGCTAGATTGTCAAATGCCGGGCATGGATGGCTACCAGACCTCGATCGCCATACGCCGCCAGGAAAACGGGGGGCCGCGCGTGCCCATCGTCGCCCTCACCGCCAACCATAACGATGAGGACCGGCAAAGGTGCCTGGCAGCCGGGATGGATGACTACCTGGGTAAACCCCTGAAAATCGCCGCCCTCACAGTGGCCCTGGAGCGCTGGGGAGTTATGCCGCCCCGGCTTTCCGCCGGTTCCGCCAGTCTTCCTCCAACAAGCCCCAAACCACCAAGTCCACCCACCGGCCGCTCACCCACTCGGCTTCCCGCACAATCCCTTCATTTGTGAAACCCAACCTCCGGGGGATAGCACAACTCCGCAGGTTGCCGGTCCCACAGCGGATTTCGAGGCGATGCAACTTCAATTCGTCGAAAGCATAGCCGGCGAGCGCGGCACAACAGCGGGTCATCACACCCCTGCCCTCGTGCGCGGCGTCCAGCCAATACCCCAGACTACAATTCCGGTTCGGCCAGTCGATGGGATGGCAGCCGATCGTACCGCACAATTCCCCCTCCACCCACACCCCCGCCTGCGGCCCCAGGTTCGAATGATACTGCTCCAGCACGCGTAGAATAAACATGCGCACGTCTTCCGCGGACTGTGTCTGGTCCACCCAGGGCAGCCATTGGCGCAGCCGCTCCCGGTTCCGGTCTGCCACGGCATAAAGCGCCTTGGCCTCGCTCGTCTCCAGCAGCTTCAGTTGAATTCCCGCATCCACGCGCAATCGGAACATTACGCGCCTCCGGTCGAAGCCCGTGGCCGGGCGCTCGGAAAAATTACTGAGCCGCGGCCGTAAGCGAGCGGTCGATCCGCGGCCCGTCCTCCCCGGCGCTTCCCCCCTGTCACACGCCTCCCGGAGCTTGCGGATTCCGCGATCGTGCAATTGACGGCGTCTCCGGAGTTTCCGGCTCCAGCGATGCCGTCAGCCCCGCTTGCAATATCTGAAACGCGGTATCCGGATCGTCCGCGTAGCAGAAGAGGTTCAGATCCTCCGGCGAGATCATTTCATAGCGCACCAGTGCATCGAAGTTGATAATCTCTTTCCAATAGGAAGTCCCGTACAACAGAATGGTCAACTTCTTCGCCAGTTTCTGGGTTTGCGAAAGCGTCAGCAATTCCATCAGCTCGTCCATTGTGCCGTAGCCACCCGGAAACACCACCAGCGCCTTCGCCATATAAGCAAACCAGAACTTGCGCATGAAGAAGTAGTGAAATTCGAAGCTCAGCTCCGGCGTAATGAACACGTTCGGCAACTGTTCGAACGGCAGCCCGATATTCAGGCCGACCGTTTTTCCTCCGGCGTCGCTTGCCCCCCGGTTGGCCGCCTCCATAATTCCCGGCCCGCCACCGGAGCACACCACGAAACGATATGTGCTGTTGGTGAACTGCTCGGCCCACTGAGTCAACCGCCTGGCGAGTTCGCGGGCCTCTGAGTAATATCGGCCCAACGGCCCATGCTCGGTCAGCCGGGCCGAGCCGAAGAACACCACCGTGTCCCGAATCTTCTGCCGCCGGAAATGCGAGAGCGGCTCGAGATACTCCGCCAGAATGCGCAGTGCCCGCGCATCCGGGCTGACCAGGAATTTTTCATTCAGGTACGCGACCGGATTCCGGTTGGGATGGGTTCCCATTTTGTCCTGCATTTTTCTCCAATTCTTCTACTTTTCTTTTTAAATCGCGCACCGTTTCGAGCAGCTCGGGCAGTTTGGGAAAGGCTGTTACGGCCCGCCGCCAAACACCAGCCGCAAACGCCGGCGAGCCGGCAATCCGCGCCCCCGCCTCCACGTCGCCGCCAATACCGCTCTGGGCGTAAACGGTCGCGCCCTCATGTACCGTCAAATGTCCCGCGGAACCCACCTGCCCGGCCAGCAGCACATTCCGCTCCAGCACCGTCGTCCCCGCCAGGCCCGTCTGCGCGCAAATGATATTGTCTTCCCCGACCACGCAGGTATGGCCCACTTGCACCAGGCTGTCAATCTTGGCGCCCCGCTTCACCCGTGTTTCGCCCACCGTGGCGCGGTCTACCGAGGTCAGGCTCTGGATCTCCACATCGTCTTCGATCACCGCCACGCCCGATTGCACGATTTTGAAATGCGTGCCGTCCTCGCGTTTGGCGAAACCAAAACCATCGCCGCCCACAACCACTCCGTTTTGCAGCGTAACCCGGTTGCCGATGCGGCAAAACTCGCGCACCACGGCATGGGAATGCGCCAGAAAATCGTCCCCGATTTCGGCCCCTTCATAGATCACCACATGCGGATGCAGCACCGCGTTCCGCCCCAGGCGCACCCGTTCGCCCACCACTACGAAGGGCCCCACCGAGCAATTCTCCCCGAGCACCGCGCTTTCCGCCACCCAGGCCAGCCGGTGCACGCCGGGCGCGGGCCGGGGCGGCTGATAAAAAAGCGCCAGCGCGCGCGCGAAATCCAGATATGGGTTGCCGGATACGAGGCAGTTTCTTCCTTCGATCGGTTTGGCGATGAGAATCGCCGTGGCCCTGGTGTTCTTCACCCTGGACGCGTATTTCGGGTTCGCCAGGAATGTAAGCTCACCGGCTTGGGCATGCTCTATTCCGGCCACGCCCCTGATCTCCAATTCCCCATCGCCCGCCAGTTGGCAACCCAAAGCCGCCGCAATCTCGCGCAGTTTCATCACACTCCGGACAATTCTCCAGAGTACCGCGCCGCCTCCGGGCGGCGCGGGCCTGGAGTTGCTCTGGTGAAAACCCGGTTAACAGCCTGCCGGGAAAAACCGCCTTAACCCGCGCCGCCCATGCTCCGCGTAAGCGCCTCACCCGCCTGGCTCGTTTTCTTACTCGGTATTTTCAATTTTCTCTTGCGTATGATGGCGCTTTCGATTACCGTATATTCCATAAGTATTAAAGGGGTTGCAACTCGCTTTTTCTGTTTTCTGCCGCAATCCGAGTGAAATCCCTCTACTTCTCCTGGAGGCCCTTGGCATGTCACAGAGAACAAAGCGCGCCACGCCCGGCCGGCGTGCCCATTCAGCCCGCCTGTTTGCGCGGTTGAGCCTCACGCTAGCCGCAATTGGGTTCGTTTTTTCAGTCAACCTCGCCGCCCAAGCCATCAGCGGGGACCTTGTCGGTACAATCGCCGATCCGAGCGGCTCCGGCGTTCCCAATGCCACAGTCACCGCCACCAATACCGGCACTAACGTCAAAACCACCACCAGTACCAATGGCGCTGGCGAATACCGCATTGCCAATCTGCCGCCCGGCGATTACGATCTCACAGCTACGGCTTCGGGATTCGCCTCTGCCACGCTGAAAAGCGTCGGCGTTCAATTGAATCAGACGGCCACCGCCAATCTCACCCTGCAAGTGGGGCAGGTAGCCACCAGTGTGGAAGTCTCCGCCGCCGGAGCGCTCATCGACACCACCACCGCGCAGATCCAGAACACTTACAGCACCAGGCAGATCGCCGATTTACCGACCGCGACCGAAACCTTGGGCGTGTTGAATCTCTCGTTGTTGCAAGCGGGCGTGGCCAGCAACGGCGGTGTGGGCGTAGGCACCGGCCCCTCCGTAGGTGGACAGCGCCCCCGCAACAACAACTTCACAATCGAAGGTGTGGACAATAACGATAAGGCCGTCACCGGACCGGTGGTTTACCTTCCCAATGAATCCGTCGAAGAGTTCACGGTCCTGCAAAACCAGTTTTCCGCAGAGTTCGGCCATTCCTCCGGCGGCCAGTTCAACACTATCGTCAAGAGCGGCACCAACGAGTATCACGGCACCGTTTACGATTACCTGCAGAATCGGAACTTGAATGCCATCGATCAGTCGTTCAAGAATGAAGGCATATACACCCTGCCGCGCTACGACCAGAACAACCTGGGAGCTAACGTGGGCGGTCCGATTCTTAAAAACAAACTATTCTTCTTCGGAAGCCTGGAATACAATCCACTCGGCCAGGCCAGCACGGCGGGAGCGCCCGTTTACGCTCCCACTTCCGCTGGTTACAGCACTCTCGCTTCGGCGCCCGGCATCAGCCAGACGAATTTGGGCGTAATGGAAAAATATGCGGTCGCGCCCGCCGTAACTGCCGGCGGCCCTCCTATCACAGTTGGCAACGTCACGGTGCCGACGGGAATCATTCCCATTGCCGGCGCCAATTACCAAAACGGCTATTACGGCGTGGGCTCGGTAGATTACAACATTACCGATGCGGATCAACTGCGGGGCCGCTTCATTTTCAACCACAGTAACGCAATCAATAGCGTCGACGCGGGCCTGCCGGCCTTCTATACCCCGGTTGAAGCACGTGACTATCTTGCTACCATCGCCGAATATCACACCTTCAACCCCCACCTGACTAATGAGTTGCGTTTGGCGTATCAACGTGAGAACCAGTCAAGCCCTGTCGGCAACCAGACCTTTCCAGGCCTCAGTGCCTTTCCCACCCTGCTCTTTGCCGATGTGAATTTGCAGATCGGGCCGAATCCCGCCTACCCGCAAGCTCGAATCGATAACCTGTACCAGGGCATCGAAAACATGAGCTGGATTCACGGCAATCATACTGTCAAATTCGGGACAGAGTTCCGGGATTACATCTCGCCTGAGCAGTTCGTGCAGTATCTTCGTGGCCTTTACGAGTATTCTACCGTTGCGAACTACCTGCTCGATATCACTCCTGACCTCGTGGCGGCGCGATCCATCGGCGGTTCCACATATTACGGAAACGAACTAGCTAGCTACAGCTACATCCAGGACACCTGGCGCGCCCGGCGCAATCTCACAATCGATTTGGGCTTGCGATACGAGTACACCACCGTGCCGATCGGAATGCAGATGCAGAAATTGAACGCCCTCGCGAATGTTCCTGGCTTGCTCACCTTCAATGCTCCCAGCGCAGATCCTCATGGTTTTGGTCCGCGGGTTGGTGTTGCTTATACGCCCGGGCACTCCGGTAATACGGTCATTCGGGCGGGCTTCGGCATCGCGACGGAAGTTATGTTCGACAACATCGGCCTGAATACAGCTCCGCCGCAGTTCTACAGCCTGGTGCAAGAACAAGGCGCGGGCCTATCCAATTTCCTGGCGAACGGCGGCATCACCGCAGCCCAGGGGCTCACATCCAGCAGTCCCGCTGCCGCGCGCGCGGCCACTGCTTCCTATCTCCCAAACCAGCTCACATTGCCGTACTCCATCAACTGGAACATCGGCGTCCAGCACGTGTTCCTCAAAGACTACACGGTCGAGGTGCGATACGTCGGCACCAAAGGCGTTCACCAGATCGTACAAGAACAGTTGAATCGAATTTCGGATGTTACACCTTCCAATAGCATTCCGACGTTCCTGTCGGTGCCATCGCTCGCGACTCTCTCCTCTCTATCTTTGACGGAAGGTGCTTTGCGGACCGCCGCGATTCCCTGTTCCGGTTGCACCGTAGGGCTCGATCCAATTTACGCGGCTGCAGGCTTCACCAACACGATCACTAGTTACGAGCCGTTAGGGTATTCGGAATATAACGGCTTGTCCGCGCAGTTGAACAGACGGTTCGCCCGGGGCCTCCAATACCAGGTTGCTTATACATGGAGCCACCTGATCGATAACAGCACGGCCGAAGTCGCCAGCACGTACCTCACGCCGCGGCGCGCTCAAGACTTCCGCGACTTGGCCTCCGAAAAGGCGTCTTCAGCTCTCGATCGCCGCCAGCGCCTCACGGCCGCCATTGTTTACGACGCTCCCTGGTTCGGCCAGAGCCGCAACTGGTTGATGAGAAACCTCGTGGGCAACTGGGAAATCGCGCCAATCTACACCTACGAATCGCCCGAGTACTACACGCCGCAGAGTGGCGTGGATTCGAACTTAAATAGCGATCCCGCCGCCGATCGCGTTATCGTCAATCCGAACGGGGTCGCGGGAACGGGCAGTGCCGTTTACGGATTGACCGCCAACGGCACAGTGGTTCAACCAACTGCCCCTACCTCGCAGTTGGCAAACATCGTCGCCTATGTCGCCAAAAACCCGAATGCCCGCTACATCCAGGCCGGTCCCGGCGCTTATGCTAACGGAGGCCGCAATCTGCAGCCGATCCGTCCCATCGACAACGTGGACATCTCTCTGATTAAGCACTTCCACGCAGGCTCCGAGCGGTTCCGTGTCGATTTAGGTGCGCAGGCCTACAACGTGTTCAACCATCCGCAGTTCACCGCTGGCGCAATCGACAACGTGTCGCTGACGCCCACGAATAGCGGCAGCGCCTTGGCCTTCGCGCAAGTGAATAACGTCGATTTCAACAACCCGACGCTGCCGTTCAGCAGCAATCCGCGCACGCTGAAGGTCTTCGCCCGCTTCAACTGGTAGCCCTTACAGCCGGCTCAACGCCCTGCGTGCAATCTGGACCGCTGCACCGGAGACCTTCGAGGCGTCTCCGAACCCGAGAATCGAGACCATGAGATGTTGGAAGCCTCCGTTCAAGATGTGGAGTTGCGTTCCGGCGCCGGGAATATCTAAATAGAGGGCCTCGGGAAAGCCGGGTGCATCGCGGACGACGCCTTCGGGGATTTCTTTCTGCAGCGCCTGAATCTCCATTTTGAGATCCGGCTTGCTCGCCAGGTTCTGAACGGTAATCGAGATCAGGCCGGTTCTCGTCGCGTAGTCGCAGGTCGAAACCTTCCCCTGAATCTCCTCGGCGCCATCGGCCACGCTCAGCCCGATCGCTTGCTCCACGTCGGCTTTGGTCACAATCGAGCAGGCCGTCAATCGCTGCGGCGGCAGGGAACGCCCGGTTGGCTGGGTGGCCGCGGACACCGCAAAAAGAGCATAGAGTATTCCAAGCACGTCTCCATTGGATGCGATTCCGCGGCGGCTTGCAAGAGGCGCTGTACTGGTAAGCAGCCAGTACCAACGCAGTCCCGGGGCACTTGACTGGAAGCCCGCTGCTTACTGCGCGGCAAAGGCCAGCAAAACGTTGCCGGGCGTCCCGTTTTGGACACCGGGAAAGCCCGATCCGACAAAAAGCATCCCGCCCGCAACCGTCGGACCGGGCCCGCCCATCGAACCGCCTTTTGCGGCAACCTTGTTTACGGTCTCGAAGGACTTCACCGTGTCGTATTGCCATAGAACATGGCCGTCGGCGGCAGACACGCGCACACGGTTCTCTACATCTATTTGCTGGCAGCAATCTTCGAAACGGCGATAGTGTCGCCGTTGACATCGCCGGTTACCTTGACGTTTTCCCCGGCATACTTTGTCAAGGATGCGAGGCTCTGATTTGAGATGCTGTATACCTTCCCGCTAGAGACGAAGACGAACTTCCCACCGTTTTTAACGCACGCCAGTGAACAGTCCCTGTCTGTCATCTTGGCATCTTTATGCATTTCCATCATTTTGCCGTGGCTTGCGCCGCACATGCTGTCGCTGATCATGCCGGTCATCGTCATGTTAGCGGCTCCGGCAAACGAGGCAAAAAACGCCACTAACGCCGTTGCGCACAGGATTCCATTCACTGCTTTCATATTTGCGATTCTCCTGCGAGGTCCCGATAAAACGGAGTTGACTTCCGTAAGGTAGTTCGTCCGGGCGGCCAAGTTCGGTCACGGTCGGAAGTTAAAGTTTATGCCGCGTGCGGCATTGGTTCGATTTTGGAATCCATGCTCTGATAGATAAGCGCAGGAGGAACAATTGTTTACGAGAAACGACTCCTTGTACAAAATCGGTACAACGGTTAGACAAAGTGCTTCCAACTCTCTGATACAGAATGTGTGGCTCCCCGGCATGGATTCGAACCACGATAAGAACAACTCACGCAGAATGTGTAAGTTGCAGAGTTTCCAATGGTCTAAAATGCCGCATTGGACCAGAAAAACCATCACTCGTACATAACTCGTACACGGAATCGTCGCCCTGGGAGAGCGAGAATCCTGCGGAGTCGGCAGGCTCCATTTGGGCTACATAGTCAGATCATAACTTGATAGGAATCGAGGTAGCGTCGCGCCGATCGCCCCGGTCGGCCTCGATTCCAAGCGCCCCGTTGGTAAGGCCGCCTACGCGGCGGCCTCCTCGGGGGACTCGGTCTTCGACGTACGATCGAGACGCGCAACTCGGTGCACACGGATCTCGGTCACGGACTTCTTCGCGCCGTCTCTGCCGACGAAACTGCGTGTCTGAATTTCGCCGACGATCTGGACGTGGGCACCTTTGGTGAGCGTCGCCGCGTATTCGGCCGTCCGGCCAAACGCATAAGTTACGTGGAATAGACCGATCCGCCTTCTGTGGATCAAACTGCTGGCATGTTCCTTTTGAAGCCAGTTTGTTTTCCACCAAGGAGATCTCCGTGCACATAATTCAGTGGGCGCGATGCCCGCTCGTCGCGAAGAATGACAATGCCCGCCGGTGGCTGCAGTCGGTCGCGGATCTTGGCCATGCCGGAACAC
>DATGKM010000066.1:0-23325 GCA_035294665.1 Bryobacteraceae bacterium | reverse complement strand
CGGCGTCGTCCGGATGGTGGCCTCCACAATCGCCGACTCTCGTTCTTCCGAGATCTGCTTTGGCCGTCCACTCCGCGGGTGGTCCTCCAGAATGCCGGCCAGACCCTCCTCTTCGTACCTCTTGCGCCACAACAGCACGGTTGAAACAGATGTCTCCAGGGTGCGCGCGAGAACGCGGTTGGCAATCCCTCGCGCCGCGCCCAACACGATCTCCACGCGCAGTGCGATACCCTTCGGCGTGCCGCGATTGTCGCTGATCTCCGATAGCCGTCTTCGCTCGCGATCGGTCATCTCGATTTTCGGGGCCGGAGGCAATGGCATACCCAAGCATGCCGCTTTCTCTGGCGTTAGTAAATAGAGTTCAGAGACAGCAGACTAGGGCCCGCCAAGACCCCTTCGCGGCGGCCTATGTTACATCAAGTATAGAGATTAGTCCGATGTCGCGGGTCTGGCAATGGGCTCTGGTCGCAACCGGAGCCGCCATCGTCATTTTTCAGTTATTCGTGCCGCCCATCCTGGGCGTTGCCGATAATGGCGATTTCCCCAAGCTCAGCCGTCACGCTTGCATTGGCCCCCTGGACCCGGCACGCTATCCGTTATTCGATTACTACACGCCCCGATATGCCATTCGTAGCCAGTATTGCGGCTCGATCATGGCGACATCGGCAGTCATTCCGCTCTATATTTCGCTCGCGCCCGCCGGCTGGTTCTTGCCACGTGGCGAATATGACCTGCGCTTCTTGGGCGCGCTGTATGCACTCTTGTTTTTGGGTGCGTTTTTCCTGTTCCTGCGCCTCGTTTCCCAGCCCCCTCTCGTGGCAATGTTCGCCCTGGTGGTCTTCTTTAGCGCCGCATACGTCCCCATCTTCAGCACCTTCTATATGGATACGGCCGCTCTCATTTTCCTGCTGTGGTCCGTGGTGCTCGGCATTCACGTGCTCTCTTCCCGCCGGGTGGGGCTGGGCGCATTCGCGTCGCTCACTGCCGCGCTTTTGTTCCTGGCTACCAGCAAGGTGCAGCACTCGCTCGAAGCTTTGTGCTTTGTGCCGCTATTCTGGTTTCGCTTCGAGCGGAAGGCATTTCCCGCCGTCTGGGCGCGCGCGGCGGCCAGCGTTGTGGTGATCGCGGGAAGCTTGGTTTTCCTCGCCACCAGTTCGCCCTGGTACCGGGCCATTTCGTTTTACGATAGCCTCTTCTTCAAATTCCTGCCAGCTTCCGAAAATCCAGCGGCCGCGTTGGCCAAACTCGGCCTGGATGCGAGTTTCGTCCAGTACATCGGCCGGCATTCCTACTCCCCAGGCACGCACATGCAGGAGGAGCCCTACGCCATTGCATTCGGCAAACAAGTCACGCTCACGAAAATGCTTCGGTTTCTACTGGTGAATCCCAAAGTGGTGGCCAGCGCCATGCGTCACGATCTCGAAGAAGGGTCGCTCGAGCGGGTCCGGATGGAGATCGGCGCGCGCGAATACCGTTTGGGAAATTACCAGCCGGAAAGCGGCCACCTGCCGGAAGCGCAGAGCCATGTGCTGGCCCTGTGGCCGGCCGCGAAGGCGGCCCTCTATGCGCGCCGCCCCTGGTCCTATCTCGGCTTTTGCTTTACTTTGGTCGCGTTGCTCTGGTTGGCGGCATGGTTTCAGGGCCCGGCCCGCGCGCCGGCGGTACTCGGTGTCGCCGTCCTGACCGCTCTGCTGCCCACCACTTTTGCGCCGCCGTTCTTCGACGCTGTGGACACCGGCCGCCATCTTTTCCTCTTCAATTGCGTGCTCGATCTCTGTGCGTGCACATTGCTCGCGCTGGCCATCCGGTTGGCAAAGCCGCGGCCGTAACGGCGGAAGGGGCCACGATCATACTGCCAAAGGCGTGGATTTGAAGTAACTCCCGCCGCTCCGAAATTTTTAAACAAAATCTGTTACATCTGTGACCCGCAGTGTCTCTCCAACTCTTACCAAACGGCGATCATCCAGAAGCCCTCTTGCCTCCTGACTCCTTACTCCTGACTTTTAACCCCCGGCTCCTGGCTTCTAGCTAGCTTCGAGATTCTTGCTTTCAACTCCGGTCATCTATGAGAGCGCTGCCCGCGTCAAGCACTAATTTCGGACCTGATCGGCGCCGTCAGGCGCCGGCGTTTTCCCTTTTTCGATACACTACTACCACCCGGACGGAGGACAGGGCCACGCTGGAGAGCGACCCGAGCGCCGATCCGGCAGCCGGGATTGGCGCGGGAGCGTCTTCGCCCCGGGTTTCGCAATCACACGCACGGCTTCTGAGAGCCAGACTGACTTCCGCGCTTAGCCGTTGCTGGACGAAGACTCAACGGCCGCATGCGGCTCCGATACTGTTCCCGCTTGCGGAGAATCCACCAACTCGATTCCGCCAATGTGCCGGCGCGGCGCGTTTCCTCTGGTAGTCTGGCTATGGCCAGGCATAGGCGCAACCGCTGCTTTTTCTGGAACAGATCGCTGGCCGGCTCCCCATCCAAGCTTCCATAACGCTTTCAACGCCGCATGAATCCGGTTCTGCAATCCCGTGGTGTGCGAACGCCAGGCCAAGCGTGCACGCATCCACCCACGCAGGTCCCGCAACTCTGCCGGTGGAATCCACACCTCCGGCGGAGTCCCGTGTCGCAGCAGAATCGCCAAACCGCGTCGAGAGCGAAATTTCGGTGGGGCAGGCGCTTCCGCCTGCCGACCCCAAACCCGAATCGGCGCTCACCCAACCCGAAATTGGCTTCGTTCCCGCAAACGCGCCCGCGCAGCCAAATGCGGTCGCCGCCAAGCCGTTTCCAGTCGCTGCAACCGCATCCAAGCCACAAAAAGCAGCCCGATGGGACAATCCAGCCCTTCGCTAGTAGCCGGAATCGAAGCCTTCGCGGATCAAAATCGAGCTTCTGCCGCATCCGGTAGCCGTAACTCCGCCAGCGGTATGCCCAAACTGCCCAAACCCGGCTCTGTACAATGTGTTCATGATTCTCGTTCGCCTCAGCCTGATTTTGGCGGCCACCGCGCTCGCCGGGCTCGCGCAAAACGCGTCGTTCTCGGCCGCGCAGAACGCGTCTGTCGCGGAGAGGCCGCCGGCCAAACTCCCCGAACTGGCCCACTTCAGCGCCAGCGAGGCCGATCCGCGGGTCAACCCGTGTACCGATTTCTATCAATATGCCTGCGCCAAATGGATGGCGGAGAATCCCATCCCCGCCGATCAGGTTCAATGGGACACTGCCGGCCCGCTGCAGCTTTGGAACGAGACCCTCCTGGGGCAGACATTAGAAAAGCTTTCCGCCAATAATGCGCAGCGCACGGCCAATGAGCAGAAGGTGGGCGATTACTATTTCGCCTGCATGGATACAGGCGCCATCGAGCAGCATACGCGCGAGTGGCTGAAACCGGAGCTCGACCGGATCGCCGCTCTGAAAAGCACCCGCGATCTCGCCGTGGAAATCGCCCACCTGCACCAAACCATCCCTGGTGCGTGGGCCGGTAACGATAACGAAACCAACGCGGCACTGTTCGGTTTCGCCGGCGGAGCCGATTACGACGACGCCTCGCGCAACGTGGCCCAAATCGACCAGGGCGGCATGGGGCTGCCGGCCCGCAGCTTCTATTTAGACCAGGACGAAAAGTCCAAGCAGATCCGCGAGAAATACGTCCGGCACATAGAACGCATGCTGGTATTGGGCGGCGAGCCGCAGGCGCAGGCCAAGGCGGATGCCGCGGTGGTCCTCGAGATCGAAACGGCGCTGGCCAAAGGCGCCATGGATGCGGTCCATCGCCGCGACCCCAAGAACCTGAATAACCAGATGAGCCTGGCGCAGGTGAAGGCGCTGACTCCTTCGTTCGATTGGGACCGCTACCTGTCGCTGGTCCACGCGCCGCCTTCAACTCCGCATTATCTGGTGAGCGCGCCCGAGTTCTTCCGGAACCTGGAAACCGTTCTGCGCGCCCAGCCGCTCGATCACTGGAAAGCTTACCTCCGCTGGCAGATGCTGCACGGCTCGGCGAACGCCCTGAGCCAGGCATTTGTCAACGAGAATTTCGACTTCTTCACCCATACGCTTTATGGGGCCGAGAAGCTCCAGCCGCGTTGGCGGCGCTGTGTGAGTGCGGTGGACGCGCTCTTAGGCGAGGCCCTGGGCCAGGTCTACGTGGCGCGCGCCTTTTCGCCGGAAAGCAAAACCCGCGTGCTCCAGATGGTTCGCGATATCGAAGCGGAGATGTCCAAGGACATTCAGGCGCAGAACTGGATGGCTGCCGAAACCAAGCGGCGGGCCGTTGAGAAATTGAACGCGGTAGTGAATAAAATCGGCTATCCCGACCATTGGCGCGATTATTCCAGTGTTCACATCGGCCGTACCAGTTACCTGGCGAACCGGCAGGCTGGCACCGCGTTCGAATTCGAGCGGTGGGTAGCCAAGATCGGAAAGCCGGTCGACCGGACCGAATGGCAGATGACGCCGCCCACGGTCAACGCCTACGAAGATCCGCAGACGAATACCATCAATTTCCCGGCCGGCATTCTGCAACCGCCCTTGTTCGGCGCGCAAGACGATGGAGTGAACTACGGCGCGGCGGGCCAGATCATCGGGCACGAACTGATTCACAGCTTTGACGACCAGGGGCGGAAATTCGATGCTAAGGGCAATCTGCGCGATTGGTGGCAGGCGGCCGATGCCGCGGCTTACGATAAGCGCGGCGCATGCATCGCAAACGAGTATTCACAGATGATTCCGGAAGCCGGAGTCAAGCAGGATGGGAAGCTGACACAAGGGGAGGACACGGCCGATAACGGCGGATTGCACCTGGCGTTTCTGGCGTATCAGGATGCCTTGGCGCGCCAAGGCAAGAAGATGGATGTGAAGGAGAGCGACGGCTTGACCCCGCGGCAGCGCTTCTTCGAAGCCTTCGCCTTCGAATGGTGCAGCAATGTCCGGCCGGAGCTGATGCGCACCCAGGTGCTCACCAATCCGCATTCGCTGCCCAAGTATCGCGTGAACAACGTGGTTTCCAATATGCCCGAATTCTGGCAGGCGTTCAGTTGTCATAAAGGGCAGCCCATGGTTAGGGAGAATGCTTGCCGGGTTTGGTAGGAGCTGGCACGTTGGATTTCGTCCACGCGGCGGCCGCGTTTGCCGCGGCGTTTGCCGCGGGGGTGATCAATTCGGTCGCCGGCGGCGGCACGCTGGTCACGTTTCCTACGCTCATCTGGCTGGGGCTGAACTCGGTCGGAGCCAATGCCACCAGCACTGTTGCCATCTGGCCGGCCACCTTGGGGAGCTCCTGGGGATACCGGCGGGAATTGCGGGAGACGCAGTCGCAACTTTATGCTCTGATTGTTCCCAGCGTTATCGGGGGCCTTCTGGGCGCCTGGCTCTTGCGGTTCACGCCGCCGGCCGTTTTCGATCGTCTCGTGCCCTACTTGATTCTGTTTGCCACGCTGCTGTTCATGGCGCAAAATCCCATCCAGCGCCGCTTGCGCACGGCCGGGGCGGCCGAACATCGCTCCACAAAATGGCTGGCCGGGGCCTTGGTTTTTCAATTCCTGGTGGCAATGTACGGCGGATATTTTGGGGCGGGCATCGGCATCCTGATGCTGGCGGCTTTGAGCGTGATCGGATTGACGAAAATGCACCAGATGAACGGGCTGAAGGTGCTGCTGGCCGGCGCGATCAATGGCGTGGCGGTGGTGTATTTCATCGTGCACAAGATGGTGTTTTGGCCGTACGTGCTGATCATGGTGCTGGGGTCCCTGGTGGGCGGATACGGCGGCGCCGGGTTTGCCCGGCGCTTGGGAGGAAATACCGTTCGCCGCATCGTGGTGCTGGTGGGGTTCGGATTGGCGATTTCTTTCTTTCTGCGGCCTTAAGCTTTTAGGCTTCAGCCAGGGCCAGCGGGATTCCCGCGCTCGCCAGAGCCGATTCCACCTCGGCCGGGCGGAGGCGCGTCGCATCGTACTCCACGGTGATGCCTTCCATGTTCGGGTCCATGCGGATTTTCTGAATGCCGTAGATGGCGTAGAGATCCGAAATGCGGGGGAGTTCGGCTTCCTCGAGCGGCCGCTGCAGCCGGAAATGAATGTCTATCTTCGTCATAGTCTTCGGAATTAGTGTCGCAGAAACGGGCGGCTACTTGCTGAGCAAGCCGAACGCGGCCACTCCATTGGGCGTTCCCACATAAACTTTGCCGTCAGCGATGGTGGGCGTCATAAATTTATTGCCGAAACCGAAGTAATCGCGGCCAAAGGGCCATTGGTTGCTGTTGTATAGCTCGGTGGCCAGATTCGTCGCCAGATAAGCATGCAGAACGGCCTTGAAGGGCTGATTCTCCACGGCCCAAACAATACCGTTGCTCGTGCCGTTGGCGGAGATGCTTGGCGAGGCTCCGGGGTAGGGAAAGCTTAGAGCCGTTTGGGAACTCGAAGCGGGCGCCAGTCGCGCGTTGATAAATGGGAAAGCTCGGATAGAATCGCCCACCGCTCCGAAGTACACCGTGCCGTTGAAATATGCCGGAGCCGAAAACACCGGTCCTCCCAGGGCGCCCGTGAGTTTTTGGTAGATCGCGTTATCGTTGTTGGGATTGAATTTGCCCATGTTGTCGCGGTTGGCGATATAAATGTTGGTGTCTTTGCCCGCTCCGATTACCAGATGCCAGGTGTTCCCGCTGTTGTCTTTCATATCGGGCAGCACGATACCGCCACCCGAGCCTAAATCTTCGTCCGCGTCCGACTCACTCACCGTATTCGACATCGTGAAATAGTCGGTAACCGAAAGAGTGTTGTTGGCGGTCCCGATGCGCAAAATCGCGTTGCCGAAGTCGCCGTTAACCGGGAAGCCCTGGCTGTTGAGCGTGGTATCGAAAGTGCCGTTGGCCGCGAGCGCGAACAGATTGCCGCTCGAATCCGCGGCAATGCCCGCTCCGCTATTCCAAAACGCGCCGCCCTCCCCGTTAGGAGTGACGTTCAGAATACTCGTCTGTGCCAGGCTAGTCGGATTGTACCCCATGATCCAGCCGGTATAGGGTTCGTTATCGCAATGCGAAGACCACCCTAAATAAACAGTGTTGTTGGCCAGCAGCAATCCTGCCCGTTCCTTGTAGTCGGCCGGGTTGAACAAAACCTGGCCCCCCTGGCTGCCATCGCCAGTGCCGGGGTAGCTGCCTTGGATGTTCACGGGGCTCCCCGGTTGCTCCTGCCCATTGGCAATATTGAGCGCATGCAACCTCTGATAGTAGATGCTGGTGAAGATGATTTTGCTCATGGCAACCACATACACGGTGGCAGGCGAAGTTTGTGTACTGATCACCGGAGTTGCTGTAATGCCGATTTCCGGAGTTACCTGGTCGCAGTTGCGCCTGTCGGAAGGGACTTCGAGGAATCCCAGGGTACGAGTGCGCCACAGAGTCGCGCCGCTATCCGCGTCGAGGGCATAGACGCTATCGTTTTCCGTAGCCACGATCAGGACGTTGTGAACGCCCTGACCCGAGATGTTCACGGCGGGGACGTAGAGCGGCTGCGCATCCACCCGGCCATCGAGCACAGCTTGAAACAATTTGCCGAACGAAGCCGCATTCACGTTGGCCGGAGTCAGGATGGTTTCGTGGGGATTGAGCCCGGTACGGGCCACGTCATTGTGGTAGGTGAGCACTTGCCCGTGCAGGGCTGGAATAGCGATGAGCCAACTGGCTAGGCGCGAAAGCTGCATGCATAGCAGAATAAGCTAATAGCGGTGGCATGACAAATGAAATTTCCATCTCAGCCGATAAGGGAAGCAGGCGCGGCAAAGGCGCCGTGAGGCAACTGCGGCCGGTTTGGGAGGGCCGGCCCGCGGCCGCGCCCTCCGGTTCCTAACCCCAAACCTGCCGCGCTGTCTCGGCCACCAGCGCCAACTTGCGCCATTGGTCGTCTTCCGATATCAGGTTGCCGGCGGCTACCGAGGCGAACCCGCACTGCGGGCTGAGGGCGAGGTTTTCGAGCGGCACATAGCGCGCGGCCTCGTCGATGCGGCGGCGCAGTTCATCGGCGGATTCGAAGCGCGGCTCTTTCGTGGTCACCAGGCCCAGCACCACCGTTTTCCCGCGTGGCATCAGGCGCAACGGTTCGAAGCCGCCGGAGCGTGCTGTATCGTATTCGAGCAGGAAGCGATCCACGCCCAGCGTTTGAAACAGCCTTTCGGCAATGGCTTCGTAGTCGCCCTCGCTATACCAGCGGCTTCGGCTGTTGCCGCGGCAGACGTGGAGCGCAAGCGTTACCCGGTCGCGCGGCACACCCTCCAGAGCGGCGTTGTCGCCGGCAATCCCGGTTTCGAGTTCGCGATCGGGATCGCGGCCCTCCTGCCGCATCCGCGCGCGCTGGTTCGGATCGAGGTAATGAGAGTAATAGGGAGCGTCGAACTGGATGTAGGTGACACCTTCGGAAACCAGCCACTCGATTTCATCGCGCACAATCGCCACCAGATCGCGCAGTAAATCCGCTTGCGCCGGATAGTGTTTGTCGGTGACTCCGGGCTTGTAGCTCGCCACCATGAAGTTGGAAGGGGCGGGAAGCGTCACTTTGAAAGGCGCGGCGCATCGTTGGAGCATCGGTAGTTCCTGCGCGGTGAGCTTTCTCAGCTTGCGCAGTTTGCCGCCCACTGCGTTGGCGGTGCTGGCTTCGATGCCGCCGCTCGGGCCTTTCCAATCGAGCATCACCTTCTGGTGCACGAAGCCTTCGACCGCATCGGCCATGTCCGTGAGCCAGGAGGCGCGGCGCATTTCGCCATCGGTCAGGATCTCGATGCCGGCGGCGCGCTGCTTTTGCACGGCGCTCTCGATCGCCCGGTCTTCGGCGGCGCGCAATTCCTCTTTCGGGATGCGGCCGGCAGTGAAAGCCGCGCGGGCCTGCAGTAGCTCGGCAGGCCGCAGTAAGCTGCCTACTTGTTCGGCTCGATAGGGTGGTTGCATGATGTCGTTCCGTCGGTCAGGCCAACCGCAATTTTATAATCAAAGGGACAGTGGAAACGTTTTTCGTGCACAATTTCGGCTGCCGGGCGGCGCAGGCGGATGGAGCGGCGCTCGAATCCTTATTGGCAGCGAAGGGGTTCGAAGCGGCCGCGGAGCGCTCGGTAGCGGACCTGGTGATTCTCAATACCTGCACGGTAACCGCGTCGGCGGATGAGGATGTGCGCCAGGCCATTCGCCGGGTGCATCGGGAAAACGCGAACGCGCGCATCCTGGTGACGGGCTGCTACGCGCAGCGCGCGCCCGAAGAGCTGGCGGCGTTGCCCGGGGTGGAATGGGTGGTGGGCAATTCGCACAAGACGCAAATTGCCGAGCTCGTGTCCGCGGCGCCTTACCACGGCAACATTTTCGTTGCCGATATTTTTGCGCAGCACGAGTTCCTGTCCGCTCCTGTTTCGGATGCCTCGGGCGACCGCACGCGGCCCAATCTGAAGATTCAGGATGGCTGCAATAATCGCTGCTCGTTTTGTGTGATTCCGTTCGTGCGGGGGCGGAGCCGCAGCGCTCCGGCGGCGCAGGTGGTCGAGCAGGTCCGCTCGCTGGCGGAGCGCTATGCGGAAATCGTGCTGAGCGGCATCAACCTGGGGCGGTGGGGGCGCGAAGCGGGCAGCACCATGCGGCTTTCGGATTTGATTCGCCTGCTGCTGGCCGAAACGGATGTGCAGCGGTTGCGGCTCAGTTCGATCGAGCCGATGGACCTTTCTGACGATCTGCTGGGTTTGATGGCGTCATCGCCGCGAATCGCCGGTCATGTGCATGCGCCCTTGCAAAGCGGTTCCGATCGCATTCTGCGAAAAATGCGCCGCAAGTACCGGCCGCGCCACTATGCCGATCGGATCCGGAAAGCGCGCGCGCTCATGCCGGGGGCGGCTATCGGCGCCGACGTGATGGTGGGTTTCCCCGGCGAAACAGACGACGATTTCGAGGAGAGCCGGCGGTTCATCGAGAGCTTGCCGTTCACCTATCTGCACGTGTTCACGTACTCGGAGCGGCCGGGGACGCCCGCGGCGGAGCACTTAGACCAGGCGCCCATGCCCGTGCGCAAGCACCGCAACCGTGTGCTGCGGGAACTCGCCGCGGCGAAAAACCTGGCTTTCCGGCGTACGATGCGGGGAAAGACCCTTTCGGCGGTCACGCTCCACGATGGAACGGCGCTGACCGAAAACTACCTCAAAGTGGAACTGGCCGAGAGGCGCGTGGCGAACCGGATCGTGGATCTGCGGATTGGCGAGGTTTGCGAGGGAGGCTTGCGGGAAGCGGCGGCGCTCCCCGTGTTGACTTGAACATTGCGGCCCTTGTGATGTCCTTGCGGTCAGCCGCCAGTGCGAGCGCTTCAACATCTGGGAGACGGCGCTTGCAGCCGGGCCTTGGCTTCCCGGACAACCGCTTCGAGCCGGCCAGGGCGAGCAGGATGTGCAGCATTGCCGGGGAGAGCGGCAGGAAGGCGCCGAGGTCTTCTTTCATAGGTCGGTAATCGTCATATCGGAATGGGACTGATATGTCAAGACTGCGGCCGAGAAGCGCGGTCTCGGCTGCAAGACAGCGGTATATGATTGGGGAATGCGACTCAGAGCTGCTCTGCCGGCCTTAATCGGGCTGGCCCTTGCCTGGATGGCGCCGGCCGCGGATTTGCCGGTGCCGGTGCCCACTTCGATTGCGCTGCCGATGACGACGAACACGGATCACGGTCCCTACGCGGATTATCCGGCGGACCCGTTTCTGAAGAGCAGCCGGTTGTTGACACCGATGGATCTTCCCAAGCTCGGGTACACCGAAGACGAATACCTGATTAGCGGGAAGGCCAATGTGTATGACTGGGCAACGGATGGCGCGCTTACGGTGAAATCGGCGGGCGCGCCATATACGACGCGTATTCTGGTGCGGCATCCGGCGGACCCGGCTAAGTTTAGCGGCACTGTGGTAGTGGAGATCATGAACGCCGCGCGGTCGTGGGATTGGTCGATGATGTGGGGCTACTTGTGGCCGCAGATCGTGGAGCATGGCGATGCCTGGGTGGGAGTGACGATGCCGGGAGGTGTGCCGGGATTGGAGAAATACGACCACGTGCGGTACGGCCGGGTGTCGTTCCGGAACCCGGCATCGGGTGCGTGCCCGGACGGCAGGCCGATGCGGGACGTAGAAGACGGATTGAAGTGGGACATGCTGAGCCAGGTGGCAGCCGCGCTGAAGAGCGATGCGGCAGCCCGGCCGCTGGCGGGATTCAAAGTCGAGTACACATACCTCACCACGCAAGGTGCGGACGTGGTGACTTATATCAACGCCATCAGCTCGCATGCCAGGCTGGCGGACGGCAAGCCGGCCTACGATGGCTATCTGATCAAGGACATCGGCGGGCCGGGGCGAATCAATCAATGCGCTACGCCGCCGGCCAAAAGCGACCCGCGTTACGTGATTCGCAATGCCGGCGTTCCGGTGATTACGGTGCAGCCGCAGAGCGGAGTCCTGGGAGGACTGGCTTCGCGCCGGCCCGATAGCGACGAGCCAGCCGACCGGTACCGCTTATATGAGATCGCGGGCGCGGAGCACCTGGATGTTTACGCGTATCAGCCCTTCCCCAACTTCATCGACCAGGAACTGGCGGGCAATGCACAGGGAACGCCGGAGTGGCCGTTTGGGGCGCGCTGCACGCCGGAGATTCAGTTGAACGAAGCGCCGCTGCTCGACTACTCGTTCCACGCCGCGCTGGCCAATTTGGACCAGTGGGTACGTAAGGGCACGGCGCCGCCAAGGGCCAACCGGATCCAGGTGAAAGACGAGGACACGGACCACCCGAGCGTGGCTCTGGATGCGCACGGCAATGGCGTGGGCGGCGTGCGGACATTCTTCGTGGATGTGCCGGCGGCGACGTATTTCATGAGTAGTCCGGGACCGGGCGTCTGCCGGGAAATGGGGCGCACGGTGGCGTTCGATTGGGCGCGGCTGGAGGCGCTCTACGGAAACTATAAAAATTACGTCAACCAGGTAACGCGCTCGGTGGACCGATCCGTAAAGGAGCGCTGGCTCACGGAATCCGACGCGCGAAAAATCAAGGCTGATCTGAAAGTGAAAACCGAACCGGGGATCGCAACGGCCGGCCCGCGGTAAGTGGCGCGCCGGCTTGCACACGCCACTCTCCCGCTTTCAAAACTGCACGGGTTTTGCGTAGCCCGTCATTTCGAGATAACCCACGCCGGTGGCTGAGCCGCTGTACTGCACCGAACCTTCCCAATAGGTGTTGCCGATGCCGTTTTCGGCGGGTAGTTCCTGGTCGGGGAGCGCGGCCCGCGCTTCCAGGGAAAGATTCCAGGCCGGAACCGCGATGTGCCAGCGCACAGGGTACCTGGCGTGGGTATGGGGGCTGCGCCAGAGGTCGAGCGGCGCTAAAGTGAAGTCGCTTTGCTTCAGATGGGTGGCGCGGCCCGCGGGATCGATATAAGTACCCGCGGAGTGCGGGTCGATGCTGCCATCGGCGCGGCGCAGGCGGAACAGCATCAGGTCGGCGCCGTTATCGAGTTGGATGCTGAACCAGTCCCAGCCTACCTGGTTTTTAGCGAGTTGCGAGGTGAACCATTCGTGATCCATCCAGGCGGAGCCGGTGACGGCGGCGCCGTTCAAGGTACCCTCGACGGCGAGCCTGGGAAAGGACACGTAGTAAGAGGCTTGGCCGGCGCCATCGGCTTTCTGGCTGATACCGTTTTCTCCGTTGATGACCGGCGGTTTGCGCGCGGTAAGGCGGAGTTGGAAACGGATATCCGCCGCGACCGCGGTGAGCGTTTGCGTGCCGGAACCCAGGTCCCAGCGAGACTGCCAGTTACCGTTCCAGATGCGGCCCTCTTCCAGGCTCACACCGGCAATGCCCGGGCCGGCGCGATTCAAGCGTTCGTAATAGCGGAAACGTTTGCCGTCGATATCGGTGAGGGCGAGGTGCGCCAGATAGAGATCGTCGGCGCGCCAGGTGGAGGGGTTTTCGGCCGGCCTGCGGTGCTCGCCCTGGCGGAAGAAGACCAGCTCGAAGCCGTAGCGGCGGCCGCTGGCGGCGCGCACATTGCCGGTGTAATACCACCACTCGGTGCGGAAATCGGGATGGTTGAAGTGATCGCGGGGGAACTGGAAATGGTAGCTGGGGGTGGCTACGCGGAAGGCGGGGGCGGCTGTGGCAAAGCCGGCAAAGGCTACGAATGCGATCGACCCGCGAAGCGTACTGCGTCGCATCCCTTATTTTAGGGGGCTTTGGGCTGCCTCTGCTATCATTTAGAAAACCTTCGCCCATGATCGTCGATTCGAGCGTAGTGAGGTTCGATTGCATTTCTTTAGACAACGGCGCGACGCTCGCCCCAGTCGACGTGGCGTATGAAACCTACGGCGAGCTGAACGCGGAAAAGACGAACGCGATTCTGGTGCTGCACGCTTTTTCGGGCGATGCGCACGCCGCCGGGATCGCGCGCGAGGGCGGAAAACCGGGCTGGTGGGACAACATGATCGGCCCTGGCAAAGGGTTCGACACCAACCGGTATTTCGTGATTTGTTCCAATGTGCTGGGCGGGTGCCGCGGGTCGACGGGACCATCGTCGGTCAATCCCGCGACCGGGTGCCCGTATGCGATGTCGTTTCCGGTGATCACGATCGGTGACATGGTGCGCCTGCAAAAAATGCTGATCGATTCGTTCGGGATCGAGCGGCTGCTGGCGGTAGCCGGCGGATCGATGGGCGGCATGCAGGCGCTCGAATGGGCGGTGTCTTATCCCGACCGGGTGGTGAGCGCGATTCCGATCGCCTGCACGACCCGGCACAGCGCGCAGCAGATCGCGTTTAACGAAGTGGGGCGGCAAGCCATCATGGCCGATCCGGATTGGAACGAAGGCGATTATTACGGCCGCAAACCGCCGGCGCGGGGGCTGGCGGTGGCGCGCATGGTGGGACACATCACCTACATGAGCGACGATTCCATGCGCGAAAAATTCGGCCGGCGGCTGAGGGGGAAAGAGAACTTCGGCTACGATTTCGACGTGGATTTTGAAGTGGAGAGCTATCTGCGCTACCGGGGCAGCGAATTCGTGAACCGCTTCGACGCCAATTCGTATCTTTACATCACCAAGGCCATGGATTATTTCGACCTGGCGAACGGGCACGGAAGTCTTGCGGCTGCCTTCGAGCGCGTAATGGCGCGGTTTCTGGTGATCAGCTTCAGCTCCGACTGGCTCTATCCCAGCTACCAGTCGCAGGAGATCGTGCGGGCTCTGCGCTCGCGCAACCGCGACGTGGCTTATTGCGAACTGGAGTCGAATTACGGACACGACGCTTTTCTGGTCGACGTGGCCGAGCAGACGAACCTGATCCGCGGCTTTCTGGCCAGCACCTACGAGAAGGTCCAATGACAGTGCCGGTTTCCCAGCGAGAGAAGCCGGATGGCGAGAGGAAGGCGCAGCCGTTTGTGCGGCAGGTGCTGGGCCGCAGCGATTATCGCATCATTGGAGAGATTGTCGAGCCGAAGACGCGCGTGCTCGACCTGGGCTGTGGCGATGGGGAACTGCTCGAATGGCTGGCGGCGCATAAAGGTGTAGACGCGCGCGGCGTGGAGATTTCGAGCGCCAAAGTGCAGCGCGCGATTGCCCGCGGAGTCTCGGTGTACCAGGGCGATATCGACCAGGGGCTGGCGGACTATCCGGACGGCGCTTTCGACTACGTGATATTGAGCCAGACGTTGCAGGAAACGCGCCAGCCGCTAAAGGTTCTGCGCGAGATGCTGCGGGTGGGGCGCCGCGTGATTGTGGCGTTTCCGAATTACGGGCATTGGCGCGTGCGGTTTTCGCTGCTATTCGGTGGACGCGCGCCCAAGACGGACCTGTTTCCCTACGAATGGTACGAATCTCCGAATATACATTTCCTCACCGTCCACAATTTTGAAGACCTGGCCGAAACGGAACACCTGGCAATTGAGCGGCGCTACTTTCTTTCACGCGGCCGCCGCTTGGCGCTATTGCCAAATCTGTTGGCGGAAGTGGCGGTTTACCTGGTCAGCGGTGCGGACCGGCACTAAAACGCGCGGATTTTGAAGCGGCTCCGGCCCTGAAACTGCACGCAAGCGCGGTTAGGTGACTATGAAAACCGCAGTCGCACTCATATTCGCATTCTCCACGCTAGGAGCTCTCGGCAATATATCCGCGGAGGACGGACAGGCCGACCGCCTTCAGCAGGACGCGCCCGCAAAGCGCATCTCTTCCATCAACTGGAACACCCAGACCGGCAAACTGGAGTGGGTTGTCCAAAGCGGTGTGGAGCACGACGGGCATTTTATGCCCACATCGCAGGAAGAACACTACGAAATTTCGCCGGAGCAGGCGAGCATGGCCTTTCAAGGACAGCAGAGGGGCTTCACCACGCAAGAGGCCGAGTGGCTGGCAAACGTGCTGCACATTTTGACGGTCTACTGCGCCGAAAGCACGGTGTGGTGGGAACAAGGGAAGGGGGTGCCGCTCGACAATCACGGCAAACCGCTGCATCCGGACCAGCAGCCCTCCAATCCGCTGGCACCGCAACCAGACAACCAGGACACGGGGCCGCACAAGGTTTTGTACCAGCCCGGAAGGAGAGTGCCCGGAGCAGTGCGCCTGGTAGTCCGGCAAATGGTCCACTGATACATCGCGCCGCGTTTTTGTTTTCGCCGCGTTTTCGTTTTCAATGGCCGGGCGATGTTGTGGCGCGATCGCCCGGCTTTCCCTCCTGTGTTGTGCCATAAGAGTTGACAATCGGCGCCGGGCGTTTCCCGATAGTGGCCGGTTGGGCGGGGTTATGATGGGGGTTCGGCTTCGGCTCCGAAATCCCGGATGGCTCCCTGGCTCAGACCGCATTCGCCGGAGGCGCAGGCGATGGCCGTATTGTTTGCGCAATACCTGGCGGTGGCGGCGGTTATCTTCACGGTAGTGGCGGTCCTGGTGGTCTACGCGATCGTGCGGTATCGAGCGCGGCCGGGGGCGCCCGAGCCGCGGGAAAGTCACGGCTCGCGAGCGGCGGAGATTGCATGGACGGCAATTCCTCTGGCGATTGTGCTCGGGCTCTTCGTGCTCACCGTGCGCACAATGGCGTTTGTGGATGCGCCGCAGCAGCCGGAGCGCGCGCCCGATCTGACCATCACCGGCCATCAATGGTGGTGGCTGGCGCGCTATCCCGGTGGGGCGGTTACCGCTAATGAGATCCATATTCCAGCGGGGCGGCGGCTGCTGGCGCGGGTGGACGCGGCGGACGTAATTCACGATTTCTGGGCGCCGGAACTGGCGCGCAAGATCGACGCCATTCCGGGGCGGGAAAGCTATATCTGGCTCGAGGCGGATGCGCCCGGCGTATACCAGGGGACGTGCTCGGAGTTCTGCGGCATGCAGCATGCGGGCATGCATTTCCAGGTGATCGCGGAGCCGGAAGGGCAGTTCTCGGCATGGCTCGAGCGGCAGGCTGCGCCGCCTTCACCGCCGGAAGGATTGGCGGCGGATGGCGCGCGGTTATTTAGCGAGCGCAAGTGCGGCGATTGCCACGCGGTTCTGCCCTCGGACACCCGGTTGCTCAGCGGGCCGCCGCTGGGGCACGTGGCTTCGCGCATGCGGCTGGGCGGCGACCGCGCGAACACGCCCGCAAACATGGCTCTGTGGGTGAACGAGCCGCAAACGATCAAGCCTGGAAACCGCATGCCGGATCAGCATCTTTCCGCCGCGGATGTGCAGGCGCTCACGGCGTACATGGAGTCGCTGCGGTGAGGAACTGGCTGGCGACCACCGATCACAAGCGCGTCGGCATCTCCTATATGCTGCTGGCGCTGTTTTTTCTGCTGGTGGGCGGCGTGGAAGCCATGCTGCTGCGGGCGCAGCTCGCGCAGCCAAATCTGAAGTTCCTCTCGCCGGAAGCATACGACCAGGCGTTTACGATGCACGGCACCACCATGATCTTTCTGGTGGTGACTCCGGTGCTGATCGGGTTCACGGTTTACCTTTTGCCGCTGATGATCGGCGCGCGGCAGTTGGCCTATCCGAGGTTGAGCTCGCTGGCCTTCTGGCTGCAAGTGGCCGGGAGCGTTCTGCTCTATACCAGCTTCGCCGCCGGAGGCGCGCCGGATGCGGGTTGGTTCAGCTATGCGCCGCTGAGCGAAACGCCCTACTCGCCGCACCCTGGCCTGGATTTCTGGGCGCTTTCGTTGCTTCTGCTGAGCATGGGCTCGATCCTTTCGGCCATCAATTTCATCGTGACGATCGCGCGGCTGCGCGCGCCCGGCATGACGATCCGCCGCGTGCCGCTGTTCGTCTGGATGACGCTGGTGAACTCCAGCCTGATCGTCTTCGCCATGCCCGCCCTCAACGCGGCGCTGGCGATGCTGCTGATCGACCGGCGCCTGAACGCGCATTTCTTCACTCCCGCGCAGGGTGGCTCGGCGCTTCTGTGGCAGCACTACTTCTGGATCTTCGGCCATCCGGAAGTCTACATCCTGGTGCTGCCGGCTTTCGGCATGATCTCCGAGATCATTCCGGTCTTCTCCCGCAAGCCGATTTTCGGCTACGATTTCATGGCCGGCTCCACGCTGGCCATCGCGTTTTTGAGCTACGGCGTGTGGGTGCATCACATGTTCGCGGTGGCGCTGGGGAAAGTAGTGCTTTCGGCGTTCGCGGCTTCGAGCATGCTGATCGCGGTTCCGACGGGGGTGAAGATCTTCAGTTGGACAGCGACCATGATCGGCGGCTCGATCCGCTTCACTACCGCGATGTTGTTCGCTATTGCCTTCCTGCTGGAGTTCACGATTGGCGGGCTGAGCGGGATTGGCTTTGCGATGGTGCCGCTCGATTGGCAGCTCACCGATACCTATTTTGTCGTGGCGCACTTTCACTACGTGCTGTTTGGCGGCACCGCGCTGGCGCTGTTCGCCGCGGCGTACTACTGGTTCCCGAAATTTTCCGGGCGGCTCTTGAACGAAAGCATGGGCAAGTGGAATTTCTGGCTGGTGGTGATCGGCCTCAATCTCACGTTTTTCGTGCAACACATTCTGGGGCTGCTGGGCATGCCGCGGCGGGTCTATACGTATCCGGATCTGCCGTGGTGGGGAGCGTTGAATGTGATTTCGACGTTTGGCGCGGTCATCCTGGGCCTGGGCTCCCTGGTGTTTGTGGTGAACATGCTGGCGAGCCTGGTGTTCGGAGCGAAGGCGGGGCCGGATCCGTGGGACGCGTGGACACTCGAATGGGCGGAGACGGCGGTACCCGTGCGGAGCAGGCGGCCGCTATGGGACTGGAAGCGGGAGGCCAAGCGGCAGGAGTCAGGAGTCAGGAGCCCGGAGTCAGGAGTTACGGCCTCCGGCCGCTTGGAGACGGGAGATTCCCGCGCGGGGATGGGGCTGTTTGTTCTGAGTGAGTCCGTCTTCTTTTTCCTTTTAATTGTGGCTTACGAGTATTTTCGTAGCTCTGGCGGGGCGGTTGGGCTGCATTTGCGAGAGACGGGTATCTTTACAGCTTGCCTTTTGGCTAGCGGGTTTACGGTCTGGCGTGCCAGTGTGACACGCGGGCGCGCATGGCTGTTGGCTACGATCGCTTTGGGTTTGGTCTTTTTGCTGGGCCAGGGCCGCGAGTATTGGGGGCTTTTGGAGCAGCATGTCACCATCAGCAGCAGCCTGTTCGGGACAACGTTTTTTACCGTTGCCGGCTTCCACGCTTTACATGTCGTGGCCGGGCTGCTGGCGCTGGCGGCGGTTTGGAAAACGCCGAAATCGCGAATGCTGGCCCCGATCTCTCTGTACTGGCAATTTGGCAGCCTGGTGTGGCTGGCCATCTTTTGCGTGGTTTATCTATGACTACCTGGGATTTGTTGGTTTCCGGCTGGGATTGGGAGCCGTCCGTAGTTGTTGGCTGCGCGGCATTGGCGATTGCCTACCTTCTGCTGGCGCGCCCCCGCAAACCGCTCCAGGCTGCGCTGTTTCTCTCGGGTGCGGCGCTGCTGCTGGTCGACCTGGTCTCTCCCATAGACGCGCTGGGTGACCATGTGCTCCTGAGCGCGCATGTCCTGCAGCATTTTCTGCTGGCATTGATCATTCCGCCGCTGTGGCTGCTGGGCACGCCGCGCGAACTGGTGGAGCGGGCCTTGCGGCAACACTGGCTGGCGGGTGTGGAGCGGGTGCTGGCGCGGCCTGCGATCTCATGGCCGCTCGGCGTGGTTCCGATGATCGTGTGGCACATTCCCGGAGCGTTCAATGCGGCGCTGGCGACCGACGGGCTGCACATCTTCCAACACCTTTGCTTTCTGGTGGGCGGCACCATCTTCTGGTGGCCAATCCTGGGGCCGCTTACGGAGCACCGGCTGGGATTGCTGGGCGCGATCGCGTACCTGTTCAGCGCGTGCCTTTCCTGCAGTGTGCTGGGCGCGGCGCTCATTTTCATGCCGCTGGGAACGTATCCGGCTTATGTGCAGCCGGTGGGGCAGGATGAAGTGGCGCGGCTGGTGCGGATGGGCTGGGGGCTGGACGCGCGGAGCGACCAACAGATCGGCGGGCTGATGATGTGGGTGCCGGGGTGCCTGGTGTACCTCAGCGCGATTCTCGCAAGCGTAGGGCGGTGGTTCGCGGCGGGGAACAGGGACGAAGGCCTCGCGGCGAAAGCGAGCGCACAGGTGCTGCACCGGCAGTAGGAGCCGGATTATCCCTTGGCCTACTGTTTTGGCCAGCGCTGATCGAGCGCCAGATTGATTTTCAATACGTTGACGCGGGCTTCGCCGAAGATTCCGGCAGTGGGCTGCTGCGTGGATTCGGCGATGAGCCGATTGACCTCGTCGACGGAAACGGCGCGAGCTTTGGCGACTCGGGCGGCTTGGGCCAGGGCGGAATCGGGGCTGATATCGGGGTCGAGGCCGCTGGCCGAGGTGGTGAGCAGGTCGGCGGGAATGGGGCCGTGGTAATCGGGGTTCTCCTGGCGGAATCTGTTGACGGCTGCTTTGATGCGGTCGATCAGTTTTTGGTTGGTGGGGCCCAGGTTGGAGCCGCCGGAAGCCATGGGATCGTAGCCGTCATTACCCGCGGCGGAGGGCCGAGGGTGAAAGTACTCCGGTTTCGTGAAGTTCTGGCCGATCAGTTCGGAGCCAATCACCTTGCCGTTGACAGTGACGAGACTGCCGTTTGACTGGCGCGGAAAGATCGCCTGGGAGATGCCAGTCATCACGAGCGGGTAGGCGATGCCCAAAACGATGGTCATGAAGATCTTGATGCGGAGTCCGGGAAGAATTTGTTGCCACATAACCGTTGTCTCCTAAGCCAAATGCAACAGAGTGAGGATCCGGTCGATGATCCAGATCCCAGGAAAAGGCGCGATGATGCCGCCCACGCCATAGATCAGCAGGTTGCGGCGCAAGAGAGAGGCGGCGCCCAGGGGACGGTATTTGACGCCGCGTAAGGCGAGCGGCACGAGCGCGACGATGATCAGCGCGTTGAAAATGACGGCGGAGAGCACCGCGCTCTGAGGGGTACTGAGGCGCATGATGTTCAGCGCGCCCAGGGCGGGATACATGGTCATGAACATCGCGGGGATGATCGCAAAATATTTGGCAACGTCATTAGCAATAGAGAAGGTTGTGAGGGCGCCGCGGGTGATGAGCAATTGCTTGCCGATCGCGACAACTTCGATGAGTTTGGTGGGATTGCTATCGAGATCGACCATATTGCCCGCTTCTTTGGCGGCCACGGTGCCGGTGTTCATGGCGAGACCGACATCGGCCTGTGCCAGGGCGGGGGCGTCGTTGGTGCCATCGCCGGTCATGGCGACGAGGCGGCCCGCGGCCTGTTCCTGCCGGATATATTCGAGTTTGTCTTTGGGGGTGGCCTGAGCGATGAAATCGTCGACGCCCGCTTCAGCGGCGATGGCGGCGGCGGTGAGAGGGTTATCGCCGGTGACCATCACGCTGCGGATGCCCATCTGGCGCAATTGCGCAATGCGCTCTTTCATGCCGCCTTTGACGATGTCTTTGAGATGAACGATGCCTAGGAGGCGGCGGCCATCGGCGACGCCCAGCGGCGTGCCGCCACCGCGCGAAATACGGTCGCTCATTTCCTGAAAATGGGGCGGGACGTCGCCGCCGCGCTCGGCGACGAAGCGGGCGATGGCTTCGGTGGCGCCTTTGCGCAACTGGCGCCCCTCGATATCGACACCGCTCATGCGGGTGAAGGCGGAGAAGGGAATGAAGGTGGCTTCGTGCTCCGGGATGTGCCGGCCGCGAAGCCCGTATTTTTCCTTGGCAAGCACAACGATGGAGCGGCCTTCGGGGGTTTCGTCGGCGAGCGAGGAGAGTTGGGCGGCATCGGCGAGATCGTCCTGGGTGATGCCGGGGACGGGGAGGAATTCGACCGCCTGGCGATTGCCAAGCGTGATGGTGCCGGTCTTATCGAGCAGCAGGGTGTTAACGTCGCCCGCGGCCTCGACAGCTTTGCCGCTCATGGCAAGCACGTTGTGCTGCATGACGCGATCCATACCCGCGATACCAATAGCGGAGAGCAGGCCGCCGATGGTAGTGGGGATGAGGCAGACAAGCAGAGAAACCAACACGGCAACCGTGGGGATAGAACCGGCGCCGGCCTGCTGGACGCTGAACACGGAATACGGCTGGAGCGTCACTACGGCCAACAAGAAGATGAGAGTGAGCCCGGCGATCAGAATATTGAGGGCGATTTCGTTGGGAGTTTTCTGGCGCTGGGCGCCTTCGACCAGGGCAATCATGCGGTCCAGGAAGGTTTCGCCTGGATTGGACGTGATGCGGATTTTGATCTGATCGGAAAGCACCTTGGTGCCGCCGGTGACGGCGCTGCGATCGCCTCCGGATTCGCGGATAACCGGAGCCGATTCGCCGGTAATGACGGACTCATCGACGGTAGCGATACCCTCGATCACTTCGCCATCGCCGGGGATGAGGTTGCCGGCTTCGCAGAGGACGACATCGCCCGCGCGCAGAGAGCTGCCCGGGACTTCTTCGATTTTGCCGGAAGCCGCGATGCGGCGGGCGAGCACCTCGGTTTTGGCACGGCGGAGGCTATCGGCCTGAGCTTTTCCACGGGCTTCCGCCATGGCTTCGGCGAAATTGGCGAACAGCACCGTGAACCAGAGCCAGATGGTGATTTGCAACTCGAAGCCCACGGCGGAAACGCCCGCGATGGCGTCCCGGAGCAGGAAGGCCGTGGTCAGAGCGGCGCCCACTTCGACAACGAACATCACCGGGTTCTTTATCAAGGCGGCGGGGTTCAGTTTGGCGAAGGACGCGCGGACGGCACGACCCACGATTTCGGGATCGAACAGCGGGCGGGAGCGGGCTAATTTCTTCGGGAGAAGAGAGGTAGTGTCGTGCCGCGGCGGATGCTCGGCCGGCGGCGGAGGAGTCGCTGTAGTCGTGTTAGCTGGCATCTTCGTTTACCCCAAACGGCGTTTGCCCCAACTGTATTTACCCCAGGGGCAGGATGGTAGAAAACAGCCTGCCGGCTTGCATCAGATAATGTTCGACAATCGGGCCGAGCGCGAGCGCGGGGAAATAGGTGAGCGCGCCTACGATCACTACGGTGCCGATCAGTAAGCCTACGAACAGGGGGCCGTGCGTGGGAAGGCTGCCGCTGGTGACCGGAACCTTTTTCTTGGCGGCGAGGCTGCCGGCGGCGGCCAGCAGTGGAATGAGAAACAGGAAGCGGCCGATGAGCATAGCGAAACCGCCCGTGAGGTTGTACCAGGGTGTATTTCCGCTAAGGCCGGCAAACGCGCTGCCGTTATTGCCCGTTTGGCTGGCATAGGCGTAGAGGATTTGGGTAAACCCGTGGGGGCCGCTGTTGGATATGTTCGCGGCCGCCGGCCCGGGAGGGTTCCAGTAGCCTTTTGCATGGAAGCCGATGACGGCGCTGATGGCGGTGAAAACGAGCACGCTTGCGGCGGTGGCGATCACGGCCAGCATCGCCATTTTGACTTCCTTCTGCTCGATTTTTTTACCGAGGTATTCGGGGGTGCGGCCGACCATCAGGCCGGCGATGAAGACGGCGAGGATGCAATAGAGCAGAATGCCGTAAAGGCCGGCGCCCACCCCGCCGAAGATGACCTCGCCGGTCATGATGTTGAATAGCGGGACGAGGCCGCCGATGGGAGTGTAGCTATCGTGCATGCTATTGACGGCGCCGCAACTGGCGTCTGTGGTGACGGTGGCGAACAAGGCGGAGCCGGCTATGCCGAAGCGCACCTCTTTGCCTTCGTAGTTGCCGCCGGGCTGGCCGGGGGTGGCGGCGGTTTCGAGGCCTAATTTTGCCAGTTGCGGATTGCCGGCCTGCTCGAAGCGATAGGCCACGAAGACACCGGCCAAA
>DATGKM010000065.1:0-2791 GCA_035294665.1 Bryobacteraceae bacterium | reverse complement strand
GAAGAAAATGCCGGCCTGGGTCGCGACGATCTGTTCCGGATCAACGCCCCGATTGCGCGCGACCGTCGCCACGAACTGTTCGTATTGCCGGTCGACCTCGGACTGGATGTCCTTGCCCGCGCGTTCGGAAAGCGGCTCATGCGGATTCGCGTCCACCTTCTTGTCGCCGGCGAAGATATAGGTGTACTTGAACCCCTGCTCGTCGTTGAATTTCGAATCCTCGACGTGCATCACTACCACGCCGACGGATCCCACCGCGCCCATGCGCGTGACGAAGATCCGCTCCGCCGCGCTGGTCAGAGCGTAGGCGGCCGAGAACGCAAAATCATCGGCGACAGCGTAAATCGGCTTCGCGCCGCGCAGCGAGTAGATGAAATCGGACAACTCCAGGCAGCCCGTGGTTTCGCCACCGGGGGAATCCACCTGCAACAGAATGGCCCGCACGGCGGCGTCGTTTACGGCGTCCTGAAGGTAGCCACCGATCCGCTCATAGGAGCTGCAACCGCTCAGCGCCGAAATCCAGGAATCCTTCTTCGTGAGCACGCCCTGAATCGGGATCACCGCGATCCCGTCAATCACGCGGTATGCGGCGTCATCAGCCGCTTCGAGATACGCCGTTCCAAACGGCTCCGCAATCTTCAAATCGCCCAACGGCGCGATTCCCAGGCGCGGTCCCAGGACCTGAACCATCACGTCGAGCTTCGGCGGGTGGATCATCAGCGGGCAGTTCACAAAACGCGACGCCAGGTGGGAGAGTTGCTTCACTGAACCTCCACCTTTCCGCTGGCCGCTTCATTCGCGACTTCACCTTCCGTCAATCCCGCGTTGCGCCCAGTGAGGATTTTCCGGCCATCGGAGTCGTAGGAAAGGCCAAGCCGATCGGCGCGATCGTTGTCGGCCGCCTGCTCCTGGTCGATCACCGACGCGTCGTACCCTTGCGACGCGCATTCGATCGAGCGAGTCGAGAGGCCATCGCGGATGGCCCGCTCTGCAGCCTTCATGTCCTTTTCCGGATCGACCCAGGGCCAACCCGGCGTCACCCACTGCGCGGCTTCGAACGGCTCCGGATCTTTGTCGTAAGCATTCAGCAGCTCGACGCCGAAGACCATCGCGAGCATCGCTTCGCGAAGCCACCGCCGGTAAATCGGATGGCAAACCTGAAAGATGAAAACGGAGTGCTGGTACTGCTCGCACTTGCGGCGGAACTCCAGCAGGCCCGCGCGGATCGAGGAGTAGTTGATGCCCGAGAGATCGCCCGAGATTTGGTATTCCGCCAGGCCAGCGCCGCTCGCGAACGCCTGCAAGCAACTTCGCACGAAGGCCTTGTAGTCGCCGCTGTCTTTGGCCTCCGCGAACTGAACCTCTTCGCCGAAGCCCAGCACCGGAAACGTGCCCGGCTCCAGCTTGCTGATCTGCGTTCCCGGATCGGTTTGACCTTGCCCGTTAGACATCTGATCGGGGGGCATCACCGGATTGTCGGGGCTCACCTGCTTGATGAAGCCGGTGATCATGGCTGAGATCTTCTTCCGAACGATCTCCGCGTCGGTGTACTGCTCCAGCTCGTAGAGTTTGGCGAGCACCGTCGTGAGCCACGGTTGCCCGCGAAACTGGCCAGCGCGAATCGGCTTGTAGACGTGCAGCACATCGGTGGCCGGCACGCGTTCGACCTGGAGCGCCTCGAGCGGGTAGAACATCGTCTCGCCCGGATGCGCCTTCCAGAAGTGGTAGGCCGCGCGCCGTCCGTCCGGCCGGAACTCAATCCCGCAGCGCACGCGGTTTTGATCTGGCACATCGGGCGTGGGCTGATTGCGCCACAACGGCAACTGCTCGGCCTCGATCAACTGCAACTGGAGCGGCACCGTCAGCCCTTCTTTCGGCGAGCGCGGCCGGAAGCGGACGAAGCATTCGCCCGCCTCCATCACTTCGCGCGCGATGATCATCTGCTGGCCATAGAAATCGGTCTGCCCGCTGGCCGGATTCTTCGGGTCGTACTCGACATCCGATTCCCGAATCCAGCGCGCCCATTTCTGGCGGATCAGCTCGCGGACCTGTTCATCCGGATGCTGCGGGATGAGCCGGATGCCGCGCCCGATGGCGTTCGCAACGTAAGAATCCACGGCGCCCGCCGCCCAGGCGCTGTTGCGCACCGCATCGCGGTTGCGGGTGAGCAGCTCCAGTCCGTGCGAGAACAGGAGCGTGTTGAGGCCGAGGTAACTGGGGTTCCATCCGTATCCGCGCCGCCCCTTGCCCGCCGCGTCGAACGGTGTAGTCCCCATGCCGCGGGTCCGCCGCGGGTTTGGCGCCGGCATTGGCTCGTGCCCGGCGGCCCGCGCCAGGCTCATCAACGTTTCTATTTGCCCCATCCGGAGTTGGTGTAGACGCGCACCTGTCGGATCTGCTGCGGCCCATTCTGCTGCGCGATGTCATTGAGGATCAGGTTCCGGAGCTTGATGTAGTCGTCCACCGTATCGAACTCGAAATCGCGATCCTGGAAACGAATGCGCCTGGCGCCCTGCTTGCGCGCGGCGTCGAGCGCGTCGAGGTCGGCCTGCGTGAACGGCATTCAGATCTCTCCGTAACTTTCGGGCTAAGATGGGTGTCGATGGCGAGAGTCGTTGAGAAGACTACGGCACGAGAGAGAAACGGCGCCCCTGCAAGGCCGGCCATCTCTGAACTCGGCCGAAAGCTGCGCCGGATCAGCGACAGGATCGCAGCCTCCGGCGAAAAGCTCCTCACCCGCCGCGAACTTGAGCGCGAGTTGGCCGAAAGGCGCGGCGGAGTTCGTTAATAT
>DATGKM010000064.1:0-3753 GCA_035294665.1 Bryobacteraceae bacterium | reverse complement strand
AGCGCACTGGGCGGCTCCGGGACGACGTGGCAGTTGGCTGGCGGAAGCACCGTGGCCGCAACCAATGGTCAGGTGTCGCTGACTGGCGACCCTGAACCCAGCCACAAGCGACACTGGTGGCGGGTGCCAACGCCAAACTAGTGGCCTGTCGTCAAGTCGCCGTTAGCATGGCCGATGCGGTTATCCGCGCCGACAGGCGCCCCGCTTGCCAATGATTTGGCCGCGACAGGCCACTAGCTAGAACAATTCGATAGAGAGCGCTAAGCCGCGATTGGCAGTAGCTTCCAAGCTTGCAGCCACTCCCGCAGTTGCTCCGCCAGCCGGCGGACGCGCAACCGCACCTGCCGGGCATGATGTACCAGTTTGCCGGCCGAGCAGAAGAATTCAGCCGGATCGTGCCGCGTCTGACGCTTGGGCGCGTTGGGCGTCGCTATGTGCGGTGCTCGGAACCTGCGCCGGTTCGCATTCACACCCCGGTGCGGCGGGAGCTAAAAACTCCCGCCTTTCCGGAAGAACTCGCTCTATCTGTTACCCGTAGTGTCTCCGCCCCGCCCTTACACCGGTCCCGACCCAGCCCTGATTTTCCCCTCCGCCGGCGCTGGCGCACTCTGTGCCGCGCCCGGCTATAGGGTTGTAGTCGCCGCGTCTGAAGTATCCCCGGCAGACGTACAGGCAGATAAACAGCTACCGGCTGCCATCTTGAACATGCTCAGCACATGGTAACGTGTGATGCAGAAGCAGGTCTCGGAGGATGCGGCTCGCCGCAAACGGAAACGAAAAAGCGGGCGCAAGTTTGGGTGATAGGGGTGAGTGCGCCCGCTGTCGTAACGGGGATTTGTAATGTTAGGCGGAGGCCGGTAAACAGAGGTTACGGATTTTCAGATGGCTCTTTGGAGCCACGACCGTCCTACAGTAAAGACATGACACTGTTACACTTGCATTGCGGAATCGTGGCGGCGGCCATAGCTTGCGGGCCGCTGCTCATGGCCCAGCCGAATCCTTCGGAGCAGTCGAAAGCCGCGGTATTGGAAAACCAGGGCCGTCCGATGAGCGTTCCCGTCGAGTGTACGGATGACGATATCGCCTGGGCCGGTTTGAGCTGCACCGAACAAGAGCCTTGCCCTGTATATTTCGAATTAGCCTCAGTCGAGCCCGTGGGCAATAAGCTGTTCGCCGCGGGCAACCTTCACACCGAAGCCGTGACGCTGTACTCGGTTCTCCTGGGAAGTCCCGATGAAGGAAAAACCTGGCAGGAAGCGTACCAACGCATCCGCGGCGCGGGACTCGATCGAATCGATTTTATAGACATGGCAAATGGCTGGGTAAGCGGCCAAACACTTTGGCCTTTGGCCCAGGATCCGTTCCTCCTCGCAACTAACGATGGCGGCGTCACGTGGCGCCAGCAGCCAGTCTTCGAAGATGGCGGCCCCGGGTCGATCCAGCAGTTTGCGTTTCAATCGAAGGATCAAGGCTCCCTCATTGTCGATCGCGGCGAAGGCAGCGAAGAAGAACGCTACGGCTTATACGAAACGCCCAACGGTGGAGGAACCTGGCACGTCAAGCAACTCAGTAGTAAGCCGCTTCGGCTTGCCGAGCGCGCGGAGAAGGATTGGCGCGTGCGTACCGAAGCCCATGCGTTCCAGGTTGAGCGCCGCCGCGGAGCGCAGTGGATCAGCGTTGCGGCATTTGCGGTGACTGCTGGGTATTGCAAACCCTCTGTCCGCGCCGTCCCGGTTCCGTCGGGGGAACCGGGACCGGCGCAGCCGGGCCGCCAACCCGGTAACGCTCGTCCTCAACCTTGAACGCACGCGAGGTTGTTACTTAGATACGCCAAGCTTGGACAGCGTCTCCTGATCGAGTTGCCCGGTCGGGTTCAGGTTGCTGTTTTGCTGAAATTCGCGAACCGCCGCGCGGGTCTTTGCACCGTACATCCCATCGATGTTCCCGCTATAGAAACCACTCTGGTGCAGCTTCTGCTGCGCAGCCTTTACCGTGGTTTGGGAAGGAGTCACGCCCGTTTCGCGGTTGGCTTCGTTTGAATAGGTTTGGTTTGAATAGTTGGATTGCGGCGCGGCCTCATTGCTCTGGTTACTCTGATTGGACTGAGATTCCGTCGCCTCGCGGTTCGCTTCACTTTGAATGCCGAGCTTATCGGCTGTCTGCCGGTCCAACTGGCCAGTGACGTTGAGATTATTATCCCGTTGGAAGTTCCGGATGGCGTCCATGGTCATTTGGCCGTTGACACCGTCGATTTTGCCGGTGTAATAACCGTCATCCTTCAGTTGTTGCTGCGCATCACGCACCTCGCTTTGCGAGTAGCTATGAGCGTAGGCGAAAGTAGCAAACCCCGCCATGCCTCCAGCCATCACGAAGGAAAGCGCGGCGTTTCTGATCACTTTGTAATTGCAGGTCATAAGAATATCCGCCTCAGGGAAAACGTTCCGTGCTAATAAGTGCAATCGGCCTGCCAGCGGGCCTTCCTCTTTTCAACTGGTTCGCGGCAAGAATCGTCAAGACGCCTGGGAAGTTTCTTCCTACAATGAAACGGTGCCCCGAAGCCAGTTCCCGCGCATCCAGCCGCTTCTCGCATTTGCAGCCGCGCATCCGGATAGTAATCTCTCGCTGGCGGCTCTGTCCGCCCGGGCGAAGCTGTCGCCCTTCCATCTTCACCGGGTGTTTGTGAAAATGCTGGGCGAGACGCCCAAGCAGTTCACTGAGCGGCTCCGTCTGGACATCGCCGCCGTAATGCTGCTCTCCCAGCGGAATTCCGTTCTCAACGTGGCGCTCTGCTGCGGATTCAATAGCCATGAGGTTTTCTGCCGCGCATTCCGCCGCCGCTTTGGAATAGCTCCGGGCAAATACCGTGCGCGCGGTTTCACGGGTGGTGCGAGTGCGCGGGAAGCATCGAATCACGCGCATGTGGTGCGGCGCACCGGCCCATGCATTGCCTTATTTCACACCGGCCTGTTTCACACCTCCGGAGGAGAACGAATCCATATGGCATACTCCATCGAAACGAAAGAACTCACCACGCAGCCCGCGCTGGTAATTGCCCGGCGCATCGCGCGCTCCGAACTGGCCCAAACCCTTGGCGAGCTGTTTGGCCGAATCTTCCAATATGCCCAGCAAGCCGGCGCCGCTCTGGCGGGACCGCCATTCACGCGTTATCTCGAATGGGGACCCGGACTGATTCACATCGAAGCCGGAATGCCGATAGTGGCGGCTCTGCCCGGTCAAGGTGAAATCGCAGCCGCCACTCTGCCTTCCGGACCCGCCGCCACCACCATTCATTCCGGCCCATACGAAACTCTGCCCGAGGCTCACGCCGCGGTCGAAATCTGGATTCGCGACCGCAAGCTGCTCCCGGCGGGGCCGCCGTGGGAATCGTATGTGACCGATCCCGCCGATCACCCCAATCCCGCCGATTGGCAAACGGAAATTTTCTGGCCGCTGGCAACGAAGTAGCGTTAAATGGCGGCCGGTGTTTCGTCCGCGGCCATTGGGCAAGCCAAAGCGATCGCGTCTGGAACTGAATCTGCCATGATTTTTCACGCCGCTTACCACCTGCCCATACAACGCCCAATGCTGATGCGTAGCCCACTGCCACACGATGCTTCAACCTAAAAACGGCGGTTGGGCTTCCGTTTGAAAAGTAAAGTGGCTGATACTATTCGGAATGAACGACGATAAGGCTCTGATTCGGATTCACCCGGAAGGTGAGCCACGAATCGAGGGAAATCAGCCAGCCGAAAC
>DATGKM010000063.1:0-17703 GCA_035294665.1 Bryobacteraceae bacterium | reverse complement strand
GTTTCGGCTGGCTGATTTCCCTCGATTCGTGGCTCACCTTCCGGGTGAATCCGAATCAGAGCCTTATCGTCGTTCATTCCGAATAGTATCAGCCACTTTACTTTTCAAACGGAAGCCCAACCGCCGTTTTTAGGTTGAAGCGGTCTGGAAGATCGAATCGGCGCGGGTCATCGCCGCGATTGCGCGTATGGTGCGGGACCTGGGCGCAGCCGAAGAACTGGCGCACAACGTCCTCGTGGCAGCGCTGGAGCAGTGGCCGGCATCGCGTATTCCGCAAAATCCGGGCGCTTGGCTCACCGCCGCGAAGCACCGGGCCATCGACCTGTTGCGCCGGAATCAGCTTGCCCAACGAAAGCACGAAGAACTCGGGCGCGAAACGGAAGCCAAACAGGCGGCAGCCGTAGCGGAGCTCCAACAAGCAATGGACGATGACTTCGGCGACGACCTGCTCCGCCTCATTTTCATGGCCTGCCACCCGGTCTTATCCACCGAAGCGCGCATCGCCCTGACCCTTCGCCTGCTTGGCGGCTTGACCACGGAAGAGATCGAGCGCGCCTTCCTGGTGCAGGAAGTTACCGTGGCGCAACGTATCGTGCGAGCGAAGCGGACACTGTCCGAGAAGCGCGTCCCGTTCGAAGCTCCGCGCAGCCGATACAAGCTCGAAGCGGCCCTGGCAGCCTGCCATGCGCGCGCGCACACAGCGGAAGAGACCGATTGGGCGCGCATCACGGATCTCTATGCCGAACTCGGCCGCCTCCGGCCTTCCCCGATTGTGGAGTTCAATCGCGCCGTTGCCGTCGGCATGGCGCATGGCCCGCTGGCCGGCCCAGAGATCGTCGACAAACCGGCCGGCGAGCCGTCGCTACGCCACTACCACCTGCTGCCCAGCGTGCGCGGCGACTTGCTCTTCAAGCTGGCGCGCTATGCCGAAGCGCATGCCGAGTTCGAGCGCGCGCCGCTTCACTCACTCAGAACGAGCGCGAGCGGCGCATACTACTGGAGCGGGCAAACCAGGCTACGAATTCGTCAGAATGATATTTCCCACGGCCGTATTCGAAGCTGGCACATGATAAAACCGGTACACCTCGTTCACCTTGTCATTCAGCGCGCCCCGCATAATCAGCCACATCACCAGCTCGATGCTCTCCGCCCCGCCTTCGCGCACGTACTCAATGTGCGGTACGTTCGCCAGGCCTTGCGGGTCGTTCGTGAGCCGGTCAAGGAACTTCTTGTCCCATTCTTTGTTGATCAGGCCGCAGCGTTCACCATGGATCTGGTGCGACATGCCGCCGGTCCCGAAGATCACCACGCGCATGTCCTTGTTGTACTCCTCGACGGCTTTGCGGATGGCGCGGCCGAGCGCGAAGCAGCGCTTCCCGCTGGGCGGCGGATACGTCACCACGTTTACCGGCAGCGGAATCACCGGGCACGGCCATTCCGAGACTTGGCCGAACATCAGCGACAGCGGAACCGTCAGACCGTGATCGACCTCCATCTCGTTGATGATGGTCATGTCAAAATCATTGAGAATCAGCGATTCCACCAGGAACCACGCAAATTCCGGATCGCCTTTCACCACCGGAACCTTGCGCGGCCCCCAGCCTTCATCGGCCGGCTGGAATTCCGCCGCCACACCCAGGCTGAAGGTCGGAATGTACTGCAGGGAGAAGGCGGAGCCATGGTCGTTGTAAACCTCGATCACCAGATCGGGTTTCAGTTCCGCCATCACCTCCTTAGAGCGCTGGAAGCCGTCGAACAGCGGCTTCCAATACGCGTCCTGCGTCTTGCCTAAGTCGATAGCCGCCCCGATCGCGGGTACGTGGGAGCAGCCCACACCGGCAATAATTTGAGCCATTAGTTATTTTTCCTCGTCAGAACCAGCTTTAGCCGTTTTGCTGCGGTTGCCCTGAATCGACCGGCCGCCGGAAAGCATCATCGCGCGGTATTTCTCCTTCGTCATGCCGCTCATTGCCGCCGCCATGTCTTCGAACGTGCAGCCGCACGTGGCCCCCAGCTTGGAGACGTAATAGATGTTGCCGCCCTCCTGGATGAGCTTCAGCCAGTTGCGGTCCATAATCGCTTGGCGCTGCTCCTGGGTCAGCGGGTAACGCTCCATGTACTTCCATCCATCGGCCAGAAACGCCTTGCGGTTCTCCTCTTTCATCATGGACATGCAGAACATGTTCACGTAGTAGCCCTTGGCGCAGGCTCGCTTATCAAACAAATAAGTGCCGGGAATATCGGCGTACGCTTCGGATCGATCCATAGAATTTTTGGTACAACCAAAATACGGTTTGCTGGTACCTACTGTCTATGATACTAACGAGCTAGGATGTTGCGCGACGCCCACAGCGCCTCCAGACGCCCCGTCTGATTCTCCGCCGCTGGCGCAACGAGGATCGCGAGCCTTTCTACCACCTAAACTCCGATCCGCGGGTAAGCTTTGAAGCGCACTTCACGCCCTGCGTGGAAATCGGCTGGCGCCTGGCGGCCGGGTGTTGGAACCAGGGTCTGGCTACGGAAGTAGCGCGGGCCGCGCTGGCGCTGGCTTTCGGAGAATTAGGCTTGCGAGAGATCGTCTCGTTCACCGTGCCTGCAAACCAGCGTTCCCGCCGCGTTATGGAAAAGCTTGGCGAGTTACGCCGGCGAATTCGAGCACACCCGAGTGCCCGAAAAGCCGCTGCGCCGCCACGCGCTCTACCGGATATCGAACCCCCTCTGAGCTACTTCTGAGCCCCCGGGTTTGCGAGGAGCGAGCGAATTTCAGCCGCATCGGTGGCGCCAGGCGCGCGGATTTCGGCCGCGCTTGCCACGCCGGCAGCCGCCGCGGCCGACGTGCCGGCGGCTACCGCTAAATCGATCGGCTTGCGTCCGTTGGCATCGGCAATATCGGTTCTGGCGCCCTTTCCCAGCAGGTATTTTACTTCATCCGCTCTGCCCTTCTGCACCGCCACATGCAGCGCTGTCATGCCCTCCGTAGTAGAGGGCGCGCGGGAAATCCGCAGCGAATAGGTTTTCGTGCCCGTCACCTGCGCGTTCACATCGGCTCCGTGCGCCACCAGCAGGTCCATGATCTCGGTATTCACCGGGCCGCCCGCGCTGGTTGAAGCCGCCAGGCCGGTCCCGCGCCCGCCGGTTCCCACGCCCGCCGCAATCAGGAACGGCGTAAGTCCCATGCCGCCGATATTCGGGTTGGCACCCTTGTCCAGCAGCGCCCGCACCACTTCCACGTCGTTGGCGATAGCCGCGCGCAGCAGCGGCGTGCAGCCGGTGTTGTAAAACTCCTCGATGAACCGTCCGCTGTTGCCGCCGCGGCTCGGGCGATGCATATTGAGCTGCGGATTCACATCCACGCCAGCCGCCAGCAGCGCCTGAATCATTTCCATGCTGGAAACAGGCGGCCGGCCCGGGGCGTGAGCCAGAACCGGCGCGCCGCGGCTTCCACGTCCCAATCCCAGCCCGCCTCGCGCCGGCGCGGCCGCTGCCGCTTTTCGATCGATCGCGATATACAGCGCCGTGCGCCCCCACCAGTCCCAAAGATTCGGATTCGCCCCGCGTTCGAGCAAAAGCTTGGCGACCTCGTTGTGATCGTTGTCGAGCGCGATCATCAGCGGCGTGACGCCTTCCGGCGTCGGCAGGTTTACATCGGCGCCCGCGCCCGCCAGCGCCTCCACGCACTCATAGCAGCCGTTCCGAGCCGCATACAGCAGCGCCGTAAGGCCGCCGACCGGCCGATATTGCGCGCGCGGCTCCGAGGTAATTTGGCTCTCCCAATCGCTGTATAGCGCCCGCGGCTTGAAATCCGCGCCCTTCGCCAGCAGAAGCTTCACCATCTCGCCGGCATTCTTCGGCGCGGCGGCGGCCCACATCAAGGCCGTTTGGTTATGAAACGTCTCTTTCGCGTTGACGTTTGCCCCCGCCTTGACCAGCATCTCGACCACGGGCAGTTCCCCGGTCTTGATGGCCAGCATCAAAGCGGTCTCGCCATCCTGGTTCGGTGTATCCGGCCGCGCTCCCGCATCGAGCAACGCTTTTACCATCCTGAGATCGGCCAGTTTGGCGGCCTCCGCGAGCGGCGTGGACCCGAACTGATTCGCCACCTCCACCCGCGCCTTTTTCGCGAGCAGAGCGTCGAGCACTTCGTAATCCACCCTGTAAACAGCCCAGTGAATGGGGCGTGTGCCGTCCGGTTGAGCCTCATTCACATCCGCTCCAGCGCGAATCCGTTCGAGCGCCGCGCTCCGATTGCCCTGCTCGATCAGATCGGCGAGAGAGGCCTTCAGCGCCTGCGCGTAGAGCGGAAGCGCGGCGGCGATCGCAAGAAGCGCGCCGTTAAACCACATTCGGGTCGAGCTTGTCATGATGTGCCCACAAACCTTTGGCTGCGTCATACAGGAACTTGGCCGGGTCTTTCCACATCCGCGGCAGGCCGTTCAGCGCTCCCTGTTCCAACATCTCCTTGGGCCCGTCGCCTTCCCGCACCAGCTTGAACAGGCGCGCCCGCACCTCTTCCATCATGTCGCGCTCGGCTTTGAATTCGGCCTTGCTCATGATAGGGCCATACGCCGGCACGATCTTCGTCTGATCGTCGGCAAGCTTCAGCAGGACATCCATGGCATCTACCCGGCCGCCAATCCAGGCACCGGTGTACCAATCGAGCGCCGGATCGCGCAGGGGAGACGCTACATCGCCCACGGCCAGCACATTGGAATTTTTGAAGTGCACATAAATGTCACCGCTGGTGTGGGCCAGCAGCAGGTAGCCGCACTCGATCTGCTCGTTTTCCACTTTCCAGGAGCCGGTGGTTTCGAAGACCTCGGTGGGCCAGGCCGCTTTAGGCCGGGCTTTCTCGTAGCGATCTTCGGCCGGAACCCAGTAGTCCGACGACAGCCACTGCCGGGTGCGCTCGTGGGCGATGATTTTCGCCCCAGCGGCGGCGAACGATTCGTTGTGGCCCGTCTGATCGGGGTGGTAGTGGGTGTTAAAGAGGATACGAACGTTCGCGGGAGAGGGGAGGCCGATGGCACTCTTGGGCGGGCCGCTGTCCACTACCACAAGCCCCTCTCCGGTGGACAAAGCCAGCACGTTCGCGCCGCCTACATCAAGCACGGCGATGCGATCCGTCACGCGACTCTGCGCTCTGAGGCAGGGAATGGCCAGCGCGCCCAGCAGGAATTCTCTGCGCTTCATCCTACACGCCCGCGATCGTGCCCGTGCTGTCGCCGAACTTGTCGCGCTCCACCCCGACCTTCTGCAAAATCGTCAAGTGCAGATTCGCGATCGGCGTGCGCTCCGGCAGCACAATATGCTGCCCCAGAAGCTTCATCTTCCCCGCGCCGCCGCCAACCAGGATATTCGGCTCCGGATAATTGTTGTGCAGGTCGCTGTTGCTCATGTTCGACCCGTACATCAATATGGAGTGGTCGAGCAGGCTGCCTTGCCCATCGGGCGTTTCCGCCAGCTTCTTCACGAATTCCGCGAACTTCTCCACGTGCCACGTCTGAATCTTCACGAGCTTATTGATCCGGTCGATATCGTTGGCATGATGGGAAACCGGGTGGAACGAATCCGGCACGCCGATGTGGTTATAGGTGCGGTTGGTGCCTTCCGCCACCATAATGTAGGACGCCACCCGCGTCAGGTCCGCCTGAAACGCCAGCGCCAGCAGGTCGAACATCAGCTTCACCTGCTCGTCGAATTTATCCAGCGCGCCCACCGGCGCATCGGGAATCTTCAAACCCGAAAGGCTGTGCGCGCTCGCCATCTGCGTGCGCCGCTCGATTTCGCGCACGCTGTCCAGGTAGCCGTCGAGCACCGCGCGGTCGCCGCTGCCCAGTTCGCTCTCCAGCTTCTTCGTGCGGTCCACAATCAGATCGAGTAGGCTGCCGGTCTGATGGCTGATCGCCGCGCGTTCCTGCGGCGTGTCGCCCTCCCCGAATAACTCCAGAAAGACTTTGCGCGGGTTGTACTCCATCGGCAGCGGCGAATCCGCATCGCGGAACGAAAGCGTCGTGTACGAACCGCCTCCGCCTGCCGCCGTCTGCACCGTCGTTTCCGAAGCCAGTTCCAGCGAGGGCAGCGGCGTATCCTGGCTGATCACTTTCGCAATCACCTGGTCAAGCGTGGTCGCCATGTGCGCCTTCGGGCCGCCCGTGTCCGGACGCGTGGCGCTCAGCCACGTCGCCGGATTGAACGTGTGCACCGATCCCGCCGTAGCCGCGTTTTCCAGATTCCCGAAAGAACTCACGTATTTCTTGTATGGTTCGAGCGATGCCAATATGGGGCTAAGCTTGAAATCCGCGCCCGCGCCGCTCGGCGTCCATTTGTCCATCGCCGGCCCGTGCGCGGTGTTGTACATGATGGCGCCGTGGGGAATGTAGAAGAAGCCCGTGCGCAGCTTCGGCACGGCGGCCGTTTGGGCCAGCGCCGTGCCCGCCGGGATCATGGCATCCAGCAACGGCAGCGCCAGCTTCACGCCGGCCGCCTTCAGCACCGTTCTGCGGGCAATATGCTTCTTGGTGAGGAACATGCGATCTCCTGAGAACCCACGCTATTTAGCCGCCGCGGACTTCACCACATCCTGAGAAGCCGGCGCCGGACCCTGCTTCCGGAACGAATCGGTATGGACGATTCCTAAAACAATCGATGAGAATTTGTAGTTGTCTTTTGCTGCGGCCCGCACCACCGCGCGCACCTGCGGCATATCGAAATATTCCAGTTCGCGGTTCACCGCGTACATCAGCAGCTTCTCGGTAAACGCCTGCGCAAAGGCCGCCGGGCGCTCCACCAGTTGCGCCCTCAGTTCCACCGGCCCATCGATCGCCACACCGTTCGGCAGTACCGTTTTGGCGTCGATGGGCGCGTGCGCCTCCCGGTCCACCGTGCGCCATTCGCCGATTGCGTCGAAGTTCTCCAGCGCCAGGCCAGTGGGGTCGATCACGCCGTGGCACTGCTTGCACACGGCTTTATCGCGATGTTGCTCCAGGCGCGCGCGCACCGTCTTCGGCAGCTCGCCCGCTTTCTGCGAAAGATCCGTAGCCGTGTTCGGCGGCGGCGGCGCCGGCGGCGTGCCCAGCAGCTTATCCAGCACCCACGCGCCCCGCAGCACCGGCGATGTCCGGTCGCCATACGAACTGCGCATCAGCACCGCCGCTTTGCCCAGCAGACCCGCGCGCTCCGGTTCCGGCAGCACCACTTCGCGGAACTGTCCGCCCACCACGCCCGGAACCCCGTAAAGCCGCGCCAGACGGTCGTTCAGAAAAGTGTGGTTCGAGGTGAGCAGGTCGAGCACGCTGCGATCCTCGAGAAGAATGCTGGAGAGAAAATCCTCCGCTTCCTCGGAAAAATCGCGCCGAAGCTGTTCGTTGAAGTTGGGGAATAATTTCGGATCGGGCTGAACCGAATCGAGCGAAGTGAGATTCAGCCATTTCATCGCGAAGCTCGTCACCAGGCTCGATGCCTTGGGATCGGCCAGCATGCGCCTCACTTGCTTGTCCAAAGCCCCCGGCTTCGTTAAGCCGCCCGCCGCGGCCAGCGATAGCAGTTCGTCGTCCGGGCCGGTATTCCACAGGAAAAACGAAAGCCGCGAAGCCAGTTCCAGATCGGTGAGCGCAAACTCGGAGTTGGGCGCCACGCCCTTCGGCCCGCGAATTGCGCGATACAAAAAATCGGGGCTCGCCAGCACGGCCGCTACCACCTGCTCGATTCCGTGGTCGAAGCTGCCGCCGTTCTGCCGCCCCGCTTCATAAAACGGCATCAGCAGAGCCACGTCTTGCGCGGTCACCGGCCGGCGGTAGGCGCGCCGCGCCAGGTTCCCGGCAATCTTTTGGGCGCACGCGGTCTCTCCGATCTGCTTCGGGTCGCAGACGAAAATCAGAGCGCGGCTCGGAGTCTGCGAAACCCCAGTCGAGTTAAAAGGCCCGACAATCTCAATCCCGTCCGCCAGGCGCGCCATCCGCCCATTGCCCGCGCCGAAGCCGAGCACCCCGATGCCACCGAATCCCGCCGCCACGTTCTCATCCGATTCCACGTGCGCCCGGTCGATGAACGTTACCGTCACATCGCGCACCCCGGCTTTCACCTGGACGGGAATCTTCTGGAAGCGCTCCATGATTTCTTTGCGCCCCTCGGGCCCCTTGCGCTCCGCCAGGTCCAGATCGGCCGGCCCGCCGATCGCTTTGCGGAACACGATCTTCCCGTCGATCAGGATCACCAGCGTGCTCTCGTTCTCCATCGTGTTGGTGTACAAGCCCACGGAAAGGTCGTCGATATTGATGCGGTATTCCCCATCGGCCGGGAAATTATGTTTAAACCGCACACCCCCGCGGGTGCCCGGGGGCAGCGGCTCGTCGTTGTTCTGCAGCGCCGAAATCAGGTACTTCACATTCGAAACGCGCCCGGTCGGGTCCCCGATCGCCAGTCTCGCCACGTGCCGCGCCGCGCCGATGTACTGGTCGAGGAACGCGGGCGAGACGCTCAAAGCGGCCGCGATGTTATCGAACCCATCCACCTGGATGTCCTGCGGTAGCACATCTTTCGGGTTTACATCGACGCCCACCAGCGCTTTCACGGACGCGGCATACTCGGTCCGGTTCAGCCGCTGGATTGGCAGGTAACCAGCGGTCGGCCCCTTAGGATGCGCATCGAGCGTATCCTCCATCCAGGCAACGAACGAATCGACATCTTTCTGCGGCGGCTGTGGACTCCCCGGAGGCGGCATCAGATGCCCGCGCAGTTTGCGCAGCACCTTCTCCCAGGTGCGCGCGTCATCGGCCGCGTTGTGCAGATCGAGAGGTTCTAAGGCAAGGCCGCCCATCTTCGCGCGCGAACTATGGCAGGTGAAGCAGTAGGTGCCCAACATCGCGCGGGCCTGCTCCGGTCCCCGGGCGGCGGTCTGCCCCACCGCGACCGGCTGTAAGCAAACGAGCGAAGCGACCGGCGCCAGCCACCGAAACAAGTCTAAGGAGCGCTTCATCAAGCTCTCTTTTTTTACCACAACAGTGTCTCGAGTGGGGCCGGGGTTTCCGCCGGTTTCTGCGGCGGCAACCGGAGCCAGCGGCGGCTCAATCAGAGCCGCGGCCGTCAGGGAGCGGTTGCCGCTGCCCATCTCACGCCCGGCCGATGCGCACCCGCTTCAACCGGTCGCTATGCAAGCCGGCGGTAACGAACCGGATCTTCACCGGGATCTTATACGGGTCCAGGTGCCCGGAACAGAAGCGCTTGATGGCGCGTTTGGCTTCGGCCTCATCGGCACCTTCACTCAGGCTCACATCCGCGCAGACAATCTTGCCGGTGATCGGATGTTTTTCGCCATAGACTACCGCATCCTGCACCAGTGGGCACTCCAGCAGCACCGTCTCCACTTCGGCGGGAAACACCTTCTGGCCGCCTACGTTAATCAATTCCGAATCGCGGCCCAGGAAGCGCATGTACTCGCCATTCAGCTCTACGCGGTCGCCGGTGATGAAGTAGCCGTCTTCGGTGAACGGGCTGGGGGCATTCAGATACCCCAGCATGGCGGAATCGGCCTTGATCTGGAGGATGCCATCCACCACTCGCAAATCGTAGCCTTCGCCGCCTACTTTCACCCACAGCGAATCGCTCGAAAGCGATTTGGCGCGCAGCACGCCAAGCTCGATCAGGCCGTAGGTCTGGCGCAACTCCACGCCGGGGAAGACTTCGCGCAAACGAGTGAGTGTGGCCGCAGGCATAGGCTCGGAGCCGTACGTGATCAAGCGCAGGTGGCTGAGGTCGCGTCCTTCGTATGCCTTGCTCAGCAGCAGCAGATTGAGAAAAGTGGGCGAGGCCGGCAGCAGCTCCACCCGGTGGTGTTCCATTAACTGGCAGATCGCATCCGCCGTGCGCGATTCCGGCAGCACGACGGGGCTGTTATTGGCTAGGCAATGAAACAATGTATTCAGGCCGCCCCAGTGATCGAAGAGCAGAAAATTCAAGGTACGCAATACTGGGCGGCGTTTGTGAAATTTCACCAGCAACCGCCCAAAATCGTGCAGAACTCCCTTGGGCGCGCCGGTCGAGCCGGACGTGAACAGGATCAGGCCGGGCCTTTCCGCCTTTTGCAGGGATGCGATCAGAGGATGCGGCGTGCCGGGAGTGAAGCGCTTGACAGCCAGATCCCCGTCTGGAGTAACGTCGATTTGAAAGGCTGGGTCGATCACTTCGAGCAAGCCCGCCCCTTTGGATAAAGTCGAGGGGAGAAGCGGCGCGAGTACCGAGCGACGGGCAACAGCCGCCAGCAGCACGGAAACCGCGCGGGGCGAATAATCGGCGTGCAACACCACCACCGAACCGGGCGCGACGCCTTCCCCGTCGAGCAGTTCGCTATCGGCGCGGACGTGGTTCAATAGCCAATGCCCGTCGTAGGATTGCGACCGCCACAGCAGCGCCGGGTTGGACGGCTGTTCCGCCAGCCGCTCTAATAGAAAGTCGATATCGCTCATATCTCAATTAGCGCGGTGCCCCAGGAAAGCCCCACGCCGAAGCCGCAGAGCAGAACCCTTTGCCCGCCGGCCGCGCCGTGCTCGATGGCGTGCTGCAGTGCCACGGGAATCGAAGCCGAAACCAGGTTGCCCACCTCGGCCAGATCGAGCACCAGTTTTTCCGGCGGAATGCGCAAGGCCGAGCGCAGGCTGTCGAGCGCCACCTGGCTGGCCTGGTGGAACACAAACAGGCCGATATCATCCATTTCGAGGCCATTTCGGCACAGAGCGTCCCGCACCACGGGCGGAATGGTGGAATTGAAGAAGGAAAGCACTCCCATGCCGTCCATGCGGATGTGCTCGGCGGTGCGTACGTTGCCACTCGAATCGACGGTTTCGCGCGCGCTTTCGGCGGATCGCGGGCAGCGCATGCCCCCAGCCGGAATCAGGAACTTGTCAAAATGTTTGCCGGCGGTGCCGCAGCGGATATCGAGAATCGGCCAGCCGTCTTCGGCCTCGGAAATCACGCTCACCGCGCCGCCATCGCCGAATAGGCAGCGGGTGGCGCGGTCCCCGGGGTGGATGTAGCGCGTATACGTATCGGCGGTGGCCAGCAGCACCCGTTTGGCCGCGCCGCTTTTGAGCAGGCTCACCGCCAGTTGCAAGCCGTAGATGTAACCGGAACAGGCCAGGTTGATATCGAAGGCCGGCACGCCCGGAGCCAGACTGAGCTTGCCGTGCAGCAAACAGGCGTTCGGCGGCATGAGGTAATCCGGCGTCTGCGTGCAGAAGATGACGGCGTCGATGCGCTCGGGCGCCAGCCGGCCGCGCGCGGCTAGTTTCTCGCAGGCGCTCACGGCGAAATCCAGCGCGGTCTCGCCGGGACCGGCCACATACCGGCTCAACACGCCCGTGCGCTTTTCGAGCCGCTCGAAATCCCAACCAGGGTATTGGGCTTTGAGATCTGCGTTGGTGACGCGCGCGGCCGGGAATGCGTAGGCAATTGCCTCGATGCCGATCATTCGAGCAAACTCCGCACGGGCGCGCCGGGGGCGAATTCCGCCGCGAGGGTGGTGCGCGCCCCATGCCCTCCCAAAACCACCGTATCGCCCGGGAGCGCCATCAAGCTGCGCACGGAATCGAGCAGGCGCGCGCGATTGGCGCCCGGCAGGTCTGTACGGCCGATTTTGCCCCGCATTAAAGTGTCGCCGGAGAACAAGTAGTTGCCCAGCCGGAAGCACACGCTGCCTTCCGTGTGGCCGGGAGTGGCCAGCCACGAAACGCGAAAGGGGCCGGTGAAAAATTCCGGCGGCTGTGCGGAAACATCGTGCGTTACCGCCGGTACGCGCACGAAATCCTGCGCTTCAAAGAGCATGCGGTAGAGGTTCACACGCTTTAGCAGGGGACAATCGGCGCCGTGGAGATAGAAGGGCGCCTGGTAGCGGTCCACCAGATCGGCAACGGCGCCCACGTGATCGTAGTGCGCGTGAGTGTTCAATATGGCATTGACGCGCCAGCCATGTTCGTCCACCAGCGCGATGATATCGGCAGGCTGGCTGCCGGGATCGATGATGAGGGCTTCACCTTCCGGCGTTACGGCGATGTAACAGTTCTGGCGCCAGCGGCCGTTCACGAAGGTATGGACATCGAGGTTCAACGCAGGCCTCCGAAATACAAGGTCTGGCCGGTGATCTGGCGGGCCTGATCGGACGCGAAGAAATCGATGGCCGCGGCAATCTCCTCGAGCTCTAGTGACTCCGGCTTTACCAGCGAAGCCCGCGCCGCGTCGAGCGCCTTATCCTCAATCTCATCCACCAGGCGCGAAGGGTAAATCGAAATGCCCAGGCAGTTGAACGTGATGTTGTCTTTGGGAAATTCGCGCGACAGCGCATATGCCATCTGCTCCAGGCCGGCTTTGCTTGCGCCGTACATCACGGTTCCCGGGCTGCCTAGCGGCACCGCCATCGAAGTGAGATAGATGAAGCGGCCGAAGCCTGCGCGCTTCATGCGGCGGACAAACTGGCGGGTCACCAGGAACGCGCCCAACAGGTTAGTGCGCAGCATGCTATCGGCTTGGCCGCAGCCGGTCAGCATGGCGTACTGGTTCACCTTGAGTCCGGCGGAATAGATCACCACTTCGGGCGGAGGCGTAATCTGCGGCGCGACCTGCTGTAAACGGGCTTCGTCGCTTACATCGCAGGCAAAATGGCGGTAACGCGGGTGCGCGAGATCCGATTCGCCCCGGCTCAAGCCGGCAACTTCATGGTCCCGCCCGGCATAGTGGGCGGCCAGCGCCCGGCCGATTCCCAGTCGGCTTCCGGCGATCAGGATAGTCCGTCCCGCGTTCAATTTTTGGTTTTTTTGGCGAGCAGCATGGCAATGTAACCCGCCAGGCTTTCCACGCTCCGGAACGGATGTTCCTGCAGGGCCATGCTGTCCTGATCGACAAGTATTAGGGAGACGCCGCGCCTTTGCTCGATCAGTTCCTCGAGTGCGACCACCAGGTTTAGAAACACGACGGAATCCACGCCCTCGCTCCCCAGCAGGCGCGCCTCGGGTTTCTTGGGAATGATTACTGCATCAAACTGCGCGTTTACTTCATCGATCGCAGAATAGACAAGCTGCAATACATCTTCGGCCAAGCAGTCTTCTCCCGAAAAACCATCCAAGTATAACAGGGGTTCCCGCGATTCGCGGGGCAATTGGTACTACGGTGGACTACGGGGGGCGCGACACAGAAGTGAAGAATTTGCAGAGTCGTGGCCAAGTGATAATTTTCGCCTGCCATGGGTGTCACCTTCACTGCCGCCCGGACCAGCAGTCACCCGGCCGGCAGGGGCAACCCCGCCGTGGGCATGCCGCTTCCACTATCGGGCGGTATGCGGTTCGCCTACTGCTGCGACCTGGGTTCGGAACGCGCGTCGCCGCGTTTGATCTGCGCGCGCCGGCGGCCGCTTTCCAGGTTGGCGGCGGCTTTTTCCTTGGCGGCTTCGCTGATCTCGATATGATTCTTTACGGCCACGGCTCCGCCCGCTTTGGCCAGCCGGGTCGCAATGCCCTTGTGCTGGACGATATCCGTTTTCCCTTCAATGGTGGCGACGCCGCCCTGCACGTGGACCTGGTATTTTTCCACGCCGATTTTCGATTTGGCGAAGCGGGCGCGAATGTCTTTTTCGATGTCCGCGTCGGAGCGCGCCGGCGCGCTTTTAGCCGCGGCCGTTCGGGCTGGCGCCTTGGAGCCGGGGCTGGCGGTCACCGTGCCGGCGGCCCAGCCGGCCGCCGCCATCACTACCATCATCAGCAGACTGCGCATATTGTATTAAGTCCTGCCGCTTCAGCTTTATTCTCAGGAATCTGTGGTACAGTGTTGGTTCTCGTCCTAATCCATGCCCGAACAGATCCTTCTGCAAGGGAAAATCCTCGGAACAGAGGAATTTCTGCTGGCTGGTTCACCCGAGGGGCGCCCCTCCAACGGACGCTCCGCGCGTTCCGCCGGCGAAGATGCGCTCGCCGGGCGGTCGCAGTGGATCACGTTGCTGTGCGAAGTCCTGCCGCGGGCTTTGCTTTCCGAACTCAAGCTCAATCGCATCCTGCTCGGCTCTAGCGGTGGCGGCCAGTTTCTGCTCATTCTTCCTGGTGACCTGGTGCCGGCCGCGGAAAGCTTCCTGGGAATGGCGGCGGCGCAGATCCGCGCTCTGAGCAGCGCGCACGTGAACCTGGTCTGGAGCGTGACCGATAATCTGGGCGATTGGGCCGTGATCCGCAAACGCCTCGGCGATGAGTTGCAGCGCAAGCGCAACACGCCGCTCGCTGGCTCGGACCCAGCGGCGTTCCACACCTTTGCGCAGGCAGTGAATCCCGATGCCGATGCCTATTTCGCCCGCGAGTTGGGGGCGAAGATCCGCGAGGCGTCGCGCGTGGGCTGGTCGCCGGAAGATCCCGGCAAGGTAATCGCGGGCGAAGGCAAGTACACCTGGAATCTCAGTTCGAACCTTTCGCCCGATTCGATCATGCTGGCGCGGCATGCGGCGCCTTCCGACGATGGCAAATCGGCCGCACCCGTGCAAACGCTCGCCCGGCGCGCGCAGGGCCGGTCCATCTGGGGCGTGCTGCGCGGCGATGTGGATAATTTCGCGTTGCGGCTCCGCCGCGTCCACACCATCGAAGAGCATGTGCCGCTTTCGGTACTCTATAAGCAGTTTTTCGCCGGAGAATTGGAAGTGCTCTGCTCCATGCCAGAGTTCTGGCGTAAGGTGAGCATTATTTATTCCGGCGGCGACGATTTCGCGGTCTACGGCGCATGGGACGCGCTGATTGCACTGGCGCGCGAAGTGCAGCGCCTGTTCCACCGGTTCACCGAAGAGAACCTGAAAGAATATCCGGGGGCGGAGGGCAAAACGATCTCCATGGCGATTGCGCTGGCGCCGGAGACATACTATCCTCTAGCTGCCGTCTATCAGGAGGCCGGGCGGAACCTGGATTTGGCCAAAGCGAGCGACAAGGACTGCATCTATCTGCTGGGGCGCATCCTGGAATGGAGGCACCTGAACGATGCCGCGGAACTGAAGGACACCGTCACGCGGCTGGTGCACGATTTTCGCATGTCCCGGCAGTTTCTCTACCAGTTGCGCAGCTTCTACCGGCACGAAGCGCCCGGCGAACAGGGCGGCGACGTGCAGCGCACCTGGCGCTTTCAGCGGCGCTTTAACCGCATTTTGAGCGGCACGCGCGACCGGGAGTTTCAAAAGCTGCGCGCCCACCTGATCACCGAACTGGTGGGGCGCAAATCGGCTGAAGTAAAATTGCGGCCCGCGGGGCTGGTTGCCCTGGAATGGGCCAGACTGGTGACTGAAGGATAAATTCATGGCGCAAGAGCAGGAAGCGCGGGCCCAAGGGGGACCTCCGCGCGAAAACCGTCCGCCGCGGGAAGGCCGGGGGCCGGGTGGCGGCCTGCGGGAAGGGCGCGAAGGCGGAGATCGGGGAGATCGCCGCGGCGATCGCGGCCGTCCGGAAGGTCCGCCGGAAATCGAACTCGATAAGCTGATTAGCGACAGCCTCTATTTGGATAATCAGGCGCATGCCATCGTCAGCCGCATGCGCGATATGGATTCCGGAACCAAGAGCCAGTTGCGGCGCCTCTACAGCGCGGTTCGCCGCGCCGTGCGCGCGCCGGAAAACGAGCGCCAGCACGAATTCGTCATGCTGCGCGCCCGGCTGGCATACACCATCGCCCGCCACGGATTGCGCAGCCTCGACCAGCTCGAAAAGCTGCTGCTGCAGGTGACGCGCAAAAACGATGGCCGCGGCTACGAGCGGTTCAAAGATCTGTTCGAGGCCATCGTGGCCTATAACGAATAAGCCGGAGCCAAGGCCTCCGGCGCTGGCGATACAAGATGAGCGCACATACCTCTCAAACTGAATTGAAGCTGGTTGGCAAATTGATCCTGGAGGGCGAATTGCGGTGCGAGACCGGCCTGCACGTGGGCGCCGGCAAAGGCTCTCTGGAAATTGGCGGCTCCGATAATCCGGTGGTGAAGGATGCTTTCGGGCGGCCCTATGTTCCGGGCAGTTCGCTGCGCGGCAAAATCCGTTCGCTGCTGGAGCAATCTTCCGGAATGGCGGTTCCGGCCGAGCTGGTTTATCTCTCCCGGCGCAAAGGCCAGGAAGTCCGCATTCACCAAAGCGACCGCCCCGACGACGAAATTTGCCTGCTGTTCGGGCGCAATCCCGGACGCATGGAACGCGTGCAAGGCGAGACGCTCGAAACCTCCCAGGCCACGCCGGCGCGCCTCGCGGTATTCGACGCGCTGCTCGACCCGGAAAGCATCACCGCGCAAATGCGTGAGAACCTGGATGACGAGCTCACGGAAGTGAAAAGCGAAAATGCCATCGACCGCATCACCTCGCAGGCCAATCCGCGCACCCTGGAGCGGGTTCCTTCCGGCGCGCGCTTCCGTACGCGCTTTGTGATGGATGTGCTCTGCGATGAAGACGCGCCGCTGTTTTTGCGATTGCTCGAAGGCATGCGGCTGCTCGAAGACGATTCGCTGGGCGGCGGGGGCTCGCGCGGCAGCGGGCGCGTCAGCTTCGGCCAACTGCGCGTGGTTTGGCGCAGCCGCAAATACTACGCTGGCGGCGAGCCGGAAAAAGAGATCGCCTCCGGCGCCACTCTGGGCGATATTCAGGGCGCCGTGAACGAATCGGGATTCGCTTTTCTGCGCGACGAATCATGAATCCGGCGCTGGTGATCAAGCTAAGACCCACAGGGCCTTGGCGCATCGGGCCGGATTCAGGCGCGCGGAACCAGGTGGATGCCATCTATCACAGCGATTCGCTGTACGCCGCGGTGACTTCCGCCATGGTGCGGATCGGCCTGCTCGAAGACTGGCTGAGCGCCACGGCGGCCAACGGCGCGCCGGCAGTCTCGTTCAGCTCCTGCTTCCCTTTCGTGGAGGAGATCGGCTTCATCGTTCCGCCGCGCACGGTCTGGCCGCCTTCGTCGACTGCCTTGCTGTCGGCTCGCGTGCGTTGGAAGAGCGCGCGCTTTGTCCCGCTGGGGATTATTCCAGGACTGCTCGCCGGACAAGTGCTCGATGAAGCTCAGTGGACGGTGGATGGCCCCAGCGCCTGCCTGGTGCCCGCCGGTAGAACCGGCCCGTTCCGCAGAGGTCTGCGCTTCCATGCCGCCGTCGACCGGCTCACGGGAGCGGCCGAGCGGCACTCGGTGGCCTGCATCGAATTTCTGCCGGGGGGCGGGCTTTGGGCGATCGCTTCCTTTGCGGACCAAACGGCGCGCGAGCGCTGGATCGATCCGCTCAAAACCGCATTCCGCTTCCTCGCCGATAGCGGTTTCGGTGGCGAACGCTCGCTCGGATGGGGACGCGCCGATCAGCCGGAGTTTACCGAAGGCGTCTTGCCGGAAATGATTTTACCTCCCGCCGCCCGTCCCCAGTCTGCGGCTGCCGGTGGCTCTGACGCTCCCCCCGATCTCGAATCCCTGGCCCCCGACCCGCCACCCCGGGTGCCGGTATCGCACGCTCACTGGCTGCTCTCACTCTTCGTTCCCGGCCCTAACGATTCCGTCGACTGGGCCCATGGCAACTACGGTCTGGTGACGCGCGGCGGGCGCGTGGAGTCGCCGGCGGGATCGGGCGAACTGAAAAAGCAGATTCAAATGGTGGCGGAGGGGTCTGTGCTGTATGCGCCATCCGGCCTGCGCGGTCTGGCTCCCGATGTCGCGCCCGATGGCTTCGCCCATCCGGTG
>DATGKM010000062.1:0-19690 GCA_035294665.1 Bryobacteraceae bacterium | reverse complement strand
GGAGCACGCCCGCGCCCTCGCCGCGCTCCGCGCCCGATCGAGCGCACTCATCGCCATCGTGCTGCCGGCCCCGAGCCAGTCCGACCCCGCCCGCGCCGCCGTCGAAAGCCTGAGCCAGCCCGATCGCGCCCGCATGGCCGCCGCCCTCCGAATGGTAGACTACGTTTTGATCGCCAATCCCCATTCCCTCCAGGGTTTGTTAGCCACTCTCGAGCCCGCTGAAATCCTTCATCTCGACGAGATTGAGGCCGCACTCGCCGCGCGCCGTCTGCGGCGGGTCCTCGAGCACGCATAACATGAACAAATCCTCCCGTGGCCGTATTCTCGTGGTCCGCCTGGGTTCGTTGGGCGATATCGTTTTTACCTTGCCGGCTGTGGCCTCGCTGAAACAAAGCTTTCCGGGATACCAGCTCACCTGGGCGGTGGAGGCGCGGTGGGCTTCCGTGCTGCAGCAAAATCCGTTTGTGGACCAAGTCCTGGTGGTGCGGCGCGATTTCCCATGGGGTCTGGCCGAAACCTGGCGGCTGCTCCGCTCCGGCCGTTACGAATTCGCGGTGGATTTTCAGGGCTTGATCAAGTCTGCCGTGGTAGCCACTCTCGCGCGGGCGCAACGCATCTACGGTTTCCCCGCAAGGCAAACCCGCGAGCGGCTGGCAGCGCTGTTTTACTCCGATACCGTAGCCAGCCGCTCGGCGCACATGGTGGACAAGCATCTTGACCTGGCGGCCGGCGCTGGCGCCGGCACGATATCCCGGGTGTTTCCCTTGCCGCCCGGACGGCCGGAAAGCCAATTGCCGGAAGGGGAGTTCGTGCTCGCGTCGCCCCTGGCTGGCTGGCGCGGCAAGCAGTGGCCGTTGAAACATTATCAGGCGCTGGCGTTTTTGCTCGAAAAGGAGCTCGGGGTGCCACTGGTGTTGGATGGCCCGCCCGCCGCCCTGCCCGTGCTCACCGCGGTTCCCGGCGCGCTGGCGCACCCTTCGAGCGTCGAAGGCTTGATCTACGCCACCCGCCGAGCCACCGCCGTAGTCGGCGTGGATAGCGGTCCCCTGCACATTGCAGCGGCTTTGGGCAAACCCGGTGTGGGCCTTTACGGTCCAACGGATCCCGCGCGGAACGGCCCGTATGGAACCAGCCTCCGCGTGCTTCGTTCCGCCGGCGTCGAAACGACTTATCGCCGGATCAATTCGAACGAAAGCATGGCACGGATTTCCCCGGAAGAAGTGTTCCTCACTTTGCGCGGGGCATTGGGCCAGCGCGGTATGGGCGCGGCAGGTGGGGGCGGAGGCTGGCCCGCCGGCTATACGGCCTGATTTTCCCGTGCTGCCGTTCCCCAAAGCTTACGCCGATCGGGTTGCCCGCCTCCGAGTCAGTGGAGGGTTTATTTTGGCCGCCGCCTTTGCCTGGTTTTCCCGGCCAACCCGTGCGTCCCTGGCATGGGGTATTCCCATTTCCCTCGCTGGACTCTTGCTGCGTGCCTGGGCTGCCGGTTGCCTTCACAAAAACCGGGAACTGGCTACCGCCGGTCCTTACAGACACACGCGCAACCCGCTTTACTTGGGCACGCTGCTGGCCGCCGCCGGTCTGGCGATTGCGGCCCGCCAGACCGGTCTGGCTGTACTCTTCGCCGCTGTTTTCCTGCTGGTATACTTGCCCGTCATTCAACTGGAAGAACAGCATCTCCGCAAATTGTTTCCGGAATACCAGACCTATGCGGCCCACGTGCCGGCGCTCTGGCCACGTTTGCGCGTTCGCCCGGAGCACAGACGCGGCAGCGGATTCGACTGGAAGCAGTATCTGAAAAACCGCGAATATCAAGCCGCGGCAGGGTATGCGGCAGGGTTGGCGCTGCTGGTCTGGAAGGCGCTCCGATAACACCTAAATAGACGTGCCAGGCGGCGGTGTTTCCGGCGAATCCTGGCAAACCGGCCCACCAGGGAGACCTTTTCTACTCGCTGCGGCACGTGGGTATGCGACAGTATTGGCGCGACTTTGAATCGCTGGAGGCGTGGTCTCGTTCTGACCCGCATCGCATCTGGTGACAGTCGTTTCTGCGCGATCGCGCCGGAACCGCAGCGGTTCCGGAAAACGAACTGTGCGGCTAACCGGACGGGGGGCGAGTGCGCCTGTCTTACAACTAGCGCTTGTGTTGCTTTGGTTTGCGGTCGAGCGTGCCCACCTGCAGATTGCCGGCGCTGGCCTCGATCTCAGCCTGCAGCGCTGTCGCCGATCCGGCGAACGCGTCGAGAGAGACCAGATCGAACTGTGAGTACTTCTGGGCGAAGCTCTGGGCAACGGAAAGAAGAATCGCCTCGGGCGGATCGCCGGGGTTGGGATAGGCGTTGAGAAAACCCTGGTAATCGCTGGTAAGCTGCGCCGGCGAGATATAGTTTGCCGCCGTGGCGCCCGAATTGTAGTCGATGCTGATGGTAATCGCGTACTGTACGGAGTTGAAGGTCGTATTGCCGAGGCTGTAACTAGAGGTGATGCCGCCCATCCCCAGGCTGCCGGTGCTACTGCCCTGCGCGAATAGAGGGAGCGATAGCGTGAGCGCGACTGCGAAGGTTGCGAGGCGTGTGGTCGTTTTCATTGATACTCATATCGGCTGAAACCGGGCAAGACTTCAACTCAGACGACCTCCAGAATCAGGCATTTCAGATAGTGCGTTTCCGGAACGGTGAGCAAAATAGGATGGTCCTGGGCCTGAGTGCGCCGTTCCAGAACCCGCAGGGTGCGGCCGGCATCCAGCGCCGCCTGCGCGATCGTCTCGAGCAGCATAGCCTCGCTGACGTGATGCGAGCAGGAGCAGGTGACCAGGATGCCTCCCGGGCCGAGCAGGCGCAGCGCGCGCCGGTTGATTTCTCTATAACCGGAGAGCGCGGCCTCGGCGCTGCGCCGCGATTTGGCGAATGCCGGGGGGTCGAGCACCACCATGGAGAACTCGCGTTGCGCGGCCGCATAACCGGCCAGCAAGTCGAAAACATCGGCTTCCCGGAACTCTATATTCGAGAGGGCGTTGGCTTCGGCATTGGCGCGGGCAATGGCGAGCGCCGCGGCCGAACTGTCCACGGCTTCCACAGTCTCAAAATGTGCCGCCAGATGCAGAGCGAACCCGCCGGTGGAGGTAAAGCAATCGAGCGCGCGCCCGCCCTGAGCGTAACGCGCGGCAGCCAGGTAGTTCTCGCGCTGATCGAGAAAGATGCCGGTCTTCTGCCCATGCAGCAGATCGGCGCCGAGCGCGAGGCCGTTCATGCGGAGGGCGACAGAGCCGGGAACATCGCCCGCCAGAATCTTCAATTCGAGCGGCAGGCCCTCTTTGGCGCGCACGGCGGCGTCGTTCCGCGCCACAATCCCGCAAGGCTTGAAAATTTCCTCTAGGCAGGAGACGATCTCACCCAGCGCCCTATCCATGCCCTGGTCGAGTGCCTGTACCACCAGATAGCCCGCGTACCGGTCTACAATCAGCGCGGGGAGCAGATCGGCTTCGCCGTGCACGACCCGGTAAGCATCCGTGCCTTCGACCACGCGCCGGCGATGCGCTTCGGCCGCGCGCAGGCGCGCCAAATAAAAATCGCGCCCGATCTCTTCCAGCTTGGGGGAGAGCGCTTTTGAGCAGAGCATGCGGAGCGCGATTTGCGAAGTGCTGCTGTAGTGCGCGACGCCGATCGGACGGCCGCGCGGATCGACGACCGTGACGGCTTCACCCGGCCGGGCGCCGTTCGGGTCCGCTATGTCGCTTGAGAAAATCCACGGATGACCGGAGGCGGCGCGGTCCGCCGCCTTCCGGTTCACGCGGACCTGGTTCATCGCATCGCCTGCAGGCGGGCAATGCGGTCTTCGGTCGAAGGGTGCGTAGAGAACAGCCGCATCATGGTCTCGCCCGTGAACGGCTTGATTATGAACATATGGGCCGTGGCAGGCGAAGCATCCATCGGGATGCGCTTCGACCATGTATCGAGCTTCTGCAGGCCATTGATAAGCGGGTATGGGGAGCCGACGTACTTGGCGGAAGCCGCGTCGGCATCGTATTCGCGCGAGCGCGAAATGGCCATCTGGATGAGCATGGCGGCTATGGGCGCCAGGATCATCATGAGGAGGCCTCCCCACATGCCGCCGCCCTCGTCTCTATCGTCGCTGCGCGGGCCGAACCAGAACGCCATGCGGGCCAGCATCGTGATCGCCGCCGCCACCATAGCGGCGACGGAGCTGATTAGAATGTCGCGGTGCAGCACATGGCCCAACTCGTGCGCCACTACACCTTCGATTTCGTTGTCGTTCATCAGCCGCAAAATGCCTTCGGTGAAGGCCACCGAAGCGTGCTTCGGATTCCTCCCGGTGGCAAACGCATTAGGGGAATCTTCGGGAATCAGCCACAGCTTGGGCATGGGCAGCCCCATGCGATGGCACAGGTTCCGCACGATAGGCTCCACCCGCCGGTACGCTTCCGGGTTCTCCTCCGGGGAAATGGGCTGCGCGCGGTACATGGAGAGCGCAATTTTATCGGAGAAGAAATAGCCCGCAAAGTTCATCAAGCCGGCAAACGCCAGCGCATAATATAAGCCCTGACGGCCGCCCAGCAGCTCTCCCACAAACAGGAAAAGCCCGCTGAGCAGGCCGAGGAGAAGGGCAGTCTTCACTCCGTTCATAAGAACCTCGGGAGATAGAAGTCAGGAGCCAGGAAACGGAATACGTCGATCATGCGGCCACCGGGATTTGCCTGGTGAACACCATCTCCTGGGCTGCGCCGACATCTACTACAATGGTATCGCCTTCGGTGAATTCGCCGTTGATCAGCCGCACCGCCAGCGGGTCCTGAATCAGCCGCTGGATGGCGCGTTTCATCGGGCGCGCGCCATATTGCGGTTCGTAACCTTCGTCGATCAGGCGTTCTTTGGCGGCCGGCGTCACCGCCAGGTCGATTTTCCGCTCTTTGAGCAACTGCCGTACACGGCGCAATTGGATTTCCACAATCTGCCCCAGATGTTCTTTGGTCAACGCGTTAAAGACGATAATATCGTCAATGCGGTTCAGAAATTCCGGCCGGAAGTGCTCGCGCAAAGCATCCAGCAGCCGCTTGCGGGTGGCATCCCTATCGGCTCCTTCCGCGCCCGTCCGGCTGTCCTTGCCGTGCACGGAAAAACCTATGGTGTTCCTTTCCACCATGCCGGTGCCGATGTTGGAGGTCATCACAATCACCGTGTTCTTGAAGTTGACGGTGCGGCCCTGGCCGTCGGTCAACCGGCCGTCGTCCAGAATCTGCAGCAGGGCGTTGAACACGTCCGGATGAGCCTTTTCGATTTCATCGAACAGCACCACGGAATAAGGACGGCGGCGCACCTGCTCGGTGAGCTGGCCGCCCTCGTCGTAACCGACGTAGCCGGGAGGCGCGCCGATCATCCGCGCTACCGCGTGCCGCTCCTGGTATTCGGACATATCCACACGGATCATGGCCCTGTCATCGTCGAACAGGTAGCTAGCGAGCGCCCGCACCAGCTCGGTTTTGCCGACGCCGGTAGGCCCCAGGAAGATGAAACTGCCGATGGGCCGGTTCGGATCGCTCAAGCCGGCGCGATTGCGGAGAATGGCATTTGAAACCAGGCGGACGGCTTCGTCCTGCCCGACCACCCGGTCCTTCAGCCGCTCCGGCATGTGCACCAGCTTCTGCACCTCTCCTTCGAGCATGCGCGTCACCGGAATGCCGGTCCATTTGGCTACGATGCGCGCGATATCGTCTTCGTCGATCTCTTCTTTGAGCAGGGCGTTTTCCTTCACCGCTTCGAGTTCCTGCTCGGCGGTCTGGATGTCTTTTTCGATTTGCGAGAGGCGGCCGTAGCGAAGCTGGGCGGCTTTTTCCCAATCGCCTACATTGCGGGCCTTCTCTTCCTCATTGCGCAGGTTCTCCTGCTCGGTTTTCAGTTCTTTCACGCGGTAGATAGCGGTTTTTTCGCGGTTCCAGCGCTCCTTCAGGCCGGCCGCCTCGCCGCGCAGCCGCTCCAGTTCATTTTCCACGTGACGCAGCCGCTCAAACGATGCCGCATCTTTTTCTTTGGTCAGCGCCTGCCGCTCCACTTCGAGATGCGCAATCCGCCGGTCCATTTCATCGATCTCAATCGGCATGGAGCCGATCTGGAGCCGCAGTGCGGAGCCTGCTTCGTCGATCAGGTCAATGGCTTTGTCCGGCAGGAACCGGTCGGCAATATAGCGTTGGGAAAGCACCGCGGCAGCAATGATAGCCGAATCCTTGATGCGCACGCCGTGGTGGATTTCGAATTTCTCCTTGAGCCCGCGCAGGATGGCGATGGTATCGTCCACCGACGGCTCTCCCACCATCACGGTCTGGAAGCGGCGGGCCAGAGCGGCATCCTTCTCCACGTGCTTCTTGTACTCGTTGAGGGTGGTCGCGCCGATGCAGCGCAGCTCGCCCCGCGCCAGCGCGGGTTTGAGGAGGTTAGCCGCGTCGATTGCGCCCTCGGCCGATCCGGCGCCCACCAGGGTGTGCAACTCGTCGATGAAGCAGATGATCTCGCCGTTCGAGTCGATGATTTCGCGAACCACGGCTTTGAGACGGTCCTCGAACTCGCCGCGAAACTTGGTGCCCGCGATCATGGAGCCGAGATCGATCATGACCAGCCGCTTGTTTTTGAGCTGGTCGGGCACGTCGCCGCGCACCATCCGCTGGGCGAGGCCTTCCACGATGGCCGTTTTGCCCACTCCCGGCTCGCCGATCAACACCGGGTTGTTCTTGGTGCGGCGGCTGAGTACCTGCATAATGCGGCGGATCTCATCCTCCCGCCCGATGACGGGATCGAGCTTGCCCTGCCGCGCCGATTCGGTGAGATCGTGGGCATAGCGCGCCAGAGCCTGGTATTTCGATTCCGGATTCTGATCCGTGATCCGCTGCGTTCCGCGGATCGCCACCAGGGCTCTCAGGATCGCATCGTGCGTGGCGCCGGCGCGGTCGAGCAACTGTCCGGCCGGATCCTGGCGCTGTTCGGCGAGCGCGAGAAGCAGGTGCTCAGTCGAAACAAACTCGTCTTTGAAGCGCTCCGCTTCGGTGAAGGCGCGCTCCATTACTTCATTCAGCGGCTGGGATAGGTACATACCCGGCTGCGGGGCCGACGTGCGCGGAAACTGCGCCAGCAGGCGCTGCGTCTCGCCCAGGAGAGCATCCGGCTGCACTCCGATTTTTTCCAGAACCGGCCGAACTACCCCTTCCTTTTCTTCGGCTAACGCCGCCAGCAGGTGCAAGGGGAAAATCACCTGGCTCTGATTCTTCTCGGCAATCGCCTGGCACTGCTGCAAGGCTTCCTGGGCTTTTTGGGTTAGTTTGTCTAAACGGAACATTTTTCCCTCGGAGCAGGAACACACGGGACATGAGCCGGGAAAGGTCCTGCCCCTGACCCTGATTCCCGGCTCCTCATATTTGATGCGTCAATTCTTCACTTCGATTTTAACTTGACGCGGCTTGGCCGCTTCCTTCTTGGGAAGAGTGACCGACAGCACCCCATTCTGGTACTCGGCTTTGATGTTATCGGTGTCGAACGTGTTCGGAATGGCGAAGCTGCGGACGAAGCTCCCGTAACTGCGCTCCATCCGGTGATAGCCCTTCTTGTCGTCGGTTTTCTCGAATTGGCGCGTTCCGGAAATCGTAAGTGTTTGATTTTCCACGCGCACGTCGATGTCTTTCTGGTTTATTTCCGGCAAGTCGGCCTTCAGCACCAGCTCGTTCTCCGTCTCGTAGATATCGACGGCGGGCGACCAGGGACGATTGGAGGAAGGCTCGGTCAGCATGCGCGTAAAGGCATCCTCGAACATGCGCAGGTTCACAAGCGGATCGAAATGGCTCAGAGACATTGTTTTGGCAACTCCTCTAGTTTAGTTCGGAAGGCTTACTTAACCTTACCTGATTACAATAATAAAATCTGCGCTTATATTTGTCAAGAATATTTAAGCGATATAGTTCGGCACGGACAATGAACAGCATTCCGCGCCCCGCAGGGGCGCGCAGTTGGCGTGGATGAAAAAGGGCGCGAGCGCGCGAAAATGGGTGTGCCGTCTCGCGAATCGAAGACCGGTCTCGGCGGCAAGCGCATAAGTGGGCCCCCCCCGCAAGGGCAACCCCTACGTGCGGCGCGTGCTTTGCCCGGGCAGTATCGCACAAGAAGGATTGCCATCTGACTGGCTCTTCCGGCGGGTGCGCAGCCCGCGCGGCGAGCAGAAGGCCATCCTGGCGGTGGCCCATCAACTCCCGGTGATCATGTTCTACGTGGTTCGAGACGGCAGCCTATACAAGAAGCTAGGCAAAAAAGCCTACTACGACCGGCGGAACGAGGCGAAGGCTACGCGACAACTGGTGGAAGGGCTGCAGAAGCTTGGCGATTATGCCACCCTGCAGCCGATGCCCGGGGAGATTCTGGCGACGCCTGCCATTGTCCCGCCCGCGGCAGAAAATTTTTCGTAGGAACGCGATTTTCAAGCGATGTGGGCGCCTACGGTATCGACGTAGACGGAGTAGAGCGACTGGCTGGCGGCCATGAAGAGGCGGTTGCGTTTTGTGCCGCCGAAACAGAGGTTGGCGCAGGTTTCCGGCAGCCGGATCATGCCGATGCGCTCGCCGGCGGGGGTGATGACCTGGACGCCGGGACGGGCGCCGGCCCAGATGTTGCCCTCGATATCGCAGCGGATGCCATCGGCGGCGGAGGGGGGGCCGCCGGAATTCGGCTTGGACGGCTGGCCTTTTTCGGAAGGCATATCGAGCACTACGAATTGTTTTCCGTTGCGGAGAGTTTTGCCTTCCAGATCGTAGACACGGATATCGCGGCCGGAGCCGGTATCGCAGATGTAGACCTTTTTGTAATCGGGCGAGAAACAAATTCCGTTGGGCTGGTCAAGGTCGTCGGTTACTTTATCCATCTGAGCGGTTTTTCCATCCACGCGGTAGACGGCCGGCTTCAACTCGGAGTCACCCTTGAAGCCTTCGTAGTAACCGCGGATGCCGTAGATGGGATCGGTGAACCAGATGCCGCCATCGGGATGGACGACGATATCGTTCGGCGAGTTCAACCGCTTGCCCTGATACTTGTCGGCTATGACGGTGAGAGTTCCATTATTTTCGTAGCGGGACACGCGGCGGTTGCCGTGCTCACAGGAGAGTTGGCGGCCTTCATAGTCGAAGGTGTTGCCATTGCTATAACCTGAAGGATTGTGGAACACGGAGACGTGGCCATCTTCTTCGATCCAGCGCATCTGCACGTTATTAGGGATGTCACTCCAGACGATGTAGCGGCCCACGCCATTCCAGGCGATACCTTCGGCCCAGAGAGTGCCGGTGTAGAGACGCTTGATGGGCGAGTTGAGAATGTAGCGGCGGAAGCGGTTATCGAAAGCGACGATATCGGGATCGGGATATTGGATAGGCTCCTGTTTGGACCAGTCGCGCGGGGTGGGAGTGGAGAGGGCCGGCAGGTTCTGCGCGTGGGCGTGGGGAAGCGCGGCGCCCGCCAGCGAGGTGGCGAGGAAGGCGCGCCGGTTCCAGAAATGTTTATCATTCTTAACGGGCTCGATCATGTAGGTAAGGTATATCGCACTTTGTGGAACGGATGAAACCCGCTTCAGCGGCATGGCGTCACGAGAAACATGCGGTCCCGGCGCGTCCCCGGCTGCTCGACGTGTTTCTCTTTTCTGGAACGCATATGCCTAAAACGTCACTTCTTATTTTGTTTGGAGCGGTTTGCCTGACGCCTGTGGCAGGTTTGGCGCAGCCGAGCCGGATTGCGGGCCGAATCGATAACACGCAGCGGATCACGCTGGCCGGCCATGTGCATCCGCAGGCGCTGCCGCAATACGACCAGGGCGCGGTGGATCCGAACATGGTTCTTCCGCGGGTCACGGTGGAGCTGAAACGCTCGGCGGCGCAACAGGCGGCGCTCGAACATTTGCTGGCCGAACAACAGGACCCGGCCTCGCCGAACTATCACAAATGGCTCACGCCGCAACAATTCGCGGCGCAATTCGGGGCGAACCAGGACGATATCAACAAGATCGAGGCATGGCTGCAGAGCCAAAATTTGCAAGTGACCGGCGTGGCGCAATCGCGCAACGCGATCAGCGTGAGCGGAACGGCGGCCGCGGTGGAGAAGGCATTTGGAACGCAGCTTCACCGGTATGTAATCAATGGCGAATCGCATTTTGCCAACGCGACGAATCCGTCGATTCCGGCGGCATTTAGCGGTGTGATCGGGGGCGTGAGGGGGCTGAACGACTTCCGCTTGCGGGCGCGTGTGAAGCCGAGAGGGATGGCTCCGGGCGCAAAGCCGGACTACACCGACGCCTCGGGCGACCATTACCTGGCGCCGGAAGATATTGCAACGATTTACAATCTGAAGCCGCTATACAACGCGGGGTTGAACGGGGCCGGGCAGAGCATTGTGGTGGTAGGGCAGACCGATATCCGTACGGCCGATATTCAGCAGTTCCGAAGCGCGTTTAATCTGCCGGCAATGAGTTTCCCAGCGCCTAATCAGGCTTGCACAAGCACGCCATGCTTGCAGCAAGTGCTCGCCGGCCCCCAGGACCCCGGGATTGTTCCGCCTTGCACGGACACGACGCAAACGAACTGCGGGGATTTGAGCGAAGCGGATCTGGATATTGAACTGGCGGGGGCGGTGGCGCCGAACGCAACGGTAATTTATGTTTACTCGACCGATGTGCTGGTCTCCGCGCAGTACGCGATCGACCAGAACCTGGCGCCGGTGTTGAGCATGAGTTACGGCGATTGCGAATACGCGTATCAAGCAGCGGAGGTCGTGAGTCTGGAGTCTCTGGCGCAGCAGGCGAACGCCGAGGGTATCACTTGGTTTTCGGCGTCTGGAGATAGTGGCGCGACCGACTGCGTCGGCGACCCCATTCCGAACCCGGAAAGTATCATCTCGGTGGATGTGCCGGCCAGCATTCCGGAAGTGACGGGGGTGGGGGGTACGGAATTCAGCGAGGGCACCGGGAACTACTGGAATGCGACGAACGATGCCGGTGGCGGCTCCGCGACGGGTTATATTCCGGAGATTGCGTGGAACGACTCGGCAGCCGATGGGAGCCCTTCGGCCAGCGGTGGCGGAGCGAGCATATATTTCGCCAAGCCATCCTGGCAGACCGGCGCGGGCGTGCCTGCCGACGGGGCGCGCGACGTGCCGGACGTTTCCATCAGTGCTTCGGCCGACCATGATGGCTACATCATTTATTCGAGCGATTATACGCGCGGTGGCTGTCCCGGCACCCTCCCGCCAAACCCGTGCCAGATGATTGTGGGCGGCACCTCGACAGGCGCGCCAACATTCGCGGGTATGTTTGCATTAGTCAACCAGCACCTGATGACTTCCGGAGCGCAAGCGACGCCGGGGCTGGGAAACATCAACCCGCAGCTTTACAGCCTGGCGCAATCCACGCCGGCGGGTTACCACGACGTTACGACCGGCAATAACATTGTGAGCACTTGCCGGACTTTCCAGCGCGGCTGCGATACGGGGAGCGCGGGCTTCAACGCGGGGCCGGGGTACGACCAGGTGACCGGAATCGGGACGGTGGATGCGGGCGCGCTGCTGACGGCTTGGAAGTCTTCGGGCGGGGGCGGCCAAATCACGCCAGCATCTCCCTCGATTGCCGCCATCGTCAACGCGGCGTCATATAAGCAAGCGATCGCTCCCGGGGAGCTGATTTCCATTTTCGGATCGCAACTTGCGCCCGGGGCTCAAAGCGCCTCTAACGTTCCCTTGCCCATAAGCATGCAGGGCGTTACCGCGAGCGTCAATAATGTTCCGGCGTATCTGCTTTACGTTTCTCCGAACCAGATCAACTTGCAGGTGCCTTATGAGACTCCGGCCGGCAATGCCACGGTGACGATCAGTAACAATGGCCATACGGCTTCGGCGCCGTTCACGGTGGCGGCCGCGGCGCCGGGCATTTTCGTGGATGCCAGCGACGCTCCGGTGCCGAACGCGACGGCGGATCGCGGCCAGACGGTGACGCTGTTTATTACGGGAGCGGGGGCGGTGATGCCGGCAGTGGCGGACGGCGCGGCGCCGGCGGCGGGCACGCCGATTGCGAATCTGCCCGCGCCGGCGCAGCCGGTGACGGTGACGATCGGCGGGGTGAACGCGCCCACGACTTTCGTCGGCATCCCGATGGCGCTGGTGGGGGTGGTGCAGGTGAACTACACCGTGCCGGCTAATGTTCCGACGGGCCAGCAGCCGGTTGTGGTGACGGTGGGCGGAGTGGCGACACCGGCGGCTATGCTGACGGTGCAGTAGGGGGGGCGGCTCCCTGACGGGGGCCGACGATGCTGGTAGACTGTTGGTTTCGCGTAAATGGGAGACCACCGCAATGGCCATAGCCAGCATCAATCCCGCGACGGGCGAACTTCTCAAATCGTTCGAGCCGCTTTCGGAAGCCACCGTCGAAGCGAAACTCGCGCTTGCCTCCGCCACTTTTCCCAAGTTCCGCGCCCTTTCCTTCGCGGAGCGCGCCGCCATGATGAGCCGCGCCGCCGAAATCCTGGAAGCGGAGAAGGAAGATCTCGGCCGGCTCATGACCACGGAAATGGGCAAAACCTGGCGATCGGCCGTGGACGAGGCGGTCAAGTGCGCCTGGGCCTGCCGCTATTACGCCGAAAATGCCGAACGTTTTCTGTCCGACGAAATCGTGGAAACCAACGCGCGCCGCAGTTACGTGCGATATCAGCCGCTGGGCGTGGTGCTGGCGGTGATGCCGTGGAATTTCCCTTTCTGGCAGGTCTTCCGCTTCATCGCGCCCAGCCTCATGGCCGGTAACGTCGGACTGCTGAAGCACGCCTCCAACGTGCCGCAATGCGCGCTCAAGATCGAAGAAATTATGCGGCGCGCCGGTTTCCCCGAAGGGGCGTTCCAAACCCTGTTGATCGGTTCGCGGCAGGTGGAAGCGGTGCTGGCGGATCCGCGCGTCGCCGCGGCTACGCTCACTGGCAGTGAAGGCGCCGGCGTGGAAGTGGGCGTTTCCGCCGCCCGCCGCATTAAGAAGGTTGTGCTCGAACTGGGCGGCAGCGATCCTTTCGTCATCATGCCCAGCGCCAACCTGGAGCAGGCCGTCATTTGGGCGGTGAAGGCCCGGCTGATCAACAACGGCCAATCCTGCATCGCCGCCAAGCGCTTCATCGTCGCCGAACCGATTGCGGATGAATTCGAGCGCTGTTTCGCGGCCAAAATGCAGTCGGTCACCATCGGCGATCCCATGGACCCGAAAACGGAACTCGGCCCGCTCTCCTCGAAGGGAGCCGTCGAAGAGCTGCAGAAAGAAGTGGAAACTACTATCAAAGCCGGGGCCCGCCTGGTCACCGGCGGCCATCCGCTCAATCGCCCCGGAGCCTTCTATTCGCCCACGATTCTGGCCGATATCCCCGAAAATTCACCCGGCTATCGGGAAGAACTGTTCGGCCCGGTGGCCTGCGTGTTTCGCGCCAAAGATATCGGCGACGCCATCCGCATCGCCAACGACACCCGCTTCGGCCTGGGAGCCAGCGCCTGGACCAACGATCCGGCAGAAACCGAGCGGTTCGTGAATGAACTCGAAGCGGGCCTGGTCTTTATCAACAAAATGGTTGCCTCCGACCCCCGCCTCCCCTTCGGCGGCGTAAAATGGTCGGGCCACGGACGCGAACTGGGCGTTCACGGCATTCGCGAATTTACCAACATCAAAACGGTTTGGATCGATTAACCTCATGGCTAAGCTCGCATTCGCCGGCCTTGGTGTGATGGGCGGCCGCATGGCGGCCCGCCTGCTGAATAAGGGCCACACCGTTTTCGGCTATAACCGGACCCGTTCGAAGGCGCAATGGCTGCTGGATAAAGGCATGAAGTGGGCCGATTCGCCGCGCGCCGCGGCTTTATCCGCGGATGTGGTGCTGTCGATGGTGACCAACTCGCAGGCGCTCGAAGATATCGCAAATGGCGACGATGGCGTGATCGCCGGGTTGGGCCCCGGCAAAATCTGGGTGGATATGAGCACCGTGAGCCCCGATGTCAGCCGCGCCCTGGCGGCGCGCGCGCGCGAAAGAGGCGCCGAAATGATGGACGCGCCGGTTTCCGGCAGCGTGATCACTCTCGAACAGGGCAAGCTCTCGTTCATGGCCGCCGGCCGCCGCGAAACTTTCGAAAAGGTGAAGCCGCTCTTGCTCGAGATCGGAAACAAAGCCACGTACGTGGGCGAGAACGGGCTGGCGCTGGTGATGAAGATCGCCACGAATTTAAGCCTGACTTCGCAAATGCTGGCGTTTTCCGAAGGGGTGCTGCTCGCCGAAAAGAGCGGCATCTCGCGCGAGACGGCGGTCGAGGTTCTGACCCACAGCGCGATCGCATCGCCCATGGTGCAATACCGCGGCCCGTTTGTCCTTGGCATGCCGGAAGAAGCCTGGTTCGATTGCAACATGATGCAGAAGGATTTGACGCTGGCTCTCGATCTGGGACGCGAACTGGCGGTGCCTCTGCCCACCACGGCCATCTCGAATGAGTTCCTTAGCGCCGCGCGGGCCATGGGCCTCGAGAAACAGGATTTCGCCATTATGTTTCAAGTGCTAAGCAAGATGTCCGGAGTAAACAAATGAGCACAGTCGCCGTTCCCCATTCCCCAGTACCGAACTCCCAGTCTCCGGAGCTAGAGCGCGGGCTGCGCATGTACCGCCGGATGCTGATGATCCGGCTGTTCGAAGAGCAGGTGAACGACCTGTACACGCGCGCCCTGATGCCGGGGCTGGCGCATTTATACATCGGTGAAGAAGCCGTGGCGGTGGGCGTGTGCGAGGCGCTTACCCGCGAAGACTACATCACCAGCACGCACCGGGGTCACGGCCACTGCATCGCGAAAGGGGCCGCGCTCGACCGCATGTTCGCCGAACTGCTGGGTAAAGAGGCGGGCTACTGCAAAGGCAAAGGGGGCTCGATGCACATCGCCGATCCCGATACCGGCAATCTGGGAGCCAACGCCATTGTGGGCGGCAGCGCCGGCATCGCCACCGGGGCGGCGTTCGCGGCCAAACGGCTGGGCAACGGCCGTGTGTGCGTCTGCTTCTTCGGCGAGGGCGCGCTCGGCCAGGGCGTGCTCTACGAAGTAATGAACATGGCCGCGTTGTGGAAGCTGCCGGTGATTTATCTTTGCGAAAACAACCTCTACAACGAGTACACGCACTATTCCGACACCACCGCCGGCGACATTCTGACGCGCGCCCGGGGCTTCGGTCTTCCGGCCGAAAGCGTGGATGGCCAGGATGCGCGGGCCGTCTACGCGGCCGCGAAGCAGGCCGTGGATCACGCGCGCCAGGGCGCGGGACCCGCTTTCCTGTTAGCCAACACCTACCGGTTCCACGGCCATCACGTGGGCGACGTGAGCCGCGATTACTACCGCTCCAAACAGGAAGAGCAGCGCTGGAAAGCCGAGCGGGACCCGCTAAAGGTCCTCGAAGACTGGCTGGCGGAACAGGGCGTTCCGCCGGCCAACTTCGACTCGATGCGAGCCGAAGTCCAAACCGAAGTAGACCAGGCGGTGCAGTTCGCCATTGCCGCCCCATATCCCGCAGCCGATAAAGTAGACCAGGATGTCTATGCCTGAAACAGCCTCCATGATCAAAGAAGCCACCCGCGAAATCACTCTTGGCGAAGCCGTTCGCGAAGCGCTCGCCGAAGAGATGCGCCGCGACCCGCGGGTACTCGTCATGGGCGAAGACGTGGCTGAAGCCGGGACCGCCTTCAAAGTGCTGAACGGCCTCGTGAACGAATTCGGCCCGGAGCGCGTGCTGGATACGCCCATCTCCGAAGCCGGCTTCACCGGCATCGCCGTGGGCGCCGCCATGACCGGCCTGCGGCCCGTGGTCGATATCATGTTCGGCGATTTCATCGGCCTCACGATGGACCAGATGGTCAACCAGGCCGCCAAGGTGCACTACATGTCCGGCGGCAAATGGAAAGTTCCGATGGTGATGCGCGCCACTCTCGGCGCTACCCGCCGCTCCGCCGCGCAGCATTCTCAGTCGCTGCATGCCTGGATGTGCCACGTACCCGGTTTGAAAGTCGTGCTGCCGTCCACTCCCTATGACGCCAAGGGCCTGCTCAAATCCGCGATTCGCGATGACAATCCGGTGGTCTTCTTTGAAGACAAGATGATGTTCCGGATGAAAGGCCCGGTGCCCACCGAAGAGTACACCATCCCGCTCGGCGCCGCCGATATTAAGCGCGCCGGCGACGATATCACCATCGTGGCTACCAGCAGCATGGTGCAAGTCGCTCTGGGGGCGGCCAAACTGCTCGAAGAATACGAGATCAGCGCGGAAGTGATCGACCCCCGAACTCTGTGGCCGCTGGACGAGAAAACCCTGATCGAATCGGCCCGGAAGACTTCCCGCGTCATCGTCGTGGATGAAGGCTATGGCCGCTACGGTGCCACCTCCGAGCTGGCCTCGGTGATCGCCGAAGGCGCGTTTTTCGACCTGGAAGCGCCGGTGAAACGGATGGGCGCGATGCACGTGCCGATTCCGTTTTCGCCGCCGCTCGAGGATGCGACGGTCCCGACTGAGAAAGCGGTATTCGAAGCGGCGAAGGCACTACTAGGCAAATAATGGATTCACAATTAACCCAGGAGTTTCATATGGCACTCAAGACTCACGGAACCATGGCAGTCGATTGGGAGCAGCGGATCGATTTCGACCGGCTGCGCCGGGACCGGCTGGCGCGCGCCAAAGCGCTGCTGGCCAAGTCGGAGATGGGCGCGCTGCTCTGCTTCGACATGAATAATGTCCGCTATCTGACTGCCACTCACATCGGAACCTGGGCGCAGGATAAGATCAGCCGGTTCACGTTGCTGCCGCAAGGCGATGAGCCGATCCTGTGGGATTTCGGCTCGGCCGCCAAGCACCACCAGCTCAATTGCCCGTGGCTGGGCGAGCGCTCCCGCGCCGGCATTCCGCTGCTGCGCGGCGCCATGTCCCCGGAAATGGGACGAGCCGAAGATGTCGCGCGCAAAATCAAGATCGAGCTCGAAATGCGCGGCCTCCACAAACAGCCGCTGGGCATCGATGTGGTGGAGCCGCCCATCCTCTTCGCCCTGCAGAAGGAAGGCATCACGGTGGTGGATGGCCAGCAGCTCATGAGCGACGCGCGCGTCATCAAGTCGCAGGATGAAATCGCGCTGCTGAATACCTCGGCCATGATGGTGGACGCCGCTTACGAGGAACTGTACCGCGCCATGAAGCCCGGCTTCAGCGAAAACGAAGCCGTCGGTTTAGCCTCTAAGGTTCTTTACGATTTAGGGTCGGAATACGTGGAAGGCATCAACGCCATCTCCGGCGAGCGCTGCAACCCGCATCCCCACCTGTTCTCCGATCGCATCCTCCGGCCCGGCGACCCGGTGTATTACGACATCCTCCACTCCTACATGGGCTATCGCACCTGCTATTACCGCTGCTTCTCGATCGGCTACGCGTCGCACGCGCTGGTGGATGCCTACAAGCGCTGCCGCGAATATCTGGACGCCGCCATCTCGCTGGTCCGGCCCGGCTGCACCACTGCGCAAATCGCCGCCGTCTGGCCCAAAGCCCAGGAATTCGGCTTCGCGAATGAAGAGGCGGCTTTCGCCCTGCAATTCGGTCACGGCATTGGGCTGGCGATTTGGGAAAAGCCCGTCATCAGCCGCCTGGTCTCGCTCGAACATCCACACGAAATCAAGCCCGGCATGGTTTTTGCGCTGGAAACGTTCTGGCCGTCGAAGGACGGCTGGAGCGCCGCCCGAATCGAAGAGGAAATCGTAGTCACCGAGACCGGCCACGAAGTGATCACCCGGTTTCCGGCGGAAGAACTGCTCGTGGCCGGCACGCAGTATTTTACGGTGAACGGGCCGCTTTCCACGGTGCGCGAAACCGAACCGGCTCCGAGCCGCCGGGTAGCGGAGATGGTGGAGGCCAGCGCCAAGGCCGAACAGGTAGGAGTGTCCCGCTAACTCATGGCCGTCAGCGTCGTAATGCCCGCCCTGGAACTCGCGCAGGAAACCGGAAAGATTTTATCCTGGATCAAAAAGGAAGGCGATAGGATCTCAAAAGGCGAGCCGCTGGTGGAGATCGAAACCGATAAGATCACCTTCGAAGTGGAGGCCCCGGCGGATGGCGTGCTGGCCGGGGTGCGCTCCGCGGAAGGCGAAGACGTGCCGGTGGGCCGCACCATTGCATGGATCGTGGCGCCCGGCGAAACCCCGCCGGCCGAAGAAGCGACGGCCGCGGCAGCCGTGATCGAACAAGCGCGTCACGCGCAAGCCGGCGCGCCGCCGGTGGCTGCGCCGGCCTCTGGCAAAGCCGCGGAACCCGTCACCGCCAAAGCCTCTCCCAAGGCCAAGCGCCTGGCCAAAGAGTTGGGCATCGATCTGAGCAAGGTGCACGGCACCGGCCCCGATGGCGTGATCACCACGGAAGACGTGGAAGCCGTGGCGAAGGCGCCCGCCCCTGTTACGGCGCCGCTGAGCGCGATCGCTCGCCTGATGGCGGAGCGCACGACGCAAAGCTGGACCACGACCCCGCATTTCTTCCTGGTGCGCGACGTGGATGCCGGCGCACTGATCGAGGCCCGCGAACGGGCCGGGCGCGACAAGGTCACCCACACAGACCTTCTGGTTGCTCTCACCGCCCACACGCTGCTCAGACATCCCAAGCTAAATGCGCATTCGACGGGTGAATCCATCGAGTTCAACCCCGCAGTCAACATCAGCATCGCCGTAGCGGTTAACGATGGCGTTGTGACCGCTGTCATTCCCAATGCGAGCGCGCTCTCCCTGGCCGAAATTGCCGCCCTCCGCGCCGAACTGACCGAACGCGCCCGCAGCGGCAAACTGCGCGCGCAGGACGTCGCCGGCGGCACCTTCACCATCAGCAATCTCGGCATGTACGGCGTGGACGCGTTCAACGCCATCATCACTCCGCTGCAGGCCGCCATCCTGGCGGTCGGCCGCATCGCCGATCGGGTTGTCCCGGTGGATGGCAAGCCGGGCATCCGTCCGATGATGACGCTCACGCTCTCGTGCGACCACCGCGTCACCGATGGCGCCCAGGCCGCGCTGTTCCTGAAGGACCTCGCCGAAGCCATCGCGCAACCCAGCCTGCCCGCCCTCGATGCGCGAGTATGATGTCGCGTTCAAGCTGGTGCTCCAGTCAGCCAGCCTCGCCCTACGCGAACTCACTGGCACTACTGTGGCCCGCCGGCTAAGTGTCGAAACTTCCTGAGGTTCGCAACACCCGCCTCGACGTGCTCGGCGGAACGGCCGCCTTCGGCCCCCTTCCTACTTGGGCCGAAGAACGGCTCCAGCAATTACCGTGGCAGGAACTAGACGAACTCAGCGAACGCGTTCTCGACGCCCGCACCCTCGAAGACGTCTTCCGCTGCTAACCCAAGTTCGTCACCAAACCGGCGAAACCTCGCCTAAACTATTGAAGTAATGCGGCGCAAGCGGATCTCGCGGCCATCGGTGGTCGGTGGAACGATGTCTGCGCTTTGCAGCATGGAGAGCAGCGCGATCGCTTTCATCGGCGTCATCGGTTGGGCATTTTCGACTCCGCTCTCTGATGGCTTGGGGGCGATCGCCGGCCGGCGCTTCAGTAAATGTTTGAGCGTGACCCAAAGCGCGTAACCCAAAAACGCCA
>DATGKM010000061.1:0-10236 GCA_035294665.1 Bryobacteraceae bacterium | reverse complement strand
GTTCCGCATCGGCCTGGTCCGCATGGAACGCGCCATCAAGGAAAAGATGAGCGTGTACCAGGAAATGTCGACCGCGATGCCGCATGACCTGATCAACGCCAAGCCGGTCATGGCCGCCATCCGCGAGTTTTTCGGCTCTTCGCAGCTGTCACAGTTCATGGACCAGACCAACCCGCTTTCCGAAATCACCCATAAGCGGCGTCTTTCGGCTCTGGGCCCCGGCGGTCTGAGCCGCGAACGCGCCGGCTTCGAAGTGCGCGACGTTCACCCCACCCACTATGGCCGCATCTGCCCCATCGAAACGCCGGAAGGTCCCAACATCGGGCTGATTTCTTCGCTCTCCTGCTTTGCCCGCATCAATGAATACGGCTTTATCGAGAGCCCCTATCGCAAAGTAGTCAAGGGTGTAGTGGTCGACGAAGTCAAAATTCTCAACCCCGGCGACACCGAATACAAGGTCGGCGATATCGTTCCGCGCGTGCAGGCGGAAGAGGCCAACCGGAAACTGGGCGCCAAAAAGCAGCCGGCCGAATACGAAGCCCATTGCGAGTATCTGTCCGCCTGGGAAGAGGACAAGTGGATCGTGGCCCAGGCCAACGTGCAGTTGGATGAGACCGGCCGCATCGTGCCCGACCTCTGCAATGCCCGCCAGGCCGGCAATTTCGTGCTCAAGCCGCGGGACGAAATCCAATACATCGATGTCAGCCCCAAGCAACTCGTCTCCGTCGCCGCCAGCCTGATTCCGTTCCTTGAAAACGACGACGCCAACCGCGCCCTCATGGGATCGAACATGCAGCGCCAGGCCGTGCCGCTGCTGCGCGCCGAAGCTCCCTATGTCGGAACCGGCATGGAGCACGTCACCGCCCGCGATTCCGGCGCCGTGGTGCTCTGCAAACGCTCCGGCATTGTGGATTCGGTCGATTCCGAGCGCATCATCGTCCGCGTCGAAGGCGCCAGCCACGAAGGCCAGCTCTCGCGCGAAGTGGGCGCCGATATCTACCAGCTCATCAAATTCAAGCGCTCCAACCAGAACACTTGTATCAACCAGAAGCCCATCGTGCGCGTTGGCCAGCGCGTCGTGAAAGGTCAGGTTTTAGCCGATGGCCCTTGCACCGATCAGGGCGAGCTCGCTCTCGGCCGCAACGTCCTGGTGGCCTTTATGCCCTGGCGCGGGTACAACTTTGAAGATGCCATCCTGGTCAGCGAAAAGCTGGTCAAGGAGGACTACTACACTTCGATTCACATCGAAGAGTTCGAAATCGAAGCCCGCGATACCAAACTCGGTCCCGAGGAAATCACCCGCGATATTCCCAACATCGCCGATGCGTTCCTGCGCAACCTCGACGAAAGCGGCGTGATCCGTATCGGCGCCACCGTCAAGCCGGGCGACATTCTGGTGGGCAAGGTGACGCCCAAGGGCGAAACCCAGCTCACTCCCGAAGAAAAGCTGCTGCGCGCCATTTTCGGCGAAAAGGCCGGCGACGTCAAAGACGCTTCGCTCTACTGCCCGCCGGGAATCGAAGGCACCATCGTCGATTGCAAAATCTTCTCCCGCAAGGGACAGGAAAAGGACGAGCGCTCCAAGGCCATCGAAGAATCGCAAATTCAGCGGTTGCAGCGCAATTTACAGGATGAAATCCGCATCCTCACCGACGAGCGAGCCAAGCGCCTCGGCAGCCTGCTCGAAGGCAAGAAGCTGCTGGCTGACTTGCACGACGAAAAGACCAACAAGCGCCTGCTCTCCAAAGACACCGAGCTGACGCGCGAACTCATCGAGAAGATGAAATCGCGCGACCTCAAACGCATGCGTCTCTCCAGCAAGGATCCGCGCCTGAACGAGCAAATCGACGAGATCGAAGAGATGACGTCGCGCCAGGTGCAGGTCCTGGAGAAAATCACCGAGGAAAAAATCGGCAAGCTGCGCAAGGGCGATGAGTTGCCTCCCGGCGTCATTAAGCTGGTCAAGGTCTACATCGCCATGAAGCGCAAGCTTTCCGTCGGCGATAAGATGGCGGGCCGTCACGGCAACAAGGGCGTGATCGCGCGGATTCTTCCCGAAGAAGATATGCCGTATCTGCCCGATGGCACCCCCGTCGAAATCGTGCTCAATCCTCTCGGCGTCCCCTCCCGTATGAACGTGGGACAGATCCTCGAGACCCACCTGGGCTGGGCCGCCAAGGCGCTGGGCGTGAGCTTTGCCACCCCGGTGTTCGACGGCGCCACCGAACGCGAAATCAAAAAGAAGTTCACCGAAGCCAATCTCCCCTCTTCCGGCAAGACCATCCTGGTCGATGGCATGACGGGCACCACCTTCGAACAGCCCGTCACCGTCGGCTACATCTACATGCTCAAGCTGTCGCACCTGGTGGACGACAAGATCCACGCGCGCTCCATCGGGCCCTACTCGCTCATCACGCAGCAGCCCCTCGGCGGCAAGGCCCAGTTCGGCGGCCAGCGCTTCGGGGAAATGGAAGTGTGGGCGCTCGAAGCTTACGGAGCCGCTTACATTTTGCAAGAGTTGCTCACGGCCAAATCCGACGATGTCTACGGCCGCGCAAAAATTTACGAGGCCATCGTCAAGGGCGAGGCCGCAATCGAACCGGGCGTTCCCGAATCGTTCAACGTGCTCATCCGCGAGTTGCAGTCGCTGTGCCTGGATGTCGAACTGATGAAAAAGCCGCGCGAAGTGCCCGATATGGCCCTGGCGGCGGACTAAAAACAGAATTCAGAAGCTAGGAGCTAGAAGCCGCGTCCGCAAGCCATTCTAGCTTTTAACTCCTCAGCTTCTAGCTTCTTTTGGAGGTTATTTTGAGATCCTCTCCATACGATAGAGCGAATTTGATCGCGGATTTCGACTCCATCCGCATCTCTCTGGCATCGCCGGAGAAAATCCGGAGCTGGTCCCACGGCGAAGTTACCAAGCCGGAGACTATTAACTATCGAACTTTTAAGCCGGAGCGCGACGGTCTTTTCTGTGCGCGCATTTTTGGCCCCACCCAGGATTGGGAGTGCTTGTGCGGTAAGTACAAGCGCATGAAACACCGCGGTGTGATTTGCGATAAGTGCGGCGTCGAAGTGACTCTTGCCCGCGTGCGCCGCGAGCGCCTGGGCCATATCGAGCTCGCCAGCCCCTGCTCGCACGTCTGGTTTTTCAAAGGCCTGCCCAGCCGCATCGGCCACCTGTTGGATATTACGCTCCGCGAGTTGGAGCGTGTTCTGTATTTTGAAGCCTTCGTGATCGTCGATCCCGGTGAAGTTCCGGGACTGAACCGCGGAGAAGTTATCACCGACGAGCGCAAGCGCCAGCTCGATCAGGAATTCCCAGGCAAATATGTCGCGATGATGGGCGCCGAAGGCATCAAAGAGCTGCTGAAGAAAGTCGATGTGGAAGCGCTCAGCGCGGAAATTCGCGAGCGCATGCGCACCGAATCTTCACAGCAGAAAAAGCTAAAGTTCGCAAAACGCCTCCGCGTCGTCGAATCGTTTCGCAAGTCCGGCAACAAGCCGGAGTGGATGATCTTGGATGTCATCCCGGTAATTCCGCCGGAATTGCGTCCGCTCGTGCCGCTCGATGGCGGCCGCTTCGCCACCAGCGACCTCAACGACCTCTATCGGCGCGTCATCAACCGCAATAACCGCTTGAAGAAGCTGATGGAGCTGCACGCTCCCGACGTGATCGTGCGCAACGAAAAACGCATGCTGCAGGAAGCCGTGGATGCGCTGTTCGATAACGGCCGTCGCGGACGCGTGCTGCGCGGCGCCAACAACCGCCCGCTGAAATCGCTCTCCGATACGCTAAAGGGCAAACAGGGCCGCTTCCGCCAGAACCTGCTTGGTAAGCGCGTGGACTACTCCGGCCGGTCCGTGATCGTAGTTGGGCCGGATCTCCGCCTGAACCAGTGCGGTCTGCCTAAGAAGATGGCGCTCGAATTGTTCAAGCCGTTCATCTACCATCGCCTCGAGCAGCGCGGCCATTGCACTACGATCAAACAGGCCAAAGAATTAGTTGAGCAGCAGGACCCGGTAGTCTGGGACATCCTGGAAGAAGTCATCAAGGATCATCCCATTCTGCTCAACCGCGCTCCCACCCTGCACCGCCTCGGCATTCAGGCCTTCGAGCCGGTGCTGGTGGAAGGCAAAGCCATCAAGATTCACCCCCTGGTCTGCACCGCGTTCAACGCAGACTTTGACGGCGACCAGATGGCGGTACACATTCCGCTTTCTCCGGAAGCGCAGATTGAAGCCGCCACTCTGATGCTGTCTTCAAACAACATCCTTTCGCCGGCCCATGGCGGCCCCATTGCCATTCCCACTCAGGACATGGTGCTGGGCTGCTATTACCTGACCAAAGCACGCCCGGGCGCCCGGGGTGAGGGCCGCACCTTCGCTTCCACCGACGACGTGCTCATCGCGCTCGAAATGGGCGAAGTGGAGACGCTCACGCCTATCAAGCTGCGTTACACCGGCCGCGTGATCGACCTCGTACACGCTTTCGACAATCAGAATGTCCTGCACACCGAGCCGATTGAGTTCAACAAGCAGTACATGGAAACCACGGTAGGCCGCGTGATCCTCAATGACCACCTGCCCTCCGATCTGCCGTTCGTCAACGGCCTGCTCAAGAAAAAGGGCCTCGGCCAGCTCGTGCAGTATTGCTACCTCAAGTTCGGTTTACAGACGACTGTGCAAATGCTGGACGAGATCAAGGCGCTGGGCTTCCTGTACGCGACCCGCGCCGGCATTTCGATCGGCATCGACGATATGGTCGTCCCTGGTGAGAAGCAGGCGCTGGTCCACGAAGCCGAAAAGGAGGTGGTGGCTGTCGAAAATCAATACCAGGATGGCGCCATCACCCACGGCGAACGCTACAACAAAATCATCGAAATCTGGTCGAAAGTTACCGAACGGGTTTCCGATGAAATGTTCCAGGCCATGGAAGAGGACGACCGCACGGGCCGCTATTTGAACCCGATTTACATCATGGCCGATTCCGGCGCGCGCGGATCGAAACAGCAGATCCGCCAGCTCTCCGGCATGCGCGGTCTGATGGCTAAGCCTTCAGGCGAGATCATCGAAACCCCTATCACCGCCAACTTCCGTGAAGGCCTGAACGTGCTGCAGTACTTCATCTCCACGCACGGCGCGCGCAAAGGTTTGGCGGATACCGCGTTGAAGACCGCCGACTCCGGCTACCTCACCCGCCGCCTGGTCGACGTGGCGCAGGACGTGATCGTCACCGAAAACGATTGCGGCACCACGGAAGGTATCTACGTCGAACCGATCATCGAATCCGGCGAAATCATCGAGCCGTTGCGCGACCGTATTGTCGGCCGTGTCGCTCTCGAAGACCAGAAGGATTACGAAGGCAACGTGATCGTGGGCGTCAACCAGGAAATCACCGAAGACCTGGCGAAGGCTATTGAATTGGCGGGTATCGACCGGGTGAAGATCCGGTCGGTGCTCACCTGCGAATCGAAGCGCGGCGTGTGCGTGGCTTGCTACGGCCGCAACCTGGCAACGGGACGGCTGGTGGAGCGCGGCGAGGCGGTAGGCGTCATTGCGGCTCAATCCATCGGTGAACCCGGAACCCAGTTGACCATGCGTACGTTCCACATCGGCGGAACCGCAACAGGCGGACGTGAGCAATCCACGCAGGATGCCAAGTCCGATGGGTTCGCTAAATACATTGGCATCCAGACGGTGCGGAGCAAGGCTGGCGACCTGATAGCTATGAACCGTAACGGCATCTTGGCCGTCGTCGATGAGAAGGGGCGCGAGAAAGAGCGCTACCCTGTCGTCTACGGCGCGCGCGTAATGGCGGAAGACGGCGCGCCCGTGAAAAATAACCAAATCCTGCTCGAGTGGGATCCCTACACCTTCTCCATTCTGACCGAAGTCAGCGGCACCGTGCACTTCCGCGACCTGATCGAAGGCATGACGCTGCAGGAGCAGGTGGATGAAGTGACCGGTATGTCGCAGCTCGTCGTCACCGATTCACCCGACGAGAAACGCCAGCCCACTCTCGAAGTCCGGCCTGAGCAGCCGGGCAAGGGCGACCGCAAGAAATACCTGATGCCCACGCACGCTCACCTCATGGTGCGCGACGGCGAAGAAGTGCATGCGGGCGACGTGCTGGCAAAAATCCCGCGCGAAACCACCAAGACGAAAGACATCACCGGCGGTCTGCCGCGCGTGGTGGAACTGTTCGAAGCGCGCAAACCGCGCGAGACGGCTATCATCGCGGAGATCAACGGCGTGGTCAAGTACGGCGAAATCACCAAGGGCCAGCGCAAAATCTTCGTCGTCGGCGACGATGGCGAACAACGCGAATACTCGCTGCCCCGCGGCGTTCATATCAACGTCCAGGAAGGCGAGCGGGTAAAAGCCGGAGAGCCCTTGATGGACGGCCCGCGCAATCCGCACGACATTCTGTCCGTGCTCGGTGAGAAGGAACTGCAAAAATACCTGGTCAACGAGATTCAGGAAGTCTACCGCTTGCAGGGTGTCAACATCAATGACAAGCACCTGGAAACCATCGTCCGGCAGATGATGCGCTGGGTAAAAATCCAGGATATTGGAGATACCGAATTCCTGCCGGAAGAGGTCGTCGACAAGTTCAAGTTCCGCACCGAAAACCAGAAGGTAGTGGAGGCGGGCGGGCGGCCGGCTTCGGGCGAAGCCCAATTGCTAGGCATCACCAAGGCTTCGCTTTCTACCGATTCGTTCATCTCCGCCGCATCCTTCCAGGAGACTACGCGCGTGCTCACCGAAGCCGCCATCAATGGCAAGGTAGATCAGCTCCGCGGCCTGAAGGAGAACGTGATCATGGGCCGCCTCGTCCCCGCTGGCACCGGCATGGAGTATTACCGCCAGGTCAAGATCGCCGGTGAAGACGTGGTTGAAGAGCCCATCGCCGAACCTGCTCTCGAAACCATCCCCGGTTACGACGAGGAGACCCGCCTGCAATACGCCGGCGGCCTCCCCGAAGACACCGGCGAAGAATCGCTGGCCGAATAACACACGATCGACCGGACTGCCTGGTGTGCCCAAGGTGGGTGCGCCAGGCGGTCTTTTATTTTCCGAACGGCCGATGGTGAAGGACCGCCCACTGGCCTGCCACCTGCTCCCTCTTGACCTATGAATTTGACTCTTCAGAAGTGCAGTCTCGCTCTCATCCTTTTGACTTCCTGCGCCTGGGCCCAAACTACTGCCAAGCAGGACGCCCAACAAGCTGGACAGAACGCCAAAGACGCCGGCAAAGAAGCCGGCAGCGCCACCTCCAAAACCACGAAGAAGGCTGCCCGGAAAGCCAAGAGCGGCGCCAAGAAAACCGCCAACAAAGGCGCCCAGGAAACGCAAAAGGGCGCCAACAAAGTGCAGCAGAAGACTCAATGATCGCGGTGCGCGGCCCGAAAACGCTGAGGTCTCCATGCGATATTAGAAGAAGCAGCATGCTTTCCAGGGGGATTATTGCAAAGGTTACGGTTGGCCGGCAGTTTGGTTGCGTTCGTGCTTGCGGGAGCGGCGTTTTCCTCCGAGCTGGCCGTAATTGTCTTTAATCCCCGAAGCTTCGATAAAGGCCGTGTCCCTCCGGATTGGCGCATCAAAGTGAATCATGGCCGGGCCGATATCGATTCCTGCGCCGCCGGCGGCGATTCATGTGTCCGCTTCAAAAGCGTGGCTTCTTCCTTCGGTATCGAGCGCGGCACGGAAGTCAATCCGAACCAGACACCGTTCCTCACCTGGCGATGGAAAGTCACCCAATTACCGCAGGGCGGCGATTTCCGCCATATCGCCACGGACGATCAGGCGGCCCAGGTGCTGGTGCTGTTTTCCGATCACCGCGTGCTCTCCTACATTTGGGACTCTACGGCGCCCAAAGGCGCCGCCGATTCCAATGGTTCCTACTTTCTGGTGCGCGTCTATACCATCGTCTGCGAGTCCGGCCCGGCGCAGGTGGGCCAGTGGCTCGCCGAATCCCGCAACGTCGCCGCCGATTACAGACAGGCATTTGGCAAGCAGGCCCCCGAAATCAAGGGCGTCCGCCTACAGATCAACTCCCAGCACACCGGCACCTCCGCCGAAAGCTATTTCGGAGAAGTGGCCTTCCGCGCCCAGCCGCTGTAGATGAAGCGAGAGGAATACGCCCGCAGGTTGTGGCCCGTCGATAAACTGATCCTCGGCTACTTCGCATTTGTCCTGGTGCTGATCCTCCTGGGCTGGCATTCCCTTCCGCACGCCCCTGCCCTGGTGTTGTTGCATGTGGCGGGCGCGCTGCTGCTGCTATTTGAAATCCGCTTTCCGAACCCGACTTCCTGGCTGTTCCGCAACTGGTATCCGTTATTCTATGTAGCGTGGTCGTACCGGGAGATGGATATCCTGGTTCCCGCCCTGCGGCACCGCGATTACGACCAGTCGCTGGCCAATCTCGACTATGCCCTCTGGCAAGCCCACCCTACTGTCTGGCTCGAAAGGATTCAGTTCCCGGCATTCACGGAATATTTGCAGGTGGTTTACACCCTGTTCGTCCCGGCGGTTCTGTTGGTTGCGTTCCTGTTCTGGAGGCAGCGTAAGTATGCCGAGTTCCAATACTATGCCTTTCTCATCTCGCTCGGTTTCCTGGTCTCTTATGCCGGTTATGTCATCGTTCCGGCGCGAGGTCCGCGTTTCGAGTTAGCTCATTTGCAGCACGTGCCACTAGCCGGGCTATGGTTTTTCCATACCATGCAAAACGGCCTCGACCGCCTGGAGTCGGTCGCCTATGACTGCTTTCCCAGCGGCCACACCGAACTTACCATGCTTGCCTGGTGGTCCGCCCGGCATCTCAGAAAGTCCCTCTTCTGGCCTTATTTTGCCTACACTTCGAGCATCATTTTTGCTACAGTTTATCTTCGATACCACTACACGATCGACGTGCTGGCCGGGGCGGCGGTAGCGGCCATCCTCCTGGTGGCCACCCCCAGGCTCTATCGGATGCTGAACGAAGAAAGGGCGTAAACGCTTGGGAGGGATCGAAGTTGTTCGAGCGGATCAAGCTGACAAAACCGCGCTGAAAGAGTTTATCGAGTTTCCGTACTCCCTTTATCGTGACGATCCGCACTGGGTTCCGCCCCTGCGGATCGCGATGAAAGATCTGCTCGACCGCGCCAAGCATCCCTTCTACAAAACCGCCGAGGCCGAGTTCTTCCTCGCCCGCGGTAACGGTCGCGTGCTTGGCCGCATCGCCGCCATTCTGGACCGCGCTCACAACCAGTTCCACGGCGAAGATACCGGTTTTTTTGGTTTCTTCGAATCGGTAGACAATGCGGCAGTGGCCGAGGCTCTGCTCTCCCGGGCCTGGGCGTGGGTTCGAGAGCGCGGCGCGAAAGTGCTGCGCGGCCCCGTAAACCCTTCCACAAACTACGAATGCGCCATGCTCATCGAAGGCTTCGATTCCGATCCCATGGTGATGATGCCTTACAATCCGCGCTACTACCCGGTGCTGATGGACCGGGTCGGTTTGCGGAAGGCTAAAGATCTGCTGGCATATGAAAGCACTTCCGATCAGGTCCAACTGGACAAGATCGAGCGAGCCGCGCGGCGCGTGCTGGCCAGGCATGGCGTACGCATCCGCCCGATCGACATGAAGCAATTCAAGGCGGAAGTAGACCGGGTGTGGGAGGTCTACGAGGCGATCTGGAGCCGCAACTGGGGCTTCTCTCCCATGTCCAAAGAAGAGTTCCAACTCATGGGCAAGGACATGAAGCAGATCCTGAAGCCGGAGCTGGTGCTGATTGGCGAAGCCGGCGATCGCATGATCGGCTTTGCGCTGGCTTTGCCGGACGTGAACTACGCTTTGAAACGGGCCAATGGCCGGCTGTTTCCCACCGGACTGCTAAAAATACTCTATTACCAGCGCGGCATCAAGTCCGTGCGTGTCCTGGCCCTGGGCGTTCTGCACGAGCACCAGAGTTCCGGGGTTGCCGCGGCCTTTTATGCCACGCTGGTTCACAACGCACGGAAGCTGGGCTATGGGCCGTGCGAAATGTCCTGGATTCTGGAGGACAATATCCTGATGAATCGCTCGCTCGAGGTGATGGGCGCCAAGCGGTACAAGACGTATCGAATCTACGAATGGAGCTGAGCAGCATGCGCGTACCGAGCACCGAAGTCGCCGGTAAAACCAAGAGCAGTGCGTCCAACGACCTCTTCGAAAAGTGCCGCCGCTTTACTCGGCCCGCCGATCTACAGGCCGCC
>DATGKM010000060.1:0-21919 GCA_035294665.1 Bryobacteraceae bacterium | reverse complement strand
CTCATCGAGTTTGGCGGGACTCAGTTGGGGAACGAGCAACTGGATCATCAGCAGTGCGAGCAAATAGGCCGATCCAGCCAGCAGGAACATGGGAAAGTAGTTGCCGGTGACCTGCAGAACCAGGCCTGTGAAGGTGGCGCTGAACATGCTGCTGAGAGCGCCGCCGAAGCCGCCAATGCCCACCACCGAACCGACGGCCCGCTTGGGAAACATATCGGAGGTCATGGTAAACAGGTTGGCGGACCAACCCTGGTGCGCCGCGGCTGCGAGTCCGACCAGAGCCACTGAGACCCAGAAGCTGCGGGCGGCGGCCGCAAAGACGATGGGGATGACGGTGAGCGCGCAGGCCAGCATGGCGGTTTTGCGCGCCGCGTTCAAGCTCCATCCGCGCGCGAGGAGGCGGGCGGAGAGCCAACCGCCGGCGATGCTGCCCGCCATCGACATGGTGTACACAAACACCAGTGGCCAGCCCAACCCGGTGAGCGCCAGGCCGTAGCGTGCGTTCAGGAACTTCGGCAGCCAGTAGAGAAAGAACCACCATACTGGGTCGGTGAGGAATTTGCCGATCAGGAATGCCCACGTCTGCCGGTGCGGCAGCAACTTCCGCCACGGCACCGGAGCGCTCACTTCCGCCGGTTCGCTTTGGATGAAGGCCAGCTCGGAAGCCGCCAGGCGCGGGTGTTGTTCCGGGCGGCGATAGGTGCGAGCCCAAACGGCGATCCAGACTACGCCGATGGCGGACATAAACACGAACGCCCATGGCCAACCGAGGTGAACGGCGATCCAGGGCGCGGTAAGCGGAGCGACCACGGCGCCGATGTTCGCGCCGGAGTTGAAAATGCCGGTGGCCAGCGCCCGCTCGCGCCGCGGGAACCACTCGGCCACCGTCTTGATGGCCGCCGGGAAATTTGGCGCCTCGGCCAGCCCGAGCACGAACCGCGCAATAGCGAAGGCCAGCACGGTGCGCGCCAACGATTGCCCCAGCGTGGCGGACGTCCACAGGGCGATCGCAATGGAGTATCCCAGGCGCGTGCCCACGCGGTCGATGAATCGCCCGGCCAGCAGCAGACCTAATGCGTACGCGGCTTGAAAGGCGGTGACGATATTGCCGTATTGGATCTCGTTCCAGCCGATGAGGCGCTGCAATTCCGGCGCGAGCACTCCCAGCACCTGGCGGTCGAGATAGATGAGCGTGGTGACAAAGAAGAGCGCGGCGCAGACGCGCCAGCGGTAGCGGCCGGCCGAAGAGGGCGCGGCCGTCGCTGGTGGCGCGCCTTTTACTAGTGGAGTGCCGGTTCGCATATGCGTGCGGACCTTGGGAGGCCCGCAGGTAAAAGCGCCTGTCGCACCGCCCGCAAGCCTGAAGCCGGATTGGGTACGAAATACACGTCTTCGCCATCCAAATGGTTGTAGCCCTCTTGGAGCGTGGCCGGATTGTACCGCTCGATCATCCGGGCAAGCGGCGCGTATTCGAAGCCCACGGCGCGAATTTCCTCCTTGCACAGCCCGCCGGGGCCGTACGTAATCCGGAACCGCCCTTCGGAGGATCCATGAATCAAATGCGCCGCGGCACTCAGGCTTGCTGTCAGATCTTCATTTTCCCGCACCGCGCGCAGCACGGCCGGCTTACCCCGGTAGCCGAATTTTCGGATAAGCGCATCGATAGCTCCATCTTCTCCAAACCGCCGCACTCCCGGAGCGAGCACCAGCAATTCGCCGCCATCCGCCATTGCCATCCGCATGCGGTAAATGGCCTTGTTGCCCAGCCAGGCGCCGTGGAATTGGCCGCTCGCTGTTGATGGTAACTCCATTCGGCTGGGCGACTCGTATAAGATGGCTAAAAATTTCCGCATGAGAGTTCAACCACCAAAGGTGAGCCGCTCAATTACGAAATCCATCGATATACGGGTAAGTCCCGAATGGGCGAATTCCTCAGCGGCCTCGAAAACTGGCCTAAGGTGATCGTCAATAGGAATCGGTAAAACCCGCCGCCGCTGGCTGCTACGACACCCAGACACGGCAGGGCAAAGGGCAGTTGCAGATGCTGTCGAGCAAGCCGCATGGGGTACTGGACCACCTTTGGAAAGACCCCAGGCATTCTGGAGGGTTCCGGGGCGGGTTATCCCAAACGGGGATGGCGCTACGTTCCTCATACTTTTTTTCAGCCGCCGGTATTGGACAATGCCGCTTTTGACTCCGCTGCGAAAAAAGTAGAGATCGAATTGGCGAAATTGAAAGAGATTCTGGAACGCGAAGCCTGAGATCAACGTGGCACCAGGCCCAGGGGCCGCATAGGCGCCCCGGTCGCCCCTTGCAGTTTGAGCGGGGCGGCCACGAATACAAATTCCCGCACGGCCGCGGCTGCCAGTTGTTCCAGGTTCAGGCACTCCATAATATGAATTCCGCTTTCCACCAATAAGTGGACGTGCACGGGCATGGTTTCCGAGGGCACCTTTTCGAACGGCAGCGTGTCGCTTCCGGCCGCGAATACACGGCGCTCGCTTAGCCAGCGCGCGCCCGCCAGGCTCGGCCCCGGGCTGTGGCCCTGCTGCAAGAACCGTGCCGGTTCGGCAAAATATGCCGCCCATCCGGTCCGCAGCAGAACGATATCACCCGGTCCGATTGCGATTCCGGCCGAGGCGGTCTCCAGATGTTCCGGCGTGATCTCGAAATCGCGCGCCAGCGCGGGAACGTGCTCCAGCCCGGCAATATCGAGCAGCACGGCGCGCCGCAAGATGGGCGCTATGGTGTCCGCGGCGTGCTGGGCAATGCCTTCAGCGTAGGATTGCTTTACCGGTTCGCCGCCGAAAATCCTGCCGTGGCGGGAAAAATGGCACAGTGCGTCGATATGCGTGCCGCGGTGGCTGCCCATCGCCAGGGCGTCGGCGCAGGAACTGTGGCCTTCCGGTCCCACCTGATCGCCGTGCTCGCGCGTCAGGCTGTGCAGGAACGGCGGATGCGTGGGGAAGTGCGGCATGCCGACGAAATAAGGTTGCGACAGGTCGTGAACGGCGGCGGCGGATAGTGCGTTCAGAAGAGAGGCCATCGTCAACTATTATCCCGATGGCAGGCGATCGAACGGAGTGCCGCACAGGGCCGGCCCATCAGGCCGTTCGGCGCGGTCTTTCGGGCTGCTCGGGTGTTTCCGGCACTCGCTCGACTCTGACGGCGTGAGGTGCGCGTATCGCCTCCCGGGCGTGCAGCCGGGGAAGACCGATCAGGCGGTAAACGCCGGAGGCAACCACCCCGCCAAGCAATGGCGCAACGATAAAAAGCCAGAGCTGATGGATGGCCCAACCGCCCGTGAATATCGCTGGTCCAATGCTGCGCGCCGGGTTAATCGAGGCGTTCGTCACGGGGATCGCCACCAGATTCGCCAGGAGCAGAGCAAGGCCGATGGGGATGCCGGCGAATCCGACGGGCGCATCAAGATCGGTTGCGCCGATTACCGTAATCACCAGAATGAACGTGAAGACAAATTCCGTGAGGGCCGCCGCGCCGAGAGTGTAGTGCCCGGGCGAATGCGCTGCGTACCCGTTGGCGGCGAGTCCCTGGGCGGCGGGATTGTATCCGCCCGGCATACCGTGGGCGATGACCAGTAGAACCCCGGCCGCCACGATGCCGCCGGCGATTTGCGCGATCCAGTAGCCTGGAGCATCTTTGCGCGGCATTTTTTTGCTGATGAACAGGCCCAAGGTCACAGCCGGGTTAATGTGGCAACCCGAGATGTGACCGATCGTGTAAACCATGGCCAGCAGCGCGAGCCCGAAGGCGACTGCAACGCCCAGAGCGCCTGCCTGGCCGCCTGAAAGGACGGCGGCCCCACATCCGGCGAAGACAAGCACGAAAGTACCGATAAATTCGGCGAGATAGCGTGACATTTCCGATCTCCCGTTACATTGAGTCAGCATGCATTCCGCCTGCCGGGATCTCAGAATTCACCGGGCTGCGAACTGATAGGCAATGCGGGTTCGGCGGTTCGCGCGCGGTAAGGCCGAATTCGCAGCGTGAAGCTATAGGCGTGAAGCTATAATCGTAGGCAAAGGCCCCGTCTGCCATACGTATGCAAACTCTCCTGGAGGGGGTGGAACTCCGGGACCCCACACGGTCCTTGGAAACGGTAAACCGGCTCGGCGCCGGATTACCCGAACGGATTCTCCGGCGCGTGCAACTGATATTGGCTTCGGTTCCCGATCCGGATACGTCGATCCGATTTTTGGAAAGGCTGCGCCAGCAGAATCCCGAGGCTTTCGACCGGATCGCCGTTTCGCCCGCCGCTTTGCGCTGCGCCGCGAACATTTTTTCCCAGAGCCGTTTTTTGGCCGAATCGGTCGTGCTGCACCCGGAGCGCATCTTGCAGGTGGCGGCTTCCGGCAGCCTCTACCGCGTGTTACGGGAAGACGAATATGAAGCGCGCCTGTTGGAGTTTTTGCGGGACGCGGGGGCGGACCGCGGTGTGCCCGCCGCCGAGGAACTGGCGCGCTTCCGCCGCCGCCAGTTGCTGCGCATTGTGGTGCGCGATGTCCTGGGCATCGCCAGCCTGTCCGATATCACCGAAGAAATCTCCAACCTGGCGGACGCGATTCTGGATGTGGCTTACCGCGGCATTCGCAGGGAGCTGGTCGCGCGGCACGGCGAGCCGAAACACGAGGGCGGCCCTTGCGGCTTTTCGATCATTGCGCTCGGGAAGCTGGGCGGCAAGGAGCTGAACTATAGCTCCGATATCGATCTGATGTTCGTTTACCGGGGCGCCGGCGAAACCAGCGGGCCCGCCGTGACTTCCAATGCCGAGTTCTATAAGAAAGTGGCCAACCGCTGCACGGCGCTGCTCTCGAGCTACACCTCCGAAGGGCAATGCTACCGCGTGGATCTGCGGCTGCGGCCGGATGGCGCGCTGGGAGAGATTTCGAGCTCGCTCGAAGGAGCGTGCAGTTACTATGCGAACCGCGCGCGCGATTGGGAAAAGCAGATGCTCATCAAGGCGCGTGTGGCCGCCGGGGAGCGCGAACCGGGGGCCGCGCTGCTGGAGTTTGTGGAGCCCCTGATTTACAAAAGCTCGCTCGATTTCCGCGCGGTGGAAGCAGTTTCGGAAACCCGCCAGCGCATCGGCGAAAAACTGGCGGCGCGCCGCGGGGCGAACACCGGTACAGACGTAAAGCTTTCGCCCGGCGGGATCCGCGATATCGAATTCCTGGTGCAATGCCTGCAGCGCCTGCACGGCGGCCGGGAGCCTTGGGTACGGCATGGCGGCACTTTGCTGGCGCTCTTCCGGCTGCGAGATAAGGGGTTGCTTTCCGGCCTGGAGTATGCGCGGCTGGCCTCGGCCTACCAGTTCCTGCGCTACCTCGAGCACCGGCTGCAAATCGAAGATGACCGGCAGACACATACTCTGCCCGCCGGTGAAAACGAGCTCGATCTGCTGGCGCGGCGCATGCCGGCGGACGCGTCTTTGGGCTACACGGAGCCTTTGCGGAACGGAGAGGCGCTGCTCGCGAAGCTGGCCGAGCACCGCACCGTGGTGCGCGAGATTTATGAGCGGGTGATTTATGCCCAGCAGCCGATGTACTACACGACGGCTCTGGAATCCGCGGCCGGCACGGCGGAGCCGGAGCCTGGACCGGCGCGGGAAACCGTTGCGGAAAGCAACCTGATCCGGTTTCTCGATCAGCGCGCGCCGCAACTGGGATCGGCTATCGATGCGGCTAATCTGAAGCGGGGGCGGGACCGCTTCGAGCATTTCCTCGAAAAAACGCTGGCCGATGGCGGGCTGCTCGAGCGGCTGAACGCGGATCCTGAACTGGCCCGTGCCACGCTCGATATTTTCGAACACAGCCCCTACCTCTCGGATCAGTTGCTGCGCAGTCCGGAACTGGTCGATGAGATCCGGCGCCCGATCGCGCCGACCGGCGGGCCCGCGACCCCGATGAGCGCCTCGGCGGACGCCTCGATGAACGCCCCGATAAGCGAAGGTGCGGCCCTCCGCCGGTTTTACTCCCGGCAGATGCTGCGCATTCAGTGCGATAGTGTGCTGCGTCGTGCGCCCATTTTCCAGACGCTTTCGAACACTTCGGCGCTGGCCGACACGGTGATCGAAGCGGCGTACCGGATCGCGATTCTGGAATCGCCTCCCCCGGCGGCCGCCGATTATGTGCCGCGCGATCAGATGATGGTGATCGCTCTGGGGCGTCTGGGAATGAAGGAGTTCGACCTGGGTTCGGATGCCGACCTGATTTTCGTGATTCCCGACGAAGACGCGCACGAACATACTTACTGGTCGGGCGTGGCGGAGCGCATCATCCAGACGCTCAGTTCCTACACCGGCGAAGGCGTGATATTCGCGGTGGATACGCGTCTGCGGCCGCACGGGCGCGAAGGCAACCTGGTACAGACCGAAGGCGCGTACCGCTCCTACTTCGCGAGCCAGGCGGAAGCCTGGGAGGGGATCACCTACATGAAATCGCGGGGGGTGGCGGGCAACTTCAAGAGGGCCACGCAATTTCTGCACGGCTTGCAGGAATTGGACTGGAGGCGTTACGGGCAGAGCATGCGGTCGAAAAAAGAATTGGCCGAGATGCGCGCGCGCCTCGAACGCGAACAGGGTCCCCGCAACGCGCTCAAGGCCGGCGCGGGCGGCTACTACGATATCGATTTCGCCCTGATGTATCTGCGCCTCAAAGGTGCGGGCATTTTCTATCCCGTGCTGAATACCCCCGAACGCATCGACGTGATCGAGAAGATGGGCCACCTGGACCGGGAGGACGCGGATTTCCTGAGGGAGGCAGCCACGTTCTATCGCGCCGTGGATCACGGCCAGCGCGTGATGACGGGCCATGCGGAGGGCAATCTGCCCACCGCGCAGGCGCAATTTGAAACGCTCTCGGAACTGGTGAAGCGCTGGACGCCCGAGCATCTGCACAGCGAGCGGCTGGACATTACGCTGAAGGACATTCGCCGCCGCACGCGGGAGTTCTTCAACCGGCTGTTCGGACGGACCTAGCGCGACAGCATCCCGCAAATATATTCCGCCACCAGCTCCGGCACTTCCATCGGGATGAAATGCGATTGCTCCTTCAGAAACACATCGCGCCCATTGGGAAAGCACGAGGCCAGACGCGGATCTGTCGGTGACGGCTCCGGATTGAAAAAGCGGCGGGCGGAGGTGCCGGCGCGCAGCACGGTCACGGGACACGTGATCGAGGGGATCACAGGGTGCAAGAACGCTTCTGTTTCCTTGGCGCACTCATGCGCGGAGGCTTCGATGTGCGGCGGGCACGCCACCCAGTATTCGCCATCGTGGAGCAGCAGGCCGTATTCGCAGTAGTCGCGCAGCACCGGGGGATTCCAGCGCTCGAAGGGAGGGCGCCCGCTGAAGCTTTCAAACATAGCCTCCGGCGAAGACCAGCGGTCGCGGCGGCGGCGCACGATGAACGTATTCAGCGGCTTGGTGCCATAGGCGCCCGGTTCCCAGATGGTCGGATCGATCAGCAGCAGCGACGAGAAGGTTTCAGGGCGCTGCGCGGCTACGGCCGTAATGCCGTGGCCGCCCATGGAATGGCCCACACCGATTCCGCCGGTAATGCCCAACTGGCTGACAATCTCGCGCAGATCGGCTGCGAAGAGCGGCCAGTGATACGGCGGTTCGGGCTTATCGCTGCGGCCATGGCCGCGGGCGTCGATGGCCAGCGCCCGGCGATTCGGAAGCCGGCGGATCACTTCATCCCAGCAACGGCCGTGAAAGCCGCTTCCGTGGGTGAAAATCACCGCGGGATTCTCGCCTGGCCAATCCCACACCGCCAGCCTGAGGCCGTTGGCTTGGATGTAAGTCAGCTCGGGCGAGCGTTGGTTGGGGGGTCCGGGGGGCACCTTCGGATTTTCGCACAGGGTGAAGAGGGAGCACGCGATTTTATCAAGGGCGCCTATGGCGTAACCGCGCCGATTTGAACCTGATCGACTTGTGACCCTTCCGGCCGCCAATCGCTCTCGTGCCTCACGTAAACGATGTAGCTTCCGAACTCTGTGGCTATCGGAATTAGCGACTCCAGTGAGATTACAGCTCCGCCATTTCGCACCTCCAGGAGCCTCCCTTGCGCTTTGGCGGCCGAGCTGAAGCCAGGGTGCATGGCGAGCGAGAGGAGAAACCGGCCACGGCCGGGTAAATAGAACCAAAGGACGGAGCCGGCAGCGAAATCTCGAGAAAGACCGAACGCACCGGTAGTGGTCTGGAACTGAAGTTTGCCGTTGATGCGTATGCAAGGAGCGCAGAGCTGCAGGGGCGCATCCTGTATCGTAAAGTCACGCGGCGGCCCGGGTGCGGGCCGGCCGGAGTCGGCGGAACAGAAGGGCGCCGGGGGCTGGTGGGGGCTGTCCGAACGTCGGCGCGCTTTGCACTCCGTTTGCTGCCGGCGGGTTGGCGTGCTGCTCGTTCATCGCCTGTAGACCTGTGGCGGCGAGCGCCCGAAGGGCCGCTTCGGTCTGCTGGTACCGCTGGTCGAGTTCGGCATTGCTTAGGTGCGCGATTTCAGCTTTCCAGTCTTGAACAGGCAGAGGGTTTTGCAGATGCAGGTAGCCCACAATTCTTTCTCCGCGATTGGGATCGGACATGAGTTCGACGGCAACGGTGTCTCCGAGCGCGATTTGCTGGGGAGGAGGGTAGGCAAGGGGCTCTACCAGCTTGGATCTTGCCGGGTCCGGGGCGGCGTAGTTGGCGACATCTTCGTTCCTGAGATGCAAGGGGCGAAAGCTGGCAAAGTAGGTGTCTTCCGGCGCGCGCGGCTCCAGGATCACTTAGCACCCCCAATAGGTCAACAGCGATTCGCTGGAAACCCACAGACGAATTACCGTGTTTTCCGCTTCACGTGACTGGCTCGTGTTCCACCGTGTCCTTCCGGCAGGCATAGAGAGTTCCATTGCGACGTTCAGTTGTACATTGAGCGGGCGAGGCGAGTCGATTGGAGCCGCGGGTGGTTGCGCGTAAAGCGGGAGAAGGAGCGCAAGGAATGCCGGCGCGGGTTTCATTGTTTCGTGTCCTTCTGTAACAACCGCAGTTCCTCGATGTCGGCCGAGCCTGTGGACGGACGGTTGCGTTGCGCCGCCGAGGCTGGTTGCCAGTCCGGGTCGTGGAGGACGTATAGGAAGAACGGACCGGCCGCCGCGATGATCGGGGTTGTGGACTCAACCGCAGCATCCAGCCGCCCGGCGGTAGTTCCACCGCTTGTGGTTCGAGATCGCGGAAGCTGGCGAGGTATCACCCCTCGGCGGCCTGCGGTTCGAGAACGATCTCGTAGGCGAACACTTGGTGGTGAGCGGGTCGCTCAAAATCCTGCGCCCGATGACCTCACCACCGGCGCCGGTATGGAACGAAATGGTCGAAGCCAGCGGGAGGGCCTCCGATAATGGCGGCGATATCCGGACAGACGCTCACTTGGAACCGGGGGATCTCGACTTTGGTCAACTCACCCGGCCCTCCCTGTCCGCTCGCGATAAACCGGCAGCAGAGTCCGAGAAGGGTAGCAATGACAATCTTTACCCGTGCCGGCTCGAACCTGCTGCCGCATCAATCCGGCATGTAAGGCCTATTCGAATTGACCTGAACTAGCCGCAGTGCAGATGATTTCATCTTCGTTGTACCCGCTTGTGCTTCCGTTACAGTTAGCCCATGGACTCGAGTATGCGTTTACGTAGCGGAATAGATCGGTGACGCTTGCTTCGGCGTAGACGGCGACATTGGAATAATCGGTATCCGCCGTTCCCATGTAGTAGTCGGCGCCGAAGTTACCCGAAAAGACAGCCACTTCGAGAACAGAACCGGACGGGCTGCACAATGCGCCGGCGCCCGCTTGGCCGGATATCGGCGCACCGGATGCATAGTCGTAGCACTCGGAGCCGTACAAACACTGTTTGGCAAGCCTCTCTGCGAGTCGGAAAGCGCCAGAGAGTACCCCATACCCGAAGAGGCTGGAATTACACCATCCCCGTACATCGGCGGCGCGGAAATGACCAGCTTCTGAAGGTAGTTTGACATCTCTGGGGCGCCCCCTGCTGCCAGGCCGTGGAGTGCTCCGGTCAGGACGGCGTGGCTCGGCGTCTATCTGGGTTTTCACCCAAGGAATGTTGTTATTTGCGTCTCCTCCTAATGCCGTGCCATCGTCCAGTAATGATCCCTTCAAGCGAGATACTGATGGACTCTTTGGGGTTGCCCCGTTTGGCGAGACAAACAGTAAAGACACGGTACACCGTTTGATGATAATTCGTGCCGCCCGGGAGCGGGTAGGGGTTATGCTGGCAATGCCGGTGAAACGGAAACGGGCAACGCTGGCGAGCGACCCGTCGAGGAATAGCCGACCGGAACTCATCGCGGGCGATGGTCAGGGCATGTTCTTTCCGGCGTGTCCTATATCCTGGCACCGGCCCGACCGGGAACCGGGATGACGGAAACCGCCTCAGGCATAACAGGTTGTCTTCCCGCATGATGCGGTACAACGGGTTCGGCCCCACCCGCCACTTCGGGCGGTGCAGCTCGGCGGTGATGCGCGGCCGGCCGTAGTTGGGAAATTCCAGGGCAATGCGCTGGATGGCATCGCGCAAGTCGATGTCCTTATCCCCTGCGGCTGGCGTGGTTAGAAACCGGTAATAACCGGCCCGGCCTACGTGGGCCAGGGCGCACATGGCTTCCACGCTCATGCTCGCTTCCCTCCCGATTTGCTCTTGAATTTTTCCCGTAGATCGCGGCTTTCCAGTCAATGCCCGCAACACCCGCAGTTCTTCGATGCGTTGCAAGCAGCCCTTTAAAGAATCGATCTCCACGGTCTGTTGGCCGATCTTTCGTTCCAGCTTGGCTTGCTGCGTGTCATCCCAGCGGCGCTTTCCCAGACCCGGAAAAGCGTTCCCTGTCCCTGGCGAAACTCGCGCCGCCAGCGGTGCAGGACATTGGGGTTTACCTCAAATGCCCGCAGCCACCTCGGCAACGGTGGAACGTTCTCCCGCCGCTGGGCGGCGGCCAGTTTCATTTCACGCATGAACGTCCGTCGAGACAACCCCATGGCACGATTCTCCATTTAATGAAAATTGTGTCTTAACTATTTGTCTCAAAACTCGGGGCAACTCCATTTCTTTCTGTTACTAAGGGTTTGGACTCGGGCGGCTGTTAGGCTGCTTCGGCGCGAACGGCCTTGTCGGCGTCGTCCTGTGCGGCATGTCCTTCGGTTTCCGGTTGGGGCGCAGGATACCGAGCAGTCCTGCCTCCATGCAGCCCGTTGTCGAATACGAGCCAGAAAACCACGAGGGCCAGGAAAATATCGCCAACCACGCTGCCGCTTCGTTCGAGGGATGGGTTCAGGCCAAATTGCGTGAACATAGTGAAGTAGTACGCCATCGATCCCAACGTACCCGCGTAGGAAAGTTCCGGGCCGGAAGTCGCAAGCCACGCAAAGAGAGTGGAAACGATGGCGAATTGCACGGTAAACCCCGTGATCGAGTCCACTAGAGGCAGGAGCAGAGCATTGGACCCCATGCCGAGGATCACGCCGCCCAAAAGGAGCGCCGCCACGCTGATGAAGAATTTCCGGCCTGGGGAACCCGGCAGCGATACGGGCCTTGACGTGACGATACATGTCTCGGCGCAGGCGCCCATAATCATGGGCCAGGCGACACTCGAGTCGAAGAAGTAACAAAGGAATCCCGCGAGGCACCCTTTCAGGGCAAAGCGAAAATGCTCGGTATCGGCCAGCGAATCCGGGGCAAACACTCGTTCCCTGGCCGGAATGTCCGGTCGACCGGCCGGTCCGGAGCGATCCCACTGAAAAGCCAGCCAGGCGATAATCATGGAGATCATCGTTCCCAGAAGCGCGGAGAGGCTCAGAGAGAGCATCGCCGCGAGATGGGTTTTTGCCGGATAGGGACGATCCCAAAGAAAAGTGATCGAAACGACAACAATTACTCCAAAGCCGAATGCCACATTGTCATTGGTGAATGCGCGCTTCAAGAAGAACACGAGATAGAAACTCGCTAACAAAAAAGCAAAATGCAAGACGGGATAATCGTAGAACAGGTTAATCCCAGCCAGGGCATAAACGACCGCAGCGATGATAGCGGCGATGGTTGTGAACCCATTGCGCAGGAGCCATTCGGGACGTTCGCGCGAGATCACCAGGGCGTTGAAGACGCCCAGAAATGCGAATGGGAGCCGTAGCGTCATGACCAAGATCATGGTCACTACGGCGGCAGCTACCATCCGGCAGACAGTAGCAGCGCGCTCGGGGTAAGACCGTAATTCCTCTTCCAGGAATCTGGCCAGCGACATCAGGTGTGCCCGCCTTGGCTTCGCACCACCACCATGGCTGATGCGCCGACCCGAAAATAGTCCTGCTGCGGATTATCGACACGCACTCGCACCGGAAAACGCGTCGCCAGATGAACCCAATTCAGCGAGCGCTGCACATCCGGCAGATCCTTGGTGAGCTTTCCGACCAGGCTTTCATCCGGCATAACGCCGAAACCGGTGCTTTCGACGGTGCCTTCAAACTTGCGGTCCGGCCGCGCCATGACGTAAACATCCGCCTTCATGCCGGGTTGAATATGCCGAAGGTCGGTCTCGCGGAAGTTCGCGACCACCCACCAGGTGCGGGCATCAATGAGCGTGAACGCCTGCTGGCCGATGTGGGCGTAGGCGCCTTCGGATATGGTCAGGTTGGTCACGCGGGCATCGAAAGGGGCGTACACTTTTGTGCGAGCCAGGTTGTATTCCGCCGTTTTCACTGCCGCTTCCCGGGCCTGTCTCTGACCCGTCAGTGGGTCCAGAAGAGTCACGCTGCGGATGGACTCATCCACCTGCGCCTGGCTTTGCTCATATTCCGCCTGGGCTTGCTTCTGTTGGGCGACCGCGGAGGCCCACTGCGCCTCGGCCAGCGCCAGGCGGGAGCGGGCCTGGCGCACGGCTTCACCCTTCACCGATCGCGCGGTCCGCGCTTGATCGACCAGATCGACGGTTACGAACTGCTTCACCAGCAAGGGCTCGAGGCGCAGCACATTGTTTTCCGCGTAGGAGTAATCGGCCTGCTGCCGGGAGAGGTCCGCCTTTGCCGCATCTATGCCTGCTTGCGCCGCATCGACGGCTGCATTGGCGCTGGCGATTTTCGCGCCGGCGCTGTTGGAATTCGCCTGAGCGGCCCTGATGGCGCTCCGTTCCGCCGCCATCATCCGCTGCATGTCCCGGATCTGCCCTTCCAGGGTTGCCTGCTGCGAGCGCGCCTCTTCCAACGCATATTCGTACGGAATCGGGTCGATCTCAAACAGCAAATCGCCCTTCCGTACTAACTGGTTGTCCCGCACGTTGATTCGGACGATACGGCCTTCCACTTCGGGCGCGATGCCGATCAGGTTGGCGAAGACTTCGGCGTCGTCCGTTTGCGGGCGGGCATTGACTCGCAATAAGACCGCCGACACCGCGGCCACAGAGCCTAAAACGATCAGGATTCCGAGGAATCTACCAAAAATTGCGCGGTTCATAGCTGCTAGTACCGAAAGAAAAGGAGCCAGATGCCGCATGCGAACAGCGTCAGCATGCTGGGGTAGATGACGATGCGGGGGCCCAACTCGCTCTCGATGCCGGCCTTCAGGAACACGGAACGCGCGGCGAAAGTGAGGATCAGTCCGCCCAGCACGCAAAGCATCCAAACCGGGAAGAACGAACCGATGATATCGATGGATGGAGCACGTTCGAACATAAAACTCTTTCAGTGTTGAGCGGCTCGAATCGGATCGGCCGCTCGAAATGCCAGGTCGGCTAACGAGAGCAGTACCTGGACACGCGCCGTTGCTTGCGCTGTTCGCGCACGGGCGAGATCGCGTTGCGCGGTGGTGACATCAATGAACGTCCGCACACCGGCCTGAAACGATTGCGTCGCGGCGGAATAGGATTGCTCCGCGGCTTCGAGCAGAGCATCGGCGGCTTCCTGCTGCTTTTGAGCCGTCGTCAAATTAGAGTACGAAGTCCAGATTTCGTTTTCAATTTCGTCCCGTGAAAGGGCGGCTTGCGCCTGCGCCTGCCGGTATTGCGCCTCGGCGCGCGCCAATTCATTCCGCCGGGCGCCGGCGTCGAATATTGCCCAATTCAGGTTGAGTTGGGCCGAATACGGGTAGATATGAGAGGAGATCGTTGGATTGAAGTTCTGGCTCCCGTATGAGTTTCGGTGGCCCCAGTCCGCGGTGAAACTGAGGCGCGGGTAATAGGCGGAGCGGGCATTTCGGATTTCCGCGCCCGCCGATCGCACCTGAGCGAGCTGAGCGAGTAAATCGGGTCTTTGGCGCAGCGCCCGCTCGATGACCGCCTCGACGGCCTCGTTCACGGCTTCCGGCAGCGGAGTTTTCGATACGTCTTCGACCTGGAAAGCCGTCCCCGGAGCGACGTTCAACACGGTCGCCAGCGCTCCATGGGCGATATCCTCAAGTCCGCGAGTCGATGCGAGCTCGTACCTCGCCTGGGCCGTCGCGGCGCGAGCTTCCAATACGTCCGGTAGTGTTGCCAATCCGTTGGCGAGCCTCGCCTCGACCGCCTGCTGCACGGTCTGCGCGTCGGTCAGCGTCGCGCGCGCTGCGGCTTCTTGAGAGATCGCGTACAGAAGCTGGTAATAGGCCTCGGTAACCTGAAAGATGACTCTCCGGTGTGTGTCATTAAATGCGAAATCGGCCGCCAGCAGGTCCGCCTTTGTCTGATCGAGCCTTGCGGCCCGAGCTCCGAAATCCAGAATGGTGTAGGAGAGACTCAGGCTGGTTGGGAAGGTGGCGAGGTCCTCATGATAAAACCTCGTCACAAATAACGAGTATTGGCTGAGGGATGCGGATGCGAGGACGGCTACCGTAGGAAACAGGGCGCTGCGGGCGATTCCGGCCGCGGCGGCTCTCGCGCGCGCCTGCTCCCACACGATCCGGGTTTCCGGATTATTGAGTTCCGCGACCTCGACAAGCTCAGGCAGCGTATAGGCGTGCTTCGAGTCGAGGTTCGGTCTGGAGGTTTCCGGCAACTGCGCCAGTTGCTGCTGAAAAGATGCATCCTGCGGCACGAGCCACGCCCGGCTAGCGGAAGGAGGCGCCTGTTGTCCCAGGGCCGGGAGCAGAGCCACGGTGAGGAAAACACCAATGTGCCTGAGAGCTGTTGACGGATTCATAGCTTGACGGGTCGTCTCCACCTGATCGGGATTGGCGTAGGCGCGCGCATTCTACAGTTCACTTCAATAGAGGTCTTTCGCCCCAGCGCGGCTCCGGGTTACGCAGGAGCAGAAAAATTTTCGATTAGGAAATGGTCCGCGAGCGTAACCCCGAGGGGCTGCCGGGCGAAGTAGTGTTCGTGAGCTGGTTTCCGCAAGCTCTCAAACCGGTACGAAGGCACTAATATACGAGGAAAAACCCGATGGCATCCGGTAGACATACTCCGTCCTTGTCGAATCAGCGGGGGCGGCCCGATACGGGCCGGAAATCGCATTTATTCGCCAGTTGGTACAACATGCTGGCCTTCTGGTGTGGCTCGGCGATGGTAGCAACCGGTGTAGCCTTGCATCTCCCGATGTTTTGGATGGGGCGGAAGACGGGTTGGAGGCTGGTAGGCATGCCAATGGGCACAGGCATGCTGGCAGGCATGGCGTTAATCGTTGTCGGAGTCTTAGCGGCAGCCTACGGTCTCAAGCCTCGGAGCCGGCCGGAGCGCATCAGCCACGAATCGATCGTGCCGCCGGAGGACGCGCCGCTCACGAAGGCCCATTGGATACAGATGGGCTTGCTCGCCCTCGCGCTGGTCATCGATGTGATGAAAGCGGCTACTCTGGGGTTTGTCACACCGGGGATGCGCGCCGAGTATGGCCTGAGCTTTACCGCGGTAGCCGTTCTGCCGTTCTCCGGCCTGAGCGGCACGTTCGCAGGATCACTGATATGGGGCGTCCTGGCAGACTATTACGGCCGGCGCGCCTCGATTCTGCTCGCGGCCGTGCTGTTCGTCGGTACTTCGATTTGTGGCGCGATGCCATCTTTTTCCTGGAATATCCTAATGTGCTTCCTGATGGGGTTAGGCGCCGGCGGCATGCTGCCGGTCGCCAACGCGCTGCTCGCGGAGATTATGCCTACCAAGCATCGGGGCTGGTGCTTAGTGCTCATCGGGGGAATCGGCACGATTGCCGGATTTTACGCGACGAGCGAGCTATCGGCGTTGCTCCAGCCGCATTTCGGCTGGCGGATCATGTGGCTGATTGGGTTTCCGACCGGGCTGCTGCTCATCGCCCTCAGCCCGTTGCTTCCGGAATCCGCCCGCTTCCTGCTGCACATGGGCCGCGTTGAGGAAGCGCGAGCTTTGCTGGCGCGTTACGGGGTCGCCATTCAGGCTACTCGCCATACCCCGGCGGATCGGGTCATGGCTGCGCGCGATTTGGAGGGTTCCCATTTCGGAGCCGGGGTAGAAACCCACGCCATATCGGGCCTGAGTATCGCCCTGACACTGACCGCGCTCGCATGGGGCTTCGTGAATTTCGGAGTGTTGTTGTGGCTGCCGGGCAGCTTAATCGCCGAAGGCCGTAGCGTGGGCCTTACCAGCGCAGTGATCGCGAAATCGACGCTGATTGCGATTCCGACTGTTGCCGTGGCCATCTGGCTCTACACTGTCTGGAGCACCAAGCGGGCACTGATCCTGTCCATAGGCATTACGGTTCTGGGTCTGGTGACCACGCTGCTACGCAACACAATGCCGATCCTGGCCAACCCGCTCATTTCCGTATCGCTGCTAATCGTTGGGACGAGCGCCGCGATTTCCATCCTCATTCCCTATTCGGCAGAGTGTTTTCCGGTCCGACAGCGGGGCCGCGCAACCGGGTGGGTCGCCGGCTGCAGCAAAGTCGGTGGGGTTATTGCGCAGGGATTGGCAGCCGTCGCCCTAGTCCCTGCGTTTGCATGGAGCGCCGGTCTAATCGCCATTCCGGCCGCCACTTCGTTGATTTTGGTAGCCGTTTTTGGACACGAGACGCGGGGCCGTGACCTGCGCGAATTGGAGATCACAGCTTTTCCAGCAGTTGCGAGAGATGCGCTCGGAGCAGAGTGACGGCCACCAAGGAACCTCCGCCGGGCCGGTGTTTTGTGAGGAGTCCGCTTGAATCACACCGATGCCGCGAGCGATTCCATAATAACGTCAATCGCCGCGCCTCGCGGTGCGTTCTCTGTTCTATTTGCGGCACCATAAGAGAGCAGCGTAACGAAAATCTGCCGGCGGGCGAATGGAATGAGTGAAGGAGCGATTGACGACCGCGAACTGAGGGACCTTATGATCCGGTATCAGCGTGCCGATGCGGCCGCCCTCGAGGAACTGTTTCGGCGGGTTTCGCCTTCGCTTCTGCGCTACTTCAGCGGTTCCGGTGTTGGCCGGAATGACGCTGAGGATCTGTTACAGGAGTGCTGGATCAGGATTCATCGCTCGCGCCACACGTACCGTTCGTCCGAACTCTTGATGCCCTGGATCTACGCGATTGCAAGGCATACTCGCCTTGACGGCTACCGAAGACGACGGAGGCTGGAATCGAGAGAAGTGCTGGTGGAGAGCCTCCCGGATCATGTTTCTGAAGCGGCGCGTCAGGCGCCGCGTGAGGAAGACGATTTCGCCAGCTTAGTCGCGAGTCTGCCGGAAGGCCAGCGCGAGGTTCTTGTGATGTTAAAGGTCTCGGGGATGAGTTTGGAAGAAGTGGCGGAGGCGACCGCCTCGACTGTAGGCGCGGTGAAGCAGAAGGTCCACCGGGCCTATACTGCACTGCGCCGGGCTTTACGAGAGGATCGGGAAAATGCAAGACAATCCTAGCGACGGCGAGCTGGAACGAGAGCTGAATGAAAGGGCGGGCCGGGAAGCCGCCGAAATCTCCGCGGAGCTTCAGCGCCGAGTCCTGGAACGGTTGACGCCGTCGCTCAGGCCAGTGAAGCCCATAGCGGCGCAGCGTCTGCTCGTCTTGCAGTTTTTTGGCATTTTCGTTCTGAGCGCCGTGGGAATCGTCCCGATTGTGGGAAAAGCGGGCTTTGGTCTGATGACAGATGCTCAAATCGCTTGGATGTGCCTGGTTCTGGCTGGTGGAGCAGCCCTGTTCTCGGTAATCCTCGCGGGGCAAATGGTTCCTGGCCGGCGGCGAGGCATTCCGGTCGCAGTAGTATGCGCGCTCTCCGGCCTGGCCGTGATTGCCGGAATCGGCCTGAACTTTCCTTGGATGAGTCCCGGCAGCTTTGTTTCTGAAGGCTGGCCTTGCGCCATGTTGGAACTGACGATAGCTGCTCCGGCGACATTGGTGTTCTGGTTACTCGCCCGGCGTGGCGCGCTCTTTGCATCCGCCACACTCGGCGCCTCTTTGGTTGGCATGGCTGTTTTTACAGCTCTGGCGCCTCTTCAAGTCCAGTGCATGTTCCTGCGGGCACCGCATCTACTGGTCTGGCATGGAGGCACCGCCGCGGTGTTGATCGGGCTGGGAGCACTCATCGGAAGCATGCGACACCGTGCAGTCGAATGGTAAGCGGCTGGTGAACGGCCTCCCTCCGCAACCCTCAAATGTCAGGGTTGGGCGGCAGCCGCCATCTCTCCTTTAACATCGCCACCGGGAAAGCCTTCGGGGTTCCTCGGAAAGAGCGGCATGGGGAAAAGCGTCACCCTGGCGTTGATGATCGGCCTTCTCACCCCCGACCGCGGCCGGGTGGTCGTCGAGCGGAAAGACCTGCATACGGTCGATCGAAGTACCCTTTCGGAGATCCGTAAGCATATCGGTTTCCTGTTCCAAAACGCCGCGCTGCTCGACTCCTTGTCGGTTTGCGAAAATGTTGCGTTTCCTCTACGGCGGCATACGCGAAAATCGGAGTGCGAGATCCGCCAAATTGTGAAACAACGTCCGGAAGAAGTCGGGCTTGCCGCCGATGCCAATAAGATGCCCGCGAAATTGTCGGGCGGCATGCTCAAGGGCGCGGCCCTGGCGCGCGCCCTGGTGGCGGGAACGGAAAGATAATATGCCGCCATTGCGGGGTATTTGGGTCGGTGCCTTCCTTTTTAGGAGGCGTCGTTTTATTGGCCCTCGGGCTGTTCCTCATCGGAAGCGAGACGAGCCTGTTTTCGCGTCACTTCCATGTGTATGCGTATTTTCAAAACCTCAATGGGCTTTCCACTGAAACCCGGGTGAACGTATCCGGCCTCAACGCCGGGTCGGTGTCTGCGATCCGGTTCCCCACCAGACTCCTCCGCGTTTTCGCGTAACGTTGAAAATCTCGGAGAACTCCGGTGGGCGCGGCGGGGTCGGTGGGCCGTCAAGCACAATTTCTTTCTGCGCGGCTTCTTTAAACCCCGCGGATTTTACAGCCTGGGAGAAATGAGCGACGAGCAGTATCGCAAAAGCGATTTCGTGAAAAAATCCATGAGGATCTGGGCGCCCGCCGCCAAACTGTTTCGCCGGGAGCATGGGCAGGAGGATCGGACCTCGGAACAACGCGCCACCCTCGTGCGCGATTATCTCATCCAACGGTTGTCGCTGAAACCGGAGTTGACCGGCGCCATGCCCTTGAGCGACCGCCCGCCCGAGCAGACCGGGGATACGGCATGGGATGGCATATCCCTGGTCCTGCTGCCCTGAGGTCCTCCTAACCTGACCGGCTGCCGCCGCCAAACCTTTCCTGCGAGATTTCCTCAGCATCCGCGCAACTATAGGAATTCGACGGCCAACAGGGAGGCGCCACATGTCCGCAACGTCAGTTCTCGATTTCCCCCAACCCGAGGGCGAACGGTTATCGAACCTCGGTCCCCGGGTGCGCATACAGGGCAAGATCTTCAGCGATCAGGATTTGCAAGTGGATGGAGAGATTGAGGGCACAATCGAGGTCCACGGCCACAATCTCACCATAGGTCCTCGGGCAAGGTTGCGCGCGGATATCAAAGCCCAGAACATCAGCGTGGTGGGTACCGTAGAGGGCAGCATCGAAGCGAGCGAGCGCATCGAACTGTGCAGCCAGTGTCGCGTCATCGGAAAAATCAAGACCCGGCGGATCGCCATCAAAGATGGCGCCTTTTTCAAAGGGAACGTCGAGGTGGTGCAGCCGCGGGCAGTAGCCCCCATCCGGCATTAGCCCGAACCTGGTAACCTTAAAGATCCAAAAGCTAGTTACAATTGCCGATAAGTATCAGGTGCGTGCTCTACTACGTCGCCTCGGCTGGATGGCGGCGCTGCTGGTGTTGGAGTGGCTTCCGATTTCCGCCCGTGTGGATACCCGGCGCGGCGGCCAGTCCATAGCTCGCGCGCTGGTGGCGTTTCTGTTTTTCCTCACAACCTTTCTTTACCTGAAGGTCCGGAACCGGCTACCGAAGATCTCCGCGCAACTGGAGGGCGCGCCGGTTGGATGGGGATTTCTGGGTGCCCATTTTGTGGCTTTGGCCGCATTCCTGGGGCTCTCGCGAATTCCTGCGGGAACAAGCAATCGGTGGGATCTGGCGCTGACGCCGGCCTGGTACGGAACCGGCCTCCTGGCGCTCGCGCTGGCGGGCATCGCTTTCGTGCCGCCAGGGACTTGGAAGCAACTGCTGCGCGGCACCGGCCACCTGTGCGCCATAGCGGCGGTGGCGGCGGCACTGGCTTGGCGTTTTGTCATCCCGCTCTGGTCCATGTGGGATACCGCGGCCTGGCGCCCCGCTATCGATGCTACCTTCGACTTCACGGCCTTCCTGCTCCGCCCCTTTCTTCCCGGCATGGTGCTGGATCGGGCGGCGCACGTAATCGGCAGCTCGCGCTTCTCTGTCACGGTCGGAGGCGCCTGTTCCGGTTTCGAAGGTGCCGGACTGATGCTGGTGTTCAGCGCCGGCTGGCTCTGGTTTTTCCGCCGCGAATGCCGCTTTCCCCAAGCCCTGCTCCTGGTGCCGGCCAGCATCGCCGTGATGTGGGTACTCAACGCGGCGCGCATCGGCGTTCTGATTTTGATCGGTAACGCCGGGTTCCCGGCCATCGCCATGGGCGGGTTTCATTCGCAGGCGGGCTGGATCTCGTTCAACCTTGTGGCCATGGGGGTATCGCTGGCAGCCAGCCACGTCCCCTGGTGGCGAAGCGGGCAATTGGAGCGGTCGCGCCCTGCCCCGCTCCCGCATGACCTCACCGCCGCGTATCTCGTGCCCTTCCTGGCCATCCTTGCCGCGGGCATGGTTTCCCGCGCCGGATCCGGCGGCTTTGAGTGGCTTTACCCTCTGCGGCTTTTCGTCGCCGCGGCCGCCCTGTGGTTCTTCCGCGCCAGCCATGCCAAATTCAACTGGCGGGTAAGCTGGTTCGGACCGGCCATCGGAGTACTAGTCTTTATTTTATGGATCGCGTTGGAACACGGCAGCCATCCCAATAATGGCTTCGCGGCCACGCTGGCTGCCGCCCCGGCGTTGGGCCGAATTGGTTGGCTCGTCTGCCGCGTGCTCGCCGCCGTCGTCACTGTGCCCATCGCGGAAGAACTTGCGTTCCGGGGATTTCTGATTCGCCGCTTAATGGCAGCCGATTTCGCATCGCTCGATCCCCGCCGTTTCAGCTATTTTGCGGTGTTACTATCTTCGCTGGCGTTCGGTCTGATGCACGGCGACCGTTGGATAGCAGGAACAGCCGCTGGAATGTTATATGCCTGGGTTTTCCTCAAGCGAGGAAGCATTGGGGATGCGGCGCTGGCCCATGCTGTCACCAATGGACTAATTGCTGCCGCGGTATTAATAGGAGGCAAATGGTACCTGTGGTAGAGCTGAACTGAACCCCAAAACTGAGACACGGAGTTCAGGGACGCATACATTGAATGGAGAAGGAAAATGGATGTGTCCCGAAACGTGTACAGCCGGGATTTGAAGATCGCCGCCATGCGCGCGTTGGATGCGGGAGCGACCAACGGCGAAATCGCTGGCAAGTACCAGGTGAGCCCG
>DATGKM010000059.1:0-36225 GCA_035294665.1 Bryobacteraceae bacterium | reverse complement strand
GGGGGTGTTTTCGTGATCGAGCAGGAGGCGGAAGAGGGACCAGGGCTCGGTGTATTCGAAGGTCACGAGGCGCTTCTGGACGGCCATGGCGCGCTGTTTGGGATCGGGCTGGGGCAGGGCAGGGGAATCGTCGGCGAAGCGCAGGGTGAGGCGGACGGGGTCGCCGAGGCGCCATTGGGCGGTATTGGCTTTGCTACGGTAGGCGAGGCTTTGTGCGCCTACGTCGAGCGACCAGCCGGAGATCTGGTTGCCGGCGATTTCTTCGTTCTGGTTCGCCCGGAACGTGACGGCGAGATCGAATGAGGGGACGGGATTCTTCTCGGCGCTCATGAGGAACGGGGCGAAGACCTGGCGGATGGGGTCGAGCTGGGCGAGGAAGGCCAGGGCGGGGGCGGAACCGGCTTTTGCGGTGAGGTTGGTTTTGGCGTTTTTAGCGTATTGGTCGTATTTGGCGAAGAAATCGACGAGGGCGGCCGGATCGGCTTCGCGATAGGGCTGCTGGGGAGAAGCGCTGGAGAAGGGGAAGCGGCCGGAGAGGCGCTGGTTGAAGATGGCGGCGATTTGAGCGGTGTAGTCGTCCTGGGCGAGCGCGCGGCACCGGGCGAGCAGGCTCATGCGGAGATCGTCGCGGCGGGCGAGGAAGTAATCGGAGCGGCCGGCGGGATTGCGCGTGGTATCGGCGCAGGAGGCATCGGGGGCGATTTTGTCCATGCCGGAGCGGACGAAGTCTTCGAGGAGGAGCACGGAGTTGCCTGGGGTCTTATCGGCGTATTTCTTCAGTTCTTGAGAAATCCCGCGCCAATCGTTGAGTGTTCCCTGGCGGAAGGCGGGCGTGAGCGAGGCGGTTTGGGACTGGAGGAACTGCAGGGCGGGAGCGGCCTGTTGGGCCAAGGAGCTGACCTGCTCGCGCTCGCGATCGAGATAATCCTTGAGGTCGTCGGCGCCACGGACATCGTAGGCGGCGAGGGAGAGGGGCTTTTCGCCTTCCCACCAGTCGAAATTCTGGTCGCGGACGGCGTAAAGGCTGCGGGAATCGAGATCGGTTTCGAGGGCGGTGAGGATGCGGGAGGCTTGGGCGGTGAGGATCGCGGTGAAATTGCGGGCGGCGGCGCGGTCGGGGAAATTGGCGGAGGCGGTGACGAGGCGCTGGAGGACATCGATGGATTGATTGAAGCCCGCAGCTTCGCTGGCGCCGGAGGGGAGCGGGGCTATTTGGGCTTCGGCGATGTAATCGAGGAGGTTATCCTGCAGGCGCTCGGCGGCGGCGCGGCGGAGGGCATCGGCGATGGTGGGGGGCGCGGTATGGAGCGAGCCGCGGGAATACTGGTCGTAAGCATCGGCGAGTTTGGAGGCTTCAAGGAGGGTATTGCGGTCCCAGGAGAAGGCAAGAAGATTCTGGGGGCGGCCTGGGCCGGGTTCGCGGGCGACGAAGACCTGGTTGAGAAGGATGCGGAGGTTGGACTGGAGGGCGGCTACGGAACCGCTGAGCTGGACGGGAGCGAGGTCGTTATGGGGATCGCGGACGTTGCTGTTTTGGGCCGGGGAGGCGACGGAATCCATATCGAGCACCAAGCCCGTGAGGCGGGTGGACTTCCGGGCGAGGTTGGTGCGGAACGCCAGAAATCCGGTTTTGCCGCGGACTTCGATTTCCTTTTCAAGCGAGACAGCATCGAGATAGTGAGGGCCGTTGGGAAAATTCTCAATCGGATTGGCGAAGGCGGGGTATTGCTGAAGGTCGAAGTCTTCGTCGGAGAGCCAGGCGAAATCGGAGCTGTCAAGGTCGCCGGAGACGCGGGCGATGCTATCGGAGATGTCTTTAAGGGTCTGGTACCCGGTGGAGGAATTGAAGATAGACAGGCGATCGATGGCGGCGAGCATCTGATCGACGTCGTAGCCGAGCCGGTTGCCGGCGCCGAACCAGGTGGAGAAGAAGCGGTCGATGAGATCGCGGGCGTGCTCGGCGGCTTTGGCGTTGGCTTGGGGGTCGGGGGGGATTGGCGGAGAGCTGGCTTCATCGATGATCTGCTGGAAATAGGGATTGCGGGCGTCGAAATCGGCGGGTAGGGTAACACCAGCCTGGAGGTACTTGAGGAGCTGGGTGAGATCGTCGCTGCTGCCTCCGTTTACGGTGGCGAGGCGATTGTAACGGCCGATGTTTTGTTCGAGCTCCTGGATACCGGAGATGAACTGGGACCAATCCTGATATTCGGGAACGGAGAGGATGTTTTCGTAGACAGCGGTGGCGGTAGGGGCATCGGAGGCGGCGGAGCGGGCGTCGGTTTGGGCGATGAGGGTGGCGAGACGGCCGGTCAGGTCGGCGCGGAAGACCGGCAGGACGCTGGTTCCAAAGGCGCGGCCGAGGCCGAGCTGGAGGTCGTGATCGACGTGGCCATCCCAGGACCAAGGCAGGAACACGGAGCGGAGAGGGTGCTGGGAGAGGAAGCCAATGCTTTGGAGAACGTCGTTGGCAACATCGCGCGTGGTCTGATCGTCGCCGCGGGCGACGTAGGATTGGAGCTGATTGAAGATGCCGGACAGGTAGTCGCGCTTGAGGCTGGAGAAGCGGTAGTAATCGACGGTGGCGCCGATGCCGAAGACGAGAACGAAAATGGCGGTAAGAGCTTGGGCGATCAGGACAGTGCGGTTGCGGGTGGTATTGAGGACGGAGAAGGGGCGGGCGAGGACGGATTCGGGGAAGATTTTGCGTTCGAACAGATCGTGGACGAAGACGGGGCGGGGAGGACGAGTGGTGACGGCGCGGAATTCGGGAGCGGGGGTGAGGGACTGGGGACTGGCGGCCGCGGGTTGGAGATCGGGGACCAGGGATTGGGAGGTGCCGGCTTCGCCGGCAGCGGCCGCGAGGGCTCGGGCGGGGAGCGGCTGGGAAATGGTTTGGTCTGAGCCGATCGAGGCATCGCCGGAGAAGTAGATGCCGCGGAAGTAGAAGGACTCCTGGTAGGCGGTGGATTGGAAGATGAAGGCGAGGTACTGGCGGAGGGGGGCTGCTATGGCGGCAAAGCGGGCAGGGAAGAGGAAGACGCCATCGGGATCGTGGAGGTGGTCGCGCTGGACGAAAATTTCCATCTGCTGCTCGACGATCCGGTTGTGCATTTCGCGGACGCACTCTTCGACCCAGCCGGAAGAGAAGGCGGCTTCGAGGGGATAGGGGTTGGACCAGCCGAAGATATCGGTGTGGAGGTCTTTGGGCAATTCGGAGGCGAAGCTGGAGAAGCCGGGGATGCGGTCGCACTGGGTGACGAGAACGTAGATGGGGAGGCGCATGCGGACGGCCTGGCGAAGCTGGGAGAGCTTTTGGCAAAGGACTTCGGCGCGGGCGGTGAGGTCGGGGCCGGAAGCGGAATCGTCCAGAATGGCGTCGTTGAGCAAATCGGTGATACTGATGGCGAGGACAACGCCATCGAGGGGGCGGCGGGGGCGGCGCGCTACGAGGAGGCGGAGGAGGGCGGACCAGGCGGCGTGATCGGAGGTGTGGCCATCGGCGCGGCGGACGAGATTGCCGGGAGCGTTAATGACCAGGCCGCGCTGATAGAACCACCATTCGGGGCCGCCGGGGATGCCGAAGGTGCGGCCGCCGTGCGCGATCAAGGAATCGCTGGGTGAGGCATTGGCGAGGACTGTGGATTTGCCGGAGCCTTCGGGGCCCATCATGAGGAGCCAGGGGACGTCGTAGCGGTAATCGCGGCCAGCCACTTGTTCGCGGAGAAAGGTAAGGGCGCGGGAGAAGGAAGCGGGGACGCCCTTGGAGGAGAGGGCGCGGGCGAGGGCGTTTAGGGCGGCGTCGGCGGAGGAGGGAGCGCCAGGTTCGGCGGAGACTGGCTTGCGGGCTTTGTGGAGGGTATACAGCAGGAGGAGCACAACGAGAATGATGGCCAACACAACGATCAGGAAATAGAGGAGGGGAGGGCCTGAGTGCGGGGTCATTTGGCACGCCTGGGAAGGATTTTGTGGACGCTGGCTTCGAGATCGCCGGTGAGATTATCCCAGAGGAGCCAGGTGATGCCGAACCAGAGGAGCACGGCGAGGGCGAGCGCGGCGAACCAACGGCTGGGGGCGGGCAAGCGGCGGGCGGCGCCTTCGCTGAGGGTGTGCCGATAGGACTCGGGGAAGAGGCGGCTCTGGCCGGAGAAAAGCTCGGGCTGGCGGCGGTAGACGCGCGCGAACAGGCGGGCGCGGTAGCGCTCGAGGCAGCCGCCATCATCGGCGCCCCAGTATTTGCCGCGAAAGCCGAGCGAGAGGGCCATGAGGTAGACGGCGTAGATATCGGTGTACGAGCGCTCGGGCTGATCGAGGAGGCGGTCCATGCGGGCGAAGATCTCTTCGCCGGCGTTGTGGGAATCGAAGAGCTGGGTTTCGAGGAGGTGGCGGGCCCAGTAGTCGCGGCCCGGCCAATCGAGGCGCAGAAAGGTTTCGTCGGCGAGGGCGGCCATGACGTATTGGACTTCGCGGTAGAGGCGGTAGCCGATTTCGCCAACGCTGCGTCCGGCGAACAGGGCCTGGCGGTCCATTAACTCAGAGAGACGGGCGGAGATGAACTGGGCGGGCGAGCTGGCGGGAACGATTTCGGCGGAAGGGGGATCGGAGGGGGTGGTTTCGGGGGAAGCGCCGGATTCCGCGAACCGGCGGAGGCGGATGACCTCGGAATAGAAATCCTGAAATTCGGAGATGAAGGAGAGATCGCGGAGATCGGTGGGCATTTAATTCACCACGGAGACACGGAGGCGCGGAGAAAGACAGAACGCTAAATCAAAGCCTGAGCGCACGGAGAATAGGGAAAACGCGGAGCTAGAATTTCTGGCAATTTTTCCGTATCTCCACGTCCCGGTGGTGAGCTGCTCATCCATTTACTCGCAGGATCTTTTTAAAATAACGCAATCCTGGCGGAATCGGAGAAAGAATTTTTTCGGAGGTTCTAAGATTTTTGTGCAAAGGTTGGTCGGCAGTACTGAAAGGAAGAACGTATGAACGAATCAGACCCGATCTCGTAGACGAGCTGCAGAAGAGTACGCGAAGCCGGAAGACATTAGTGGCGAAAATGGTTTGCTCAAGCAGCTTACGAGCAAAACCATGAAGGGAAGTTCTCGGCGAGATCGTGGTGGATACGCCGCGATTTATCGCGAGGATTCGCTCGAGGCCGGGACGAGCTGCGCTCGATGCACAATCACGAGCGCGTCGCTACGCGCTTGCCCGCCAGCACCGTGGCGGTGGGGAAGAGCCTCTGCCGGCCGCGCCGCGTGTTTCCGAAATTGTCCACGAATTCGAAATCGCCTTGCCTCAGTTCCAGTACCGCTACGTCGGCCGGCGCGCCCGGCTTCAGCGTGCCCCGCTCGTGGAAGGCCGGAAACACTTGCGAGGCGTTCAGGGTGGCGCACGCGATCACTTGGCTGAGAGGCATGCCTAGCATGAGAAACTTCGACATCACGTTGGGGAAATTGATGATCTGGCTGGTGCGGCCTTCGGGGGTCCAATCGGTGGAGAGCGTATCCGGCAGAAAGCCCGCGGCCATGATTTTGTCGGTCATATCCCAGCGCAAATGGCCGGTGCGCCCGTTGCCCAGGTCGAATTTTACGCCGCGGCGGCGCGCGGCCAGCACTTCGGGCAGTATGTGGCCATTGTCATCGATAATGCTGTTCGGCGGCGGCGCAAACATGTGGGTCACCACATCGCCCGGCTTGAGCAGCGGGAGCAGCTTGGGCAGGGGCGAAATCGTCTGCCCCATGTGAATCATGACGGGGAGTTGGAAAGCCGACGCTACCTCCTGCGCGCGCCGCAGCACTTCGAAATCGTTCGGGCCGGCTACATCGCGCGAGAGGCGGGCCTTTACCCCGGCAATCATGTCACGGTGGCGCATGATGGCCGCTTTTGCGGCGGCGACATCGGCGCGGCTCAGGTCCATGGTGTCGCCTTCGGGGATGATGCCGGCACGGCCGATATTGATGAGCACGCGGCAGGTTTGGGGGGCCGCTTTGGCCACGGCCACGGTTTCTTCAATGCGGTCGGCGCCCTGCGAGCCGGCGTCGATCAGGCCGGTGACGCCATCGGCCAGGCAGAGCGACGCGCCATCTTTCGAGCGCATGGCGTGGGTGTGAATGTCGATCAGTCCGGGCGTCACGAGCTTGCCGCTCGCGTCCATCATTTCAGCGCCTTCGGCCGGGATGTTCGCGGCGATCGCCGCAATTTTGCCATCCGCGATGGCCACGTCGCGCACGGCATCGAGCTTACGCGCGGGATCGATCACCCGCCCGCCTTTTACAACGAGATCGTATTTCTTGGTGGTCGCCGCATGCGGTCCGCGAATCAAAACCGCACTAGCCGACCCTAGAAAAAACTGGCGCCGGTTCATCATTTCCTCCCTGCAGGAATCCGGCTACCTATTCTATGCGCTCTGGGCGGCCAGGTTGTCCAGCAGGTTGGCGGCTTCGCTGAGGTGGTCCACGCCGAAGACGGCCAGCACGCGCGCCGACCCCGGCTCGATGCCGCAATAGGAATAATTGATATTGATATGCTTTTCGCCGAGTAGCGCGGCGGCTCGGCCCAACTCTCCCGGACGATGGGGCAGGCTCACCACGGCCACGTCTTCCTCTTCGAAAATCATCCGTAAGCCGCCGAGAACGCGGTTTGCCGTGGCCGGATTGTCACAGAGGAACCGCGCCAGGCTTTCGCCCTCCTCCACGTAGGATTCAAACGCCAGTACGTTCACTCCCTGCTGAGATAAAGCGAGAAAGCACCTGCCGAGCTCTCCAGGCTTGTCTTCTATGGTGACTGTGAACTCTTTCGCCTTGGCCATCCGCGCCGCCTCCGTTGTATTCCCGGATGGTAACGCACCTTGGTTAGTGCTGGCCGGTTAGTGCTGGTCGCGGAGGATTTGCTCGAATTTCTGGCGTTGGTCGCGCGTGAGGACCTGTTCGACGCGGGACTTGGTGTCCGTTAGGACTGTGCGGTAGTACTGCCACATGTCGGCCAGAATGGAGGATACCTGTTCGGCCTGGGGGGCGGAGAGGTTGAGATCCTTTTGAAGCCGCTCGAAATTGAGAGCACGGCCGCCGGGGGTGTCGAACACCGCCTGGTGCATGCGCGAATGGGCGCGGGAATCGACGGCCAGGGCGCCGGCGGCGGCGCCGCACATGAATACCAGCAGCAGGACTGCGCAGACGGCGAGCCGGGCATCCCAGCCCTGGCGCAGGCTGGTTCGCTCAAGCAGTTCAGTGCTCATAGGCAGTCAGCGTGACCAACATATTATCCTGCGCCGGGCCCGAATCGAAAGCAGGAGACTCCTGCTGGGCCATCACGGTCTCCGCGGCGGGGGCCGGTTGCCAGGCGGTCTCGCGGTTCCACAAATAACTGCACAGAATGGCCAGTATTGCGAGAGAGGCGAAAGCCATGCGGCGTCCGAAGGCGAACTGCCAGCTAAACAGACTGGCGAAAGTAGGCCGTGCCGATTGGCAGCCTACTTGCTCAAGAACGCCCGCGTAGAAGCCGGCGGAGGGGTAAAGCGTTTGTTCGGGCCGCAGAGAAGTGAAGCACTCCGAGATCTCGCGCATGCTTTGCACTTCCTCCCGGCAGAGGTTGCAAGTGTTCAGGTGTGCCTCGAATTCACGGGTATCGGCCGGGTTCAGCGTGCCCGACAGGTACTCTTCGAGGCGGTCCAAGACTGCCGCGTGCATACGATTCTTCCCGTCTCAATCCGCCCTTAGGGCGGCAGTTAAAAGCTTCCAACCGCAATCCTCTAGTGGGTCTTCCTGCCCGCTTTGAGGAAAACTAACCAACATCCTGCCCCGTCTCGTCTCTAGACTCCAGCCAACGGCCTCGGGGTTACGGCCCTAGCCGGCCACCCAGCCCGGGGCGCGATCCAGCCGCTGCGCGGCTTTGACCAGCTTCTGGCGGGCGCGGAACAGCTTCACCTTTATGGTGTTTTCGTTCATACCCGTCCGCTCTGCCAGCTCCTCCACGGAATACCCCTCTACTTCTTTTAACATCAACAGCATCCGCTCCTCTTCGGAAACCCGGGTGAGGAGCTTCACAACATAATCTCTCTGCGCGAGGCTGGAATCGGCGGGGGCTTGCCGGTCGGTGGCGGGCTCGGTGTTCTCCACCCGGCGGACTTCATCCTCGCTCAAATCGCTTTCGTAAACCAAGCGCCGCACTTTACGCTTGCGCAGGTAGTCGAAACACTCGTTGACGGTGATTTTATAAATCCAGGTGATCAGCGAGCTCCGGAAATCGAAGCTGCGCAGCGACAGGTAGACTTTCGCAAATACTTGCTGTGCAATATCTTCCACGTCGTTCCGCTGGCGGACAATGCCGTGGATGATGGAGAAAACCTTGGACTGGTAGCGTTCGACGATTTCGCGGAAAGCCGCCTCGTCGCCCGCCTGCGCCCTCTGTACCAGGGCGCCCTCCACGGTGTTTTGATACTCCACTCTCGACTTTGCCGCAACCTTGCTACCGAAAGCCGGAAGCGGGAGTGCGCCGGTCAGCGATGCCATACACCGCTTCTTACGCAACCCACCCCGTTCGGGTTTCACATTCGCTTGCCATGGGGCACGCGAAGTTCCGGAAAAAAGAGCGGATGCCGCCTGGCGGATTGAACCCGAGAAAGTTGCCTCACCCTACATCGAAAGATAGCACGGCGGGGTGGGGCTAAGAGCCGGGTGCCGGGAGCTAGGGCCCAAGAGATGGGCCAAAACGCCGGCTCTGCCGGTAGGTTTAGTTTTCCGCGACCAGAGGCCGGGAAACCTCATCCAAGGTAGTGGATACTAGACAGGACTGTCTCTAATTGTATAATGGGGGCAATCCCTTACCAGGAGCGAACAAACAGAATGGTTCAACTGACGGAGAAAGCGGTCGACAAAGTAAAAGAGATCATGGCGACGCAGGAGCCTAAACCGGCCGGGCTGCGGATTGCGGTGGTGGGCGGCGGCTGCTCGGGCTTTAGCTATTCGATGGCCTTCGAGAATCAGCCGAACATGCTTGACAAGACCTATCAATATGATGGGCTGAAAGTGTATATCGACCAGGCCAGTCTGTTGTATTTGGATGGCGCCGAAGTCGATTACGTGGAAACGCTGGAAGGCGCAGGATTCAAGTTCAACAATCCCCACGTGAAGTCCACCTGCGGCTGCGGCAGTTCGTTCCAGGTCTAACCGGTATTGGGCGGGGCGCGAGGGGCGCCGCTTGCGCCCGCAAAGCCGTGCACCGTGCCCTAGTGTGTAGATTCTTTGCCTGGCAGGGCGTACCGGTAGTTTCGTTTTTTTAATCCTGCCTAAATCTGTCCTTAAGGCTTCCTCAGGTACACTGATTGCTGCCCACCTTACCGGTGGCGCCTGAATCAGACGGAGGAGAAAATGACATTGATGCCGAGTTTCGTTTCGCGGCGGATGGCGGCGAAGCGCCTGCTGACTGCTGGAGCTGCCGGGATGGCCATAGTTACAACTGCGGAGGCCGTTCCGCAACCGCACATGCAGGCCGCGCTGCGGGCCTTACGGAATGCCAAGATGCAGTTGGATGCGGCGGTACCGGACAAAGCCGGCCACCGCGCCAGAGCGATGGAACTGGTGAACCAAGCCATCGCCGAGACGGAAGAAGGGATCGCAGCGGGTAATAAGCTTTAGGCGCCCCCCGGCGGACGGGGATTGGCGGCTCAGAAGCGGACCGGCGCATCCAGCACGAAGTGCGGTTCATCTGCGAATCGACGCCATCGATCATGCGCACGACCAGGTTGGCGCCGGTCGGCAACTCGGTCGAGCGTGCCGAAGCCGCCTGCGCCTGGTCACTGCGTTGGAGGCCGGGCTAATCGGCGCGCAGAGCGGCTACCGGGTCTAAAGGCGCATTGTGGCTATTGTACGCACGACCACCGGAAAAGATAGTACTAGGGTTGTAATAGTACTAGGCAAGTCTTACAATGCGCAGATGACTCCCAGCCAAACCGCCGCTCCGGCCTATCTGCGCGCGCTTTGGCGCGTGCGCCCGGCGCTGCTGGCCAGCGGAATCGCGCGCTGCAGCGGGCTGGCGCGCCGGCGGCCACTCGCCACTTCTCAGGGCACATTTTGGCTCAGTCCCGCGAGCTATCTGGGCATGTGTCTGTTGCAGTACGGCGCCTATGAGCCGGACATGTGCCGCTTTCTGGCGGAGTCGCTGCGGCTGGGAGATGTGTTCCTGGATATTGGCGCCAATGAAGGCTACCTTTCCGTGCTGGCCTCGAAGCTTGTTGGCGTGCGGGGGCGGGTAATTGCCGTGGAGCCGCAGCGCCGGCTGGCCCCGGTGATCCGGAAGAATCTTGAGTTGAATGGCTGTGAAAACGTAGTTCTGATAGAAGCCCTGCTGGGGGCTCAAGATGGTGAGGGGCTGCTCACATTGAGTCCCGCTAGTAATAACGGAGGTTCCTCGGAGCATCCTGCCGGCCGGCTGAGTTGGCTGATGCGGCGCCAGCGCACGCGGGTCATTACACTGGACACGCTGTTTCGAGAACAGGGCCTGGAGCGCGTGGATGTGGCCAAGGTGGATATCGAAGGCGGCGAATGGGATATGCTGCTGATCGGAAAGCCCCGCATTTTGGCCGAGCGGCGCATTGGGCTGCTGTCGCTCGATGTTCACGAATCCATTCTGCGGAATCGGGGAGTGGATCCCGAGGATCTGCGCCGGTACGTGCGGGCATGCGGCTATCAGCCCGCGACGCTATATAGCTGGGTCTGGGAGGCTCCCGCGCGCCGCGCTGCCGCCTAATGCTTTGATTGAAGCTCGGCTTTTAGTTGCCGGTAGGCGGTTTCTTCGTAATCGATCTTGATCCGTTCGCGGGCTTCGAGGCGCGTATCGCCGGGCCGGGGGCCGGCCTGTTGGAGCGCGCGCCCAAGCAAAAGGGTGGCTTCCGTGTCATTGGGATTCCGTTCCAGGACATTGCGGAAGCTGGCGACTGCCTGGTCGAATTTGCCGGCGCGCCAATAGACGTATCCGAGATTGAAGTGATAATCGGGATCGGTGCTGTCGCCTTCGAGCGCTTTCTGGTAGTTGGCGACGGCGGCGTCGATCTGGTTGCGGCGGGACTGGGCGGCGGCGAGATCGTTGTAGACCTCGTTCAGGGGGAAAACCGCGACGACCGTCTGGAAAGCCTGCTCGGCCGCGGCAAAATCGGCGGTATAGTAGCGGCACAGGCCCAGGCGGAACTGCGCTTCGTAATAGTGGGGATCGGAGCGGTCCACGTGCTCAAGCCATTCGGCGGCGGTGCGGTATTCCTTGTTGGCCCAGGCGGCTTTGCCGAGTTGGAAGCGGGGCTGGGAGTAGTGTTCATCCAGGCGGGCGGCTTTGCCGAAATAGCGGCGGCGTTCTTCGGCATTGGGCGCGAGCAGACCACGGATGTAGCTTTCCACGGCGTCCAGCCGCACCGCCGGCCGGGCATGCAGGAATTCCTGCTCGGGTGGCAGGTGACCGGGATTCAAGCGGGTGAGTGCCTGCCAACTGAGATGGACTTCAAGCGGAACCAGTTCTTCAATGGCGCCGCGTTCGGAGAACTCCATGCCTTCGCTCAGTTTCTTCAAGTCGATGGTGCGGGCGGTGATGCGGAGCGTGCCTTTCGATTGCTCTTTGGGAGTTTCGGAGGGGAATAGCTCGTAATTGCCGAACAGGACGACGTCGGCATCGAGCGTCTGCGCCAGCTTGATGATCGAGGCGTGAGTCAATTCGGCGCCGGGGCGCAGATCGAGGCGGCGGTAGGCTTCCAGGCGATCTTCGCGGTCGAGTACCAACAGGTTGTCGCTCACCAGCGAATCGTGCAACTGTTCGGAGATGCTTTCGCCAATCCAATCCAGGCCCGGAGAGTTGGAGTGGTTGAAAAAAGGCAGAATCAGCAGGGTTTCGGAATGGAGCGCGGCGGCCAGAGAGAGCGCGGCGGCGAGCGCCACGGAGCGAAGGTGCATCTATAACAGTGTAGCTTTGGTGGGGCGAGCCGCGGCCGGCGACAACTCCCGGACGGCTGCGGCTCGGAAAGCCTCGCTACTCGGTGAACACGAGCTTGGTTTTACTGCCTCCGATGTGGATTTCCTGAATGTGCATCTGGCCGCCGCTGTTGAGCAGCACGACCGAGGTCCGGTCGTATTTCCGATCGGCGTCCTCCATCTTTACCGATGCCTCCCCTTCCAGTTTGCCGTTGCGCAGCACGGCTTTAGCGCCATCGATGGCAATAGTGTAATGGCCGGGCTTAAGCTCGGTCGAGCCCAGCATGACGGGCTGAAACAAATCGATTGCGTATGTTTTGGCGCTGGCGAGGGCGAATCCCGCGGCCAGACCGATTCCCAGCAAGATAGAGAGCAGTCTTGTCCTCATCGAATCTCCGTTCTCAGATTTGATTTTGGTTGTTTTGGTTTTCGAGATCTCGGCTAACACCCGTTCATACGAATGAGAGCCGAAAAGGTTCCGGGGAGATGCGATTTTAATTTGTTAAAAAGTTGCGAACCAAGTGGCCGGCGGCGGCGCGAACGCCGGGCTCTTCTCCAAAGCCTTTGAGCCAGACGATACCGCTCTCCTGGCGGAACCAGGTCATCTGGCGCTTGGCATAACGGCGGGTGTTGCGCTGGGTGTAGAAGACGGCTTCTTTCCAATTGAGTTCGCCGCGAAGCATCTGCAGCGCCTGTTTGTAGCCATGCGATTCGAAGGGCTTCGCTTCGGGTGGAAAGCCTAAAGCGAGGATGCGTTCGACTTCCGCGGCCAGGCCGCACTCGAACATGCGGCGGGAGCGCTCGTCAAGACGCGCATAAAGGGCATCGCGATCGGGATCGAGCCCGATCTTCAGAGTGCGGTAGCCGCGCAGAGAGTCGCGGCCGGCGCGGAAGAGATCGCTGGCGCGGCGGCGGGTGAGAAGGCAAATTTCGAGCGCGCGGGTGACTTTGGGCACATCGCGCGGGTGAATGGCGCCGGCGGCGGCGGGATCGAGCCGGCGCAGGATGCGGTGCAGGCTGCCAGGGCGACGGCCCTCGCGCCGGGCCAGGCGCGCGCGTAGGGCCTCGTCGCGTTCGGGTCCTGCGAAGAGGCCATCGAGAAGCGCGCGCAGATAAAAGCCGGTGCCCCCGGCCACGATGGGCAGCTTGCCCCGGCTGGAAATACCGGCGATGGCGGCGCGGGCACGGCGGGCGTATTCGCCGGCGGTAAATACTTCATCGGGATCGGCGATGTCGATAAGATGATGCGGAATGCCGCGGCGCCCGGAAAGTGGAAGCTTGGCGGTGCCCAGGTCGAAGTGCCGGTAGACCTGCAGGGAATCGCAATTGACGATTTCGCCCGCGAACTCTTCGGCGAGCCCGAGCGCCAGCTCACTTTTGCCGGAACCGGTGGGGCCGGCAATCGCAACCAGGGGCAGGGGAGCGACGTCCATCTGTATCGTGCCCGGCAGTTTCGGTGTGTTCGATTCCATTCGCGCGCGAACCGGGCGTTATACAATGAGATCTGTACGGTTCGACCCCGCAGGGCCTGGCCATCCGGACAAAACGACAACCGGTCGAAAGAAAGTAGAAAGCATGACCCGTTCAGTCACCGCGCTTCTCCTCGTTTCCGGGCTTGCGTGCCTGTCGCAGGCACAGACGCCCGCGCCCAATGCCGTCCCCAATCCAGCGAATCCAGCCGCCGATAAGTCCGGCGCCTATTACAACTTTGCCATGGGCCGCTTATACGCGGAACTGGCGGCCGGCGACAACGCCCGGAACGACTACGTGGCCAAGGCCATTGAGCATTATCAGGAAGCGCTGAAAGACGATCCCTCCTCCGACGTGGTGTTGGAGGAGTTGACCGACGTTTATATCCAGACGGGGCGGCTGCGCGACGCGGTGAACGAAGCCCAGGACCTGCTGGCAAAAAATCCCGATAATCTGGGCGCCCGCCGCATGCTGGGCCGCATCTATACGCGCATGATTGGCGACGCGCAGCAGGGGCGCGTGAATCAGGACATGCTGCAGCGGGCCACCGAGCAATACGAGAAGATCACGCAGAAGGACCCGAAGGACGCGGAGAGCTGGGTGATGCTGGGAAGGCTGTACGGTTTTTCCCAGAAATCGGTGGATTCCGAAAAGGCGTACAACAACGCGCTCAAAGCAGAGCCGGACAACGAGGATGCGCTCATGGGGCTGGCACAGCTTTACGCGAACCTGGGCGATACGCAGCGGGCCATCGAAAAACTGAAGGCCGCAACCGAAAAGAATCCCAGCGAGAATACCTTGCTGGCTCTAGCGAGCGCCTACGAGAACCAGCACGACTACAAGAACGCCGCGGCGGTGCTGGAGCGCGCGGTAGACCAGGCTCCCGACAGCCGCCGGCTCCGCCGTGAACTGGCCGACGCGCTGTTCTTTTCGAATCAGTGGGACAAGGCTTTGGAAGCCTATGCCGATCTGGCAAAGGATAATCCGCGCGATGCCACCTTCCCGCTGCGCATGAGCGAAATTTACCGCGCCAAGCGCGATTATGCCAAGGCCCAGGAAGCGCTGAATAAAGCCAAGGAAATCGAGCCGGACGATATCGAAGTGCTGTACGACGGCGAAGTGAAGCTACTGGCGGCGGAGGGGAAAACCGATCAGGCGATTACGGCTCTGAACGATCTGCTGCAAAAGACGGTCCGCCGCAACTATAACCCGCAGGATGCGGCCACTCGGGCGATGCTGCTCGAGGAATTGGGCGCGCTCCAGCGCGATGCCGGCCAATATCCCCAGGCAATCGACGCCTTCCGGCAAATCGGTTCGTTGAACGGGCAGGGCGGGGCGCGAGTATCGGTCGAAATCGTCGAGACCTATCGCGAGGCCAAGGATCTGGATTCGGCGCAGAAGGAAGCCGACCTCGCGCTGAAAAAATTCCCCAACGAGCGCATGGTGGTGTTGGAGCATGCGCAGGTGTTGTCCGATCGCGGCAAGGCGGATGAAGCAATTTCCGAAGTGCGCGGCCTGCTAAAGGGGGACCGCGACCGCGATACCCTGATCGCGCTGGCGCGTCTGTACGAGACCGGGAAGAAATATAACGAAGAAGCCAAGACTCTCGACGAAGCCGACAAGCTTTCCACCGACCCGGCCGACAAGGAAAATATCGAGTTCCTGCGCGGCGCCATGTACGAGCGGGAAAAGAAATACGACCTTTCCGAAGCGGCATTCCGCAAAGTGCTGGCCATGAATCCGGATAACGCCGAGGCGCTGAATTACCTGGGATACATGCTGGCCAACCGCGGGCTAAAGCTGGAAGAAGCCGGCAAGATGATTCAGCGGGCGCTCGAATTGGAACCCGATAACGGCGCGTTCCTGGACAGCCTCGGCTGGGTGTACTACCAGCAGGGAAAATACACGGAAGCGGAAGCTCCGCTGCTGCGGGCAATCCAGAAAATCGGCACCGACCCCACGGTGCACGACCATCTGGGCGACGTCTATCTGAAGATGGGCAAGACGAACGAAGCGATCAGCCAGTGGCAGACCTCGCTGCAGCGCTACCAAGCTGGCCTGCCTTCGGACAACGACCCGGAAGACGTGGCCAAGATCACCCGCAAGCTGGAGACTGCGCGCGTGCGCCTGGCCAAAGAAACTCGGCAGACTAAGTAGAGCCGCGCCTCTACAGTCGCAATCCGCAAACGGAAACGGTTGCCGGCGCGCTTAGCCGGCGGCCGCTACACTGTCTGCCATGCCCTCACGCGATTTTTCGGCCCGCCGGCAGGCATTTCGAAAACTGCGCGAAAACGGCTGCTTCGTGATTCCCAATCCCTGGGACATTGGCACGGCGCACTATCTGCGGCATCTCGGCTTCCCGGCGGCGCCTCGAAGTTTACGCGGCGCATTAATGTAGGCTCGGCGCTGGCCCGCGCGGCGTGGACCGGTTTTATCAAGGCGGCTCGCGCCATCGCGGCGGAAGGGAGTTTCGCGGCCTTTGAGGGCATGACTTCGTTCGCGGAGATCAACGGCTTTTTCGGCCGGGATGCGGGGTTCCGCGGCTAGACTGGTGAACTGTGCACGCCCTATTGCGCGGCTTGAATCCACAGCGGTTTATCCAGGCGGAAGGTGAGCACGGTTTCCACGGGAACCTTGATGCTGCCTCTGGTGAGGATCTGCGCCAAAGCGCCGGCGCCGGCGCCGGAACCTGCGCCGATGGCAGCGCCCTTGCCGCCGCCGGCAATCGCTCCAACGATGGCCCCGAACGCGGCGCCGCCGCCGCCGAATTCGGCAGTGCGCTTATTGGCGCCCACACCGGCGTTGCCGCGCTTTTCGATGGGAGCGGTACTCACGCTATACAAGCGCCCATCGACGGAAACCGAAGCCAGATCGAGCACCAGGTCGGAAGCGCCTCGGAAATGGCCGCCTTTCGAAACCGAGCGGATGACGATCCGGGCGTTTGATCCGCGTGGGATGACGACACGCCCGTCGGAATCGCTCACGTCGCGGGTGATATCGGCGGCGAAGGTCTGCCCTTCGACGGCCTTGGAGGAATCGATCGTCTCTTCGGTCCGGACGGAGACTTCCCGTCCTGCCGGCACTTCGTGGCGAGTGCTGGTGACTGCCGCTTCCGTAGGGTGGTTCTCCGCCGGTGGCGGCGCTACCGGTTCAGTGGCGGCGGGCGCGGGAACGGTAGCAGGCGGCGCGGTTGGGGCAGCGGCCGTTTGTTGTGGAGGCGGCGCGGGGCTAGCAGGCGAACCCGGAGCAGCGGCCGCATCGTCATACTGAATGGACCGTACCTGGGCCATGGGGATGGTGCGCGTGATCTTATCATCGCCGGCGATCTGAATTTCGCCGGTTGAGCTGGAAAGCACGGTGCCGCTGACGTTGGTTCCATCCCGCAGCAGCAGGGTGGCGTGCTGGCCACCCGAAGAGCTCTTCGAGCAGGAAACCAGAAACACGCCCGAAGCGGCTGCCAGAAGCGCGGCGGCGAGTATGGCGGCGAGTTTCATATTCCCCATTTTAGGCGCGGCCGGCGTTTTCGGAAACCGAACGAAATCAGTTAGCATAAAAAACATGTCCGCTGCTACCATCACCACGACCCGTGATCCTTCCGTCCCATTGAGCGAGAATAAGCACCTGCTGCGATGGGTCGAGAAAATGGCCGAATTGACGCGGCCCGAGCGGATTTACTGGGTCGATGGTTCCCAACAGGAATACGATCAACTCTGCGCCGAACTGGTCGAGGCCGGCACCTTTATCAAACTGAACCAGGACCTTTGGCCCGGATGCTATTACGCCCGCTCCGATCCGAGCGACGTGGCCCGGGTGGAGGACCGCACCTTCATTTGCTCGCTTTCGAAAGAAAACGCGGGCCCCACCAATAACTGGGAAAATCCGTATGAGATGCGCCGCAAGCTGAAAGAGCTTTTCAACGGCTCGATGCGCGGGCGCACCATGTACGTGCTGGCGTTCAGCATGGGACCGATCGGCTCGCCGATGTCGCAGCTCGGGGTGCAACTTACCGACTCGCCGTACGTGGTGGTGAGCATGCGGATTATGGCGCGCATTGGGCTGCGGGTGATTGAGGAGATCGATAAAGACGAAAAGCGCGTGGTTCCGTGCCTGCACAGCGTGGGTGCGCCGCTCGCGCCCGGGCAAAAGGATGTGCCTTGGCCGTGCAACAAAGAGAAGTACATCGTGCACTTCCCCGAGACGCGGGAAATCTGGTCCTACGGCTCCGGATACGGCGGCAATGCGCTGCTGGGAAAGAAGTGCTTTGCGCTGCGGATCGCATCGAACATCGCCCGTGACGAGGGCTGGATGGCGGAGCACATGCTGATTCTAGGCGTGGAGGATCCCAACGGGCAGAAAACTTACGTGACGGGCGCGTTTCCCAGCGCCTGCGGGAAGACGAATTTCTCGATGCTGGTCCCGCCGGCCGCGTTTGCAGGCTGGAAAGTGTGGACGGTGGGCGACGATATCGCCTGGATTAAGCCGGACGCGAATGGACGGCTGCGGGCGATCAACCCGGAAGCCGGATTTTTCGGAGTGGCGCCGGGGACGTCGATGAAGACCAACCCGAACGCCATGGCCACGCTGCGGCGCAACAGCATTTTCACCAACGTGGCGCTCACGCCGGATGGCGGCGTGTGGTGGGAGGGAATGACGGACGAGCCGCCGGCCGAATGTCTGGATTGGCAGGGCAACCGCTGGACCCCGCAGATCGCGAAAGAAACCGGGGCCAAAGCGGCCCATCCGAATTCGCGTTTCACTGCGCCGGCCGCGCAATGCCCGACGATCGATCCGGCCTGGGAAGATCCGGAAGGCGTGCCGATCAGCGCGTTTATCTTCGGCGGCCGCCGGGCCTCCACCATTCCCCTGGTTTACCAGGCATTCAACTGGAGCGCCGGAGTCTACGTAGGCGCCACCATGGCCTCGGAAATGACTGCGGCAGCCGTGGGCGGTTTGGGACAGGTGCGCCGCGATCCCATGGCCATGCTGCCTTTCTGCGGCTATCACATGGGCGATTATTTCCGCCACTGGCTCAATATGCAGAAGGGTCTCAGCGAGACGCCTCGAATTTTCCATGTGAACTGGTTCCGCAAAGATGCGCAGGGCAAATTCCTGTGGCCGGGCTATGGCGAGAACATGCGCATTCTGAAGTGGATCGTCGATCGGGCGCACGGCCGCGCACTGGCCACGGAGACGCCGATTGGCTGGATGCCCAGTTACGAGCATATCGACTGGACGGGCCTGGAATCGTTTCCCAAAGCGACTTTCGCGGAGTTGCAGGCCTTCGATCGCGGGGCGTGGCACAACGAAGTGTTGCAACACGAAGAGCTGTTCATGAAACTACATAGCCATTTGCCCCCGCAGATGGTTTATGAGCGGGAACTGCTGATTTACCGTTTGTGACAGGGTGGCAGGGCTTTCGCCGGCTTTGAAATATCCGGCCGGGCAGGTCATTGGAAAATCCGCCCGGCCTCTGTGCCTCTGGCCCGGAAGGGCGGCGCAAGGCCCTCTCTCGCCAAAATCCTTAAAATGGCTAACAAGAGCTAATAGTAGGGCTTGGAGCTTGACAGGGATTCGGTGTAGCATACTAGCAAGTCGGGCTTGCATAATTTTGCGGCAACGAAAGGATGGAGACAATGAAAAATTGGTTCTGCGGTTTGGCTATCTCGTTGGGCATAGCGGCTGTACCGGCCCTGGCCCATCACTCATTCGCGGCGGAGTATGACAGCGCAAAGCCGATCACGTTGACAGGGACGGTAACCAAGGTCGAGTGGATGAACCCCCATGCGCGGTTCTACATCGACGTGAAGGATCAATCGGGCAAGGTGACGAATTGGGAACTGGAACTCGGCAGCCCCAACGGCCTGATGCGCCGCGGTTGGACCCGCAATTCCCTGAAGGAAGGGGATATCGTAACGGTTAACGGTTCTCTGGCGAAAGATGGCTCCAATCTGGCCAATGCCCGCACGGTAAAACTGGCCGATGGGCGGCAAGTCTTTGCCGGGTCCGCCTCGGAAACGGGCGACGAGAAGGCTGGTAACTAAGTTCCCGATTGTCGAATTCAGCCGGTCTTCAGGCCGCCGTGCCTGGGGGCTGGCTATGGGGCCGGAAGGCTCCAGGCAAGCTGGCGCGCAATAGTGCCGGCCTGCGGTTTGCCGTAGCTGTGTGCCTGTCCGGAGCGGAACAGGCGCTACGGCTGGGTATTGGAGGAGGTAGCAAATGACGTTTCGGTCGAGGCCGCTGCTGGTTGCGGCCGGTGCATTGTCGGCCTCGTTGCTGATTGGCACGGTTCTCGTTGAGCGCGTTGAGGCGCAGCAGGCAGTCCCTGCCAAGGGAAAGTCGGCAGGGGAGGTCTTTCATAATGTGACCACCGCTTCCTTGAAGGGGTTGACGGTGGACGACTTTTTATCCGCCATGGGCGTGATTTCCGCGGATCTGGGGCTGGATTGCGCGGATTGCCATCCGGGCGCCGGTTCGGACAAGGTGGACTGGGTGATCGATCCGCCGCGCAAGAAAATGGCGCGGCAGATGATCGATATGCTGGCAGCCATCAACAAAACCAATTTCAAGGGCGTCCAGGAGGTAACCTGCTTCACCTGCCATCATGGAAAATTGCGGCCTACGACTACGATCCAGTTGGACAAGCTCTACGGACCTCCCAACGACGAACAGGACGACATCGTGACGCCGGTAGCTGACGGGCCGAGCGCCGATCAGATTATAGATAAGTACCTGACCGCTCTGGGCGGCGCGCAGAAACTGGCCGGCTTGAAAAGCTGGGTGGCTACGGGCTCGAGCATTGGGTACGGCGGGCTCGGCGGCGGCGGCTCCTTCCATATTTACGCGCAGGCGCCCGACCACCGCACCGTGGATATCCAGTTTAAGGAGCATCCGGAGCGGGGCGATAGCACCTGGAAGTACAACGGTAAAGCCGGCTGGGTGAAATCACCGCGTGGCCTGCTGAACAGTTACGATCTTACCGGCGCCGAGTTGAATGGCCAGCGGTTGGATGCGCTGCTGGCGTTCCCGGCCCAGATCAAGACCGCACTGACCAACCTGCGCGTGGGCGTCGGTGACGATATCGGCGACCACTCGGTGGATGTTGTGCAGGGCCGCAGCGCGAATGGCGAACTCGCCACGCTTTCTTTTGATCGCAAGACCGGCTTGCTGGTGCGGATGGTGCGCTACGGGCAATCGCCGGTAGGCCGCGTGCCGGTGCAATACGATTACGACGATTACCGCGAAGTGAATGGGATCAAGTTCCCGTTCAAGTACACCTTCTCCTGGCTGGATGGCCGGCAGGCATTTCAGATCGACCAGGTGCAAGTAAATGTTCCGATAGAAGCCGCAGTATTTAACAAACCGTAGCTGCCACTTCCTCCTTGGGGCGGGCCACCCGGTCCGCCCCGTTACTTCCTCTAGATTTCCCTTGGGCGGACGCCGGCTCAGGACGCGACTCGTTTTCTTAATAGATCCGGTCCGCCGCCACCAGCCACGCCGCCGCCGGTAATTTTACTCCTTCTCCCTCGAAACGTGCGGCTCGAGAACGCGCCGGATGGAATCCATGGCGCGGGAGCGAATTTCCTCGGGCTGGCCTTCGAGCAACCGCCGGGCCGGGCCCGTCTGCGCGGAATGCCGGACCGCATCCTCGAGCCCGCCGCCGGCCGCAAGGTCCATTGGGATATCGAGCGGAGTAAACGATGGCGCGGCAAACCCGGCCGCCGTCAGAATGCGCCCGACCCGGTCCCGATCCGCAAACGAAAACGGTCCCGGCTCGGAGCCAGCGCGCGATCCAGCCGTTCGTTTTCGCGAACCCGTCGCCGTCGCCATTCCAGAGGGCGTGCTGTTCTTGATTAAATGCGTGTACGGGTGTCATCAGTGTGGAACCGTGCGAAAAATAATATCCCATAGCGGCGAAGTGACGCCGTAGTTAACGCGATCGCTCGCGAAATGATGATAGTAGTGATGCTTGCGCAAAGCACGGAGCAGCCGGCCCCCGCGCTTACCGCTGTGAACGCGCAGGTGAATCCATTCGTAGAGCAAATAGCCGGTTACGATTCCGCAGACGATGGAAATGGCTGCTCTCCAGGAGCCGCCGATCAGCCATGAGATGCCAAACGAAATGCAGGCACCCGGAAGCGAAAGCCGAAGCGGCGCCACAATGTATTTCACGTCGCTGGGATTTGCATGGTGCTCGGTATGCGGGGCGAATCCATGAAAGGCCAGGCGATGCATAAAATATTCGATCAGGGTCCACAGCAGGAGTCCCGCCCCGAATTCGACCGCCAGCCCCACGCCTTCATTGTAAAGGGCAGTATAGTGAGAGAACCATGCCGAAGCTGCCGTTCACTCTGGCCTGTTGGGATTACGATCGCACGCGCGCGCTCGCGGAAGGGCGCGTTCCGGTGGATGGCATCGAATTGAACTATTTGAATCTTCCCGTGGAGGAGACGTTCTTCCGCATGCTGCGGCATCGGGAGTTCGATGCCGCCGAGCTGTCGCTCTCCTCTTACACGGTTTCCCTGTTCCGCGACGATCGCCCGTTTATCGCGATTCCGGTGTTCCCCTCGCGCTTCTTCCGCCACTCCTGCATTTACGTGAACGCCGCGAGCGGCATTCGCGAACCGAAAGACCTCATCGGCAAGCGCGTGGGCGTTCCGGAGTATCAGATGACCGCGGCGGTATGGATTCGCGGAATTCTGAGCGATGAATACGGCGTGCCCGTAGATGGCGTTACCTACTTCACCGGCGGCGAAGAAGAGCCGGGCAGGCCGGAGAAACTGGCGCTCTCGCTGCCGCCCGGGATTCGCGTCGAGCCCATTGGCGAAACGCAAACGCTTTCCCGCATGATCGAGACCGGCGAAATCGACGCGCTCTACACGGCTCGCATGCCCTCCACTTACGGCGATGGCCGTGGCCGGGTGCGCCGGTTGTTCGAAAACTACGGCGCCGTTGAGCGCGACTATTACCAGCGCACGCGCATGTTCCCCATCATGCACACGGTGGCCATTCGCCGCGATGTATATGAGCGTAATCGCTGGGTGGCGCAGTGCCTTTACAAAGCGTTCGTGGAAGCCCAGCGGGAGGTTTACCGCGCGCTCGCGGATACGGCGGCGCTCAAGTTCATGCTGCCGTGGCTGCACGAACATGTTTCGGAAACCGAACAGATAATGGGCAAGGATTTCTGGTCCTATGGTCTTGCGCCGAACGAACCGGTGCTCGCCACATTTTTGCGGTATCACTTCGAGCAGGGCCTGTCAAAGCGGCAATTGGCGCCGCGCGATCTGTTTGCGCCCGAAACTTTCGAGTCGTTCAAAATATGACCGTACGCTGGTGGGCGCCCAGGCGTGAAGATTTCAGGGGTGATGTGGATGCCACGATCGCCAACATAGGCTTCAACCTGGCGCAACTGATTATTCCTGTATTTCTGCTCGCGCCCGTGGGGATTTCGCGGGAGTTCAGCGTTTCGCGCCTGCTGCCCGGATATGCTTTGGGCTTCCTGGTTGGTTCGCTCGGTTATCTGTGGCTCGGCATGCGCCTGGCGCGGCGCGAGGGGCGCAGCGATGTCACCGCGCAAATCTACGGCAACAACGTGCCGGCGATCCTTGCCTACACGCTTTCGATCATGCTGCCCGTCTACCTGGAATCGCATGATGCCGAACAGGCCTGGGCCGCCGGTGCGGCGGCTGTATTGTGGACGGGACTGATCAAACTCGCGGCCGCGCCTTTCGCGCGGGCGATTCGCCGGTTCATACCCGTGCCCGCGTCCATGACGGTGTTCGGCGCGGCCATGTACAGTTATCTCGCGCTGGTGTTGTTGCAGCGCATTTTCGACCAGCCGCTGGTGGGCATCATCGCCCTGGCCATCGTAATTGTGGGGGTGCTGGCGCGTGCGCCCATCTCGCCCTGGAAACTGCCGCCGTTTCTAGTGGCGTGGATTGTGCCGCTCGCGGCCGGAGTGGCGGTGGGCTACGTGCATCCGGCGTGGCAGGGCATCGCTCCCGCGCTTCCATTCGTGGCGCCGGCAGGTTTTGCGGGCGCTCTCCTCCGCGCACTACCTTATATGTCCGTGATCGCGCCCATGGCGATCTACCAGGTGCTGCAGGATATTTCCGCCGTCGAAGGCGGGGCGGCGGCGGGCGACGATTATGACGCGCGCGCGGTGGTTGCCTGGGATGGCGTTGGCACGCTGGTGTGCGGCCTCGCCGGCAGCGCGGTCTGCCCGGTGGTTTACGCCATGCACCCTTCCTACAAGGCCATGGGCGCGCGCCTCAGCTTTGCTCTCTGGACTCCGCTGGCGGTGCTTGCAATCGTTATGGCCGGCCTCACCATGTTCACCGCGCAATTATTTCCCTGGTCGATTCTGGCAGCGATGGTGGCTTATGTTTCGGTGGGCGTCGGCATGGCTACGCTGAATCGGGTGGAGCGAAAATATCACGCGGCCGTGTTGCTTGGGTTCCTGCTCCCCGCCGGGGCGGTGGTGGCTTCGGCTATCCACTCGTCCCTGCCTGCGCTTCGCCTTTCCGCGGCGGATATCCGCGTGCAAACCGCGCTCAATAACTCCATTTACTGGGCCTCCGTCGAAGGCCTGGGCAACGGCTTTCTGTTTCTGGTTCTGGTGGTCGCCGCCATCGTCACCGAAGCCATAGACCGTAATTTCCACCGCGCCGCCCTATGGTGCGCCATTGCCGCGGTTTTCTCCTGGTTCGGGCTGATGCATTCCTCCGTAGTCCGCTGGGGCGCGCAGCCGATGTATGTCGCAGGCTGGGCCGCCGCCGGAGCCGTTCTGTTTTCCGCGCGCTGGTGGGCGGGCGCGCCGGTCGCGGTGAAGGAAACGCCGCGGGCTACGCGCCAACGCGTACCATGAGTCTCGTGGGCGCGACTACGCTTTTGGCCCTGGAACGGTTCGAGGGTCTAAAGCTAGGCGCCCGCGCCCACCGGTTCGCCCGCGCCATAATGCGAGGCTACATAGTCATTCAGGATTTGAATAAATTCCGCTACGATGTGATTGCCCTTGAGAGTAACCAGCAGCCTTCCATCCACATACACGGGCGCTTTCGGTTCTTCGAAGGTGCCGGGCAGGGAAATGCCGATATTGGAGTGCTTCGATTCTCCGGGGCCGTTCACGACGCAGCCCATCACGGCTACTTTCATGCTCTCCACGCCGGGATAGGCTTCCTTCCATAGAGGCATCTGTTTGCGCAGATAAGTCTGGATCTCGTCCGCCATTTCCTGGAAAAAGGTGCTGGTAGTGCGGCCGCAGCCGGGGCAGGCCGTCACTTGCGGCGTGAAGCTGCGAATCCCCAGCGATTGCAGGATTTGCTGCGAGACAGTGACTTCCTCCGTGCGGTCGCCATTCGGGGCGGGAGTGAGTGAAGTGCGAATGGTGTCGCCGATTCCCTCGAGCAGCAGCGGCGCCAGCGCAGCCGTGGTAGCTACGATGCCTTTGCTGCCCAGTCCGGCCTCCGTGAGTCCCAGGTGCAGCGGGTAATCGCACGAGGCCGCCAGAGAGCGGTAGACGTCAATCAGATCCTGCACTCCGCTGACTTTAGCGCTGAGAATGATTTTATTGCGGGCGAGCCCGTACGATTCCGCGGCGCGCGCCGATTCCACCGCGCTCACGACAATGGCATCCAGAGTAACGTCGCGCGCGTCTTTGGGTTCCGGCCGGCGCGAGTTTTCGTCCATCATGCGCGTGAGCAGAGCCTGGTCGAGCGACCCCCAATTGACGCCGATGCGCACCGGCTTATCGTTCTCGATCGCCACTTCGATCATGGTGCGGAAGTTGTCGTCGGTTTTGCGGCCGATGTTCACATTGCCCGGATTGATGCGGTACTTGGCGAGGGCGCGCGCGCACTCCGGATATTTTTTCAGCAGAATGTGCCCGTTATAGTGGAAATCGCCGATGATCGGCACGCGCACACCGAACTTGTCCAGCGTGTCCACAATTTTGGGGACGGCGGCGGCGGCCTGCTCCGTGTTCACCGTCACGCGCACCAGTTCGGAACCGGCGCGCGCCAGCGCCATGGCCTGGTTCACGGTGGAGGGCACATCGGCGGTATCGGTATTCGTCATCGACTGCACCACGATCGGGTGCGAGCCGCCCATTTTGACACCACCCACTTCCGCCACCACAGCCTTCCGGCGCTCAATTACTGGCATGATTTCCTCCGCGGGAAGCTTAAATTTTAGCATTGGGCTACCCGTGCCTTCCCGAGTACACTGGTGAGCTTGAGGACGACTTTTTTTCTGGCGCATGCCGCCGCGGACCATGAATTTGCCCTGGAATTCGCTGAATTTCTGGAAACCGGGTGCGAAGCGGCCTGCTACGTAGAGGAAGGCATGCTGCCGGCGGGCGGCGATTTCCTTCGCAAAGCAGAGGAGGGCCTGGCGGCCGATGTTTTGATGCTCTTACTGAGCCCGGATGCGTGGCCGGTGCGCCGGCCGCGGCCGGAGTGGGAGCCCTTGCTCGACCGGCAGGCCCGCGAGGCTAACGTGAAGGTTGCGGCGTTTCTGCTCGAAGAGTGTCCCTTTCCCGAAATCTTGCGGAGGCGCGATTTCTTCGATGGCGCGCACGACCGGCTGCGGGCCATGCGCCTGGCCAAGCGCTGGTATTGGCAGAAGCGGCGGGCGTCGGGGGCGGCATTGAACACCGTGTTCTCGCGGGACCTGGAACCGCTCTACCGGGAGATTGCCGACCGCGCCGGAGTGTGGCGGGCGAGCGGCGAAACGGCTGTCCGCTTCGCGCGCGAAGCTGCCGAGGAATTCGAAGCCGTGCTGTGGGTCCCGGCGCGCGGACGCACCCTGGCGCAGGTCTCGGGCCACTTGGGAGCGCAGCTTGAGGTCACGCTGGAGGGCCCGGCCGAACAGAACTGCGATCGCATCCGCCATCTGCTCGCCGCGCGCCGCTGCCTGCTGGTGCTGGATGCGCCCACTGCCGGCCACGAAACGGCGCTGGTGCCTGGAGGCCGCACCTCTACCTTGATCACCGAAGACCCGGTCACCCTCACACCGCTCCCCGAAACTTTCGAATACGCCCGCGAGTTAATTGCGGCGCGGCGGAACGCCGAAGCTTACGAACTGCTCCACCGCCTCCTGGATGCGGAAATCGCGCCCGAAGCGTGCGCGCGCGAACTGACGTGGATCTGCGAACAGTGGGGCCGCGTGGGCGAAGCCAACGCCCTCCGGTTCTACTACGGGGCGGAGCGGCCGACCCAGTTGGTGCTCTTCTGACCGCGTACTACGCGAAACTCCTCACCGCCGAAGCTTCGTCGTCGTGCACGTCGAACACCGTGTACAGCTTCGTGATCTGCAGCAGATCTTTGACGCGCTTGTTGAGATTCAGTAGCTTCAACTGCCCGCCGCTGTTGGCCACGGTAGTGAATCCCGAAACGAGCTCCCCAATACCCGAGCTATCGATGTAGGAAACCTCGCCCAAATTCAGCAGAATTTTCTTCTGGTTCTTCGAGACCATGTCCCGCAAGGTGTCGCGCAGCGCGCTCGAACCTTCACCCAGCGTGATGCGCCCGGCCACGTCCACCACGCTGACATCGCCTACCTGCCGGGTCGATAACTTTACGCTCACTCAAATGCCTCCCTAACTGGAACTGTTCGAAACTTACCTGGCCTTGTACTTGGTGAGGATCAGTTCGGTGCCGCCGGGCTTCAGGCGGCGAAATGCCAATTCGTCCATGAAGGAGCGAATCAAAAAGATGCCCCGGCCGCAGGACCGCAGCAGATTTTCGGGCGCAAGCGGGTCCGGCAGATGCTCGAAATCGAAACCTTCACCTTCGTCCGCCACGCGCACGGTCAGCCTTTCGCCAGTCTCAGTCACCGAAAACCGAACCTTCTTTCTTTCGTTATACCGGTTGCCGTGAACCACCGCGTTCACCATGGCTTCCCGCACCGCCAGCCCGATTTTCATCAAGTCGTCTTCGTCGAACCCCGCCAGTTGCGCTATTGCCGAGACCAATTCTTCCGCGTGGTCGACGCTCGCCAGGGTGGACTCGAGGAGGCGTTCCACCGCCTCCGATTCGTGCCGCCCTGAATGTGGCATAGTTGACGGGGGTCCGCTCCCGGTTTGTAAACAAGTCGAATGGACAGAATAAATTACCGTTCGGGGAAAGTCAAATGCCAAACACGGGAAAAAGCTCGCAATCCTGCCGCTCACGCCCCGCGCCAATCCGCTTGATTCGCCGTAAGCCTTTGCTTCAGGGGATTTTGCCTGAACCGCGGGCGGGTACTTCGAGTGGCGCCCGGCGGCTTTCACGTTATTATTGGTGTAATGCGGGAATCGACGCTAGCCCCGCCTGCCGGATTCTCGTCAACCTTTCCGCCCAAGCTGGCTGCCCTGGAATCCGCTCTGGGAACCGCGCTGCGCGGCAAACCCGAAGTAGTCCGGCTCTCGATTGTGTGTCTGCTCGCGCGTGGACACTTGCTGATTGAGGACGTTCCGGGCGTCGGAAAGACCACTCTGGCGCAGGCCCTGGCGCGCTCGGTATCCTGCCGTTTCCACCGCCTGCAATTTACCAGCGACATGCTGCCTAGCGATGTGCTCGGCGTTACCGTTTATAACGCTCACTCGGAGGCGTTCGAATTCAAGCCCGGCCCCATCTTCAGCAATTTTCTTCTGGCGGACGAAATCAATCGCACCACGCCCAAAACCCAATCGGCGCTGCTCGAAGCCATGAATGAAAGCCAGGTCACCATCGACGGCCACTCCTACCCCCTGGCGCGCCCGTTCATGGTGATCGCCACCCAGAATCCAGTGGAACATCACGGCACCTATCCATTGCCGGAATCGCAGCTCGATCGCTTCCTGATGCGATTGCGTGTGGGTTACCCGGATCCGGCCAGCGAGCGCCGCATTCTACGCGACGCCGATCGCGGCCTTCCGCAACCCACAGTAGCTGTGCTTTCTCCGGAGGACGTGATCGAGCTGCAGGAAAGCGTGCATCGCGTTCACGTGGAGGAATCGCTGGTCGATTACATGCTGGCCATTGTGGAGAAAACCCGCCATCACGATTCGCTGGTGCTGGGCGTCAGCCCTCGGGGCGCGCAGGCTCTGTTTCGCGCCGTGCAGGCCCTGGCGCTGGTGGAAGGGCGCGATTTCGCCATTCCGGACGATGCCAAGCGGCTGGCCGTGCCCGTGTTCGCGCACCGCCTGGTGGTCAACGCGCGCACCACGCTGGTCCCCCGCCGCGCCGATACCGCCGAGCGCGTCATCGAAGAAATTCTCACCCAGGTGGATGTGCCTTTGTAGAGCGTCGGGAATCAGGAGACAGGAGTCAAAAGCAGAAGAGGGTGTTATTCTGACTCCTGTCTCCTGACTCCTTCTTGATCTCGTCATGAAAACCGCAATCATTGGCTTGCCCATGGTCGGCAAGACGTCGCTCTTTACTATTCTCACCGGCGTGCATCACGAAACCCGTGTGGGCGCGACCGCCGCGCGCACCGGCGTTGCCAAAGTCCCCGATCCGCGCCTCGACGCCCTGGCCCGCCTCTACCAGCCGCCCAAGGTGACGCATGCCACCGTGGAGTACGTGGACATGCCCGCCATCTCGAAAGAGAACCTGCGCGAGCCGAGCTATGTGGCCAGCTTGCGCGTCGTCGACGCTTTCGCGCAGGTGCTGCGCCTCTTTGAAGACGAGACCATACCGCACGAAAAAGGCACGCTCGATCCCGCGCGCGATCTGGAAGATGTCGAGACGGAACTGATTCTGAGCGACCTGGTAGTGGTGGAAAAGCGCCTCGAACGCCTGGAGAAAGACCGCAAGAAAGTGAAGAGCGCCGATCTTGATCACGAATTCGCCTTGCTCGAAAAGTGCAAGGCCGTGCTCGAGCAAAACCGGCCGTTGCGGCAATTGGAACTCGACGCGGAACAGGAAAAACGCATTCGCGGTTTTCAATTCCTCTCTCAAAAACCCATGCTCTACGTGCTCAATCTCGGCGAACAGGATGCCCCGCGGCTGCACGAACGCGAGCGCGAATTCGGCGAAGGGCTGGTGGCCGGGCGGAAACATACGGCCGTCACCGCGGTGTGCGGCAAGATCGAAGCCGAATTAGCCGAGCTGCCGGCGGCCGAGCAGCGTGACTACCTGGCCAGCTACGGCCTGGCGGAATCGGGCCTGGAACGGCTCGTTTCCGCTACGTATTCGCTCCTGGGCCTCATGAGTTTTCTCACCGCCGGAGAGGACGAAGTGCGCGCCTGGACGATTCCGCGGCACTCGACTGCCGTCAAAGCTTCCGGCGCGATCCATTCCGATTTCGAAAAGAAATTCATCCGCGCGGAAGTGGTGAACTGGAAAAACCTGGTGGATCTGGGCGGCTATCCCGGCGTGCGGGAAAAAGGGCTGCTGCGCCTGGAAGGGAAAGACTACATTGTCAAAGATGGCGATGTCCTGGTGATCCGCCACGGCTGAAATACCGTCCGCCGCTACATTTTTTCCGCAAAATGCTTTGAGAATCCCAGTCGCCGCCGGCCACTACGACTTCGGAGGTACTGCCCCAGGCAAGCTGCATTGCGGGTAATTTTGCAATCGACCACCCCTGGGGTGGGAAAGAGAATCGCGGTGAGCATCCGGTCCTTTTTTAGTTTCCTCTCCTCTGACCTGGCGGTCGACCTGGGTACCGCGAACACTTTGATGTTCGCCAAGGGGAAGGGTATCGTGGTCAATGAACCCTCGATTATTGCCCTGAGCAACCATTCCGGCGAGATCGCCGCGGTGGGAAACCAGGCCAAAGAAATGGTTGGCCGCACGCCTTCGGAATTGAGCACGGTGCGGCCATTACGGGATGGGGTGATCGCGGATTGCGGTATGACCGAGCACCTGCTGGCCCACTTTATTCATAAGGTCCACCGGCGCAGCCGGTTCGTCTATCCGCGCGTAATTGTGGGGATTCCCAGCGAAACCACGCAGGTCGAACGCAGGGCGGTGGTGGACGCCGCGATTCGTGCGCAGGCGCGTGAGGTGCACCTGGTCCCCCAGCCCGTGGTGGCGGCGATGGGCGCCGGCCTGCCGGTCACGGATCCGAGCGGCAATCTGGTGCTGGATATCGGCGGCGGTACCACGGATGTGGCAGTAATCTCCTTAGGCGGCATCGTGTTCGCCCGCTCCCTGCGGGTTGCGGGGGATGCCATGGACAGCGCGATCGCGGATTACGTCAAGCACAAATTCAACCTGCTTTTGGGCGAGCACACGGCCGAAGCGGCCAAAATCGCCATTGGCTCGGCCGCCCCGCTGGGCAACACCCTTTCCATGGAACTCAAGGGGCGCTGCCTGGAGCGTGGCCTGCCGAAGAGCGTAACGGTGAGCGATGGGGAAATCCGTGAAGCCCTGGACGGTTGCTTGACCGCCATTGTCAACCTGGTGCGCATGGCGCTCGAACGAACCCCGCCCGAGCTTTGCGCCGATATCGCCGATCACGGCATCGTCGTCACCGGCGGCTGCGCGCTGCTGCGCAACCTGGATACACGTCTGCGGCAGGATACCGGTGTGCCGGTCACCATCGCGGAGGATCCGCTGACCTGTGTCATCGAAGGCACCGGGCGGCTGCTCTCGGATCCGAACCTCTTGCGCCGTTTGTCGATGAACTGATTTGCGGGGCAAGACATTCACACTCCCCTCGCATCCGGGGGGAAGGGAAAAGCGGGCGTTTGGGAACCGGGCAATCAGCGTGCTGGACTACACCCCGAAAATACCGATCAACCCGATCAAAATCAGGTAGATGGCAACGACGTAATTCAAAACCCGGGGCACCAGCAGGATCAGGATTCCCGCGAGCAAGGCAATCACCGGGGAAATGAGTGTGTACCGGATGGCCACCCCGCCGCCCCTGGGCTGTGCGAGTGCCGTGCCCATGGTGGCGAGAAGTAGCAGAACGAACAAGGCGCGCTGTTTGAGCATCATCGTTGGACCTCCCTCGCGCGCAAAGTAACATGTTAAGCGGAGAAGCGCAGTGTGGTTCACTACCTGCCGGCCTGCTCCGCCGCCGCCTCCGGTATGGCTGCGCTACTCAGGCAGATCCCGGTTCCGTGTACGATGCAAGTCTCATCCGCCGCATGCGGTTCGCGGCGTATGGAAGCCAGTTTCATTAGCGCGCCCGTCCCCATCGCTTTGCCCAGCTCCGGTTCCAGTTCCGGATTGCGCCCGCCTTCGCAGGAATAGATCGCCACGTATGTCAAGATATTTGCGGCAAAGGCGCCCGCACGGCGGGTGACTTTCGCGACCATTCCTTTCCCAACCGTTGGCGGACCCATGGGAATGGTGAGAGCCACGGCCATCCGGCCACCTTCTGCAAGACGGTCAAGCCAGCCGGTCAGCGGAACTGTCACGCCCGCATTGATCAGCATGGCATCGCACGGTCCGGGATCGAACTCCGTTCCGCTCACCGTATGGACGGTAACGTTCGGGTATCCTGCCAGGTTTTTCTGAGCGCGCGCGGCCAGATCCGCATCCACCTCGCAGGCAACGACCTGTCCGCTGGGGCCGGTCACCTCGGCCATAATCGCCGTGAAGTAGCCGGTAGCGCACCCCAGATGGAAGACGCGCTCGCCCGGCTGGATATCCAAGTTATCAATCAAGTATCCAATCGCCGATGGCTGGCCGTTGCAGAGAGTGCGGGACATGTCCAGAGCGACGGTGACATTATGGTATACGTGCCGCGGGTCGGTATCATCTGCCGGAAAATAGCCTGGACCCGAGGTGAAACTGGCATTCCCGAATTGCCACGGCCCCGGACCCAGAAAGTTCTCCCGTGGCACCCGTGCAAACGCTTCCCCCACGGCGTGCGACCGCAGCGGAGCGGCAATCCGGATCTCTTCCGCATAGAACTGGCGAACTTCCTCGAGAGTCATCGTTTCTCCTTCTCTGGCTTCATCAGGTAATTGAGTGCCGCGGTGGTATTTCGGAGGACTTCCCGGACCTGGTCTTCGCGATTGGGGTCGCCGGCGGCCCAATTCGAAGCCCGCAGCGCGGTTTGATAGAGCTCATTCAAAGGAGCGGCGATCGCCAGCGCGTGGGGTCCGGCATGTCCCAAATCTTCCGCCTGTTCGGCCCGGCTCCAGATTTGCGCCACCGCCGCGGCCTCGCTCGCCAGCAGCGCGCGGCCTTTTCTGGTGGGGCGGTACAGGTTTCGGCCTCCTTCGATCCGGCTCTCCGCCAGCCCTTCTTTTTCGAGCTGTTTCAATACCGGATACACGGTTCCCGAACTGGCACGGTAAAAATATCCGAGCCGCGAGGCCAGTTCTTTGATGATCTGGTATCCATTACGCGGGCTCTCGGCAATCATCGACAGCACCGCCAGGCGAACCTCGCCGAGTCCGAAAAAGCGCGCCCGCCCCTTGGTGTCCGGCCCGAAAGGAGGCCAGCCGGGCAGGTATGCCTGCCAGAATTCCTTCATAGGTTCGATATGTAGTACGATATAGCGGTCTGAGGCGCGTGTCAACAGGACAAATTACGCCCCCAATGATCCCCGAGACAAATTGCCCCGATCCCCCATTCTCTAAGCAAACAGCGTTGGCTTTGGAAGATAATATTAGTGGCTCGTCCGCATGACACCTTTATCAGACCGCTCCCGTCGCTGCTGTGAAAGACAGCCAAACAGAGCCGCGAGCGTTCGCGAGCGGGCATCGGCCGGAATCAAGACGACAGGCCACTAGTTGCTATGCCCGGGTGGCGAAATTGGTAGACGCAAAGGACTTAAAATCCTTTTCCCGGCAACGGGAGTGCGGGTTCGATTCCCGCCCCGGGCACCAAATCTCGTGCTCCATTTGACGGGCATCTAACGCCGGCGCCTGTCACCCGGTGCACAATTGGGGATAATTCGGGATAATAGAGAAACCAACGCGCTTCCGGCTACCATTATTTCGGGTAGCAGTTCGGCCGGAGCACCCGGATAGGCCCAAATTACAATGACCACTCGGTTCTTGAAACTTCTCGCCCTTGCTTCGCTTGCCGCTGTGCTCGAGGCGCAATCGCAAGGGAGCGTCAACGGCCCGGTTGCGGGTTACGTTTTCGATAGAGCCAGCCAGGGCTTGCGTCCCATTCTTGGCTTGCCGGGCGCATCCCGGCTGGGCGACCCGCTCACCTTCGGCTACGAAGTTGCGTCGGCTTTTGTCGCGCCGCGCCTCGATAGCGTACTGGCCGTGGCCCCAGATGGCGCTCCACATTTTTTCGGCCTTCAGAACGGGACGCTCAGCGAAATCGCTGTCAATGGGATCGGTGGCGTAGCCTCTTCCTCTCTGGTGGCGTTCAGTCCTTCGGGTAAATCGCTGGCCTTCTACACGGGAAACTCCGCCCAGATTCTTACCAGTTTGCCCGGCAGCCCGGCGGTTTCCGCCAACATCGATTTGACAGCCCTGGGAACCCCCACCGCGCTGGCGATCAGCGACGATGGCGCTGCGCTTCTAGTCTCTGTAAACAATTCGATCCACCTGTTCGGCTCGGGCGCCGATCTGGGCAAGCTGATGGATACCGGCGCAAGCCCGGCATTCGCATTCGCCGCCGGCGGCCACGATGCAGCCGTCTCCGACACCGGCGCGGGCCTGGTTTTATACCACGATCTCACCGGTTCCGGCGCGCCGCAGAACATCGCGGCGCCCGATTCGAGCGGCCAGCCTTCCTCTGCACTGGCGTTTTCGGCTGATGGGTCCGCAATCTACGTGGCCAACGCGTCCATGCGGGCGATCACACGGTTCGATCTTACTTCCGGGTCCAGCAGCAGCCTCCCATGCTCCTGCTCACCGGCCACCTTGACGCGCATGGGCAGCGTTTTCCGCCTCACCGGCCTTTCCTCCGATCCGCTATGGCTGCTCGATCAGCCGGAAAGCACTGCCCGCGTAGTTTTCGTGCCGGCGCTCGTGCAATCGGCTGCGAATCCACCGCTACACCCCCTGCCCGTGCGACGGTAGACGCCGTGGGACATCTCGCGCCGCCTCTTCCAGCAGCGCGGTGGCAGCGGAATTCCATGGATGAACTGCTCTGCCTCTCCGCCCCCGGGACTTGGCGGCGATTGCGCCGGAAGCGTGCGGGTTCCTGGCCCGCGGCCGTGGTGCGCTGTGGCGAAGCGGAGGGGTTGCCGGTCGCGGTGCAGGTCGTGGCGCATCCCTTCCGCGAGGATATCGCGCTGGCCATCGCGCAGCGCCTGGAAGAGGCGTTCGGCGGCTGGAAACCGCCGTCAATCTCCTGAGTGCTGCTCTACTCCTCTCGCAGAGTGCGGGCGGGATCAATGCCCGCGATGCGAGCGCTCGGGAGTAAGCCGGCAAGGGCGGCGACTGCAAGCAAGGTGAAGGCGGCCACAATAAATGTCAGCGGGTCGGAGGGTTTCACTCCGTAAATGAGGGATCGGATCAGTCTGGAGGCCCAAAGGGACAGCCCGAGCCCGATGGCCGCTCCGGCGGCGGCCAAGAGAATACCTTGGCGAGCCACGGCGAAGACCGCGTCGATTACGGAGGAGCCAAGCGCGATGCGGATTCCAAATTCCCGGCGGCGTTCCACCACGGTCTGAGTCATCAGGCCAAAGATGCCTACCGCGGACAGCAACATCGCCAGACCGGCCAGTGCTCCAAAGAGCACGGATTCGAGCCGTTCGAGCCCGAAGGCGTCCTGGCGAACTTCGTCCATCGGTCGAAACTCTGCGAATGACAACTGCGGATCGGCCGAACTCAGTGCCGCGCTCATGGCCGCTGCAAGAACGGATTGCTTGCCCGAAGCGCGTACTACCCACTTGGGGGCGAACCACGTGTGGATCAGTTGAAAATAACCGTCCTGGATTTGCGTTGCGGGCAGATATACGTTGGGAAATGCGTTGAGCGGCGCGCCGAAGCCCGGCGCCTGCACATCGCCCACCACTCCGACGATTTCGCGGTTCCCGCCGAGATGGCGTCCCAGCGGCTCATCGTCCTTCAGAAAACGTCGCACAAAAGACTCGTTGACGATGGCCACCGGTTGGGATTCCGGGCGATCGGACTCTCGGAAGAGGCGTCCGCGCACCAGGTGGAAACGCAAGGCTTCGAAGTAGCCCGGGGTAGCGTAAGTTACATTCGCGATGCGATTTTCGGGCGCTGCTCGCGGTCCGTCAACCACGCGAACACCATCGTTCAGAGCCCGCTCATAAGGCAATGTCAGGCCGACGCCCGCGGCTTCCACGCCGGGATATTCCCGTAGCCGGCTTAAGCTCGCGCTAAAAAGCCCGTTGATGCCGGATGCGGTAGAGTAGCGGGCATCCTGAAGCGGCAGGGAGGCGGTAAGGACGCTATGGCCGTCATACCCTGGGCTTAGTTGCCTCAAGTGAACGATGGTTCGCACGATCAATCCAAAAGCAATCAACAACACCGTGGTCAAGGCAACTTGAGAGAGCACGAAGCCCCCGCGCGCCCAGAAGCGGCGGTAAGCCGATATGCTTCGTCCGCCCGTTGCAAGCGCCTCGCGAAGGTCCAGTCCGGCCGCGCTCCAGGCCGGCGAAAGCCCCGTGAGAATAGTTGTCCCCAGGGCCATCGCAGCGGTAACTGCCAGCACACGAAGGTTGACCGTGGCGGGTTGCGTCAGATCGAGCGCCTTGCCGGCAAGCTGGTTGAGCGCGGCGAGCGCGCCACATCCCAGTGCCAGCCCAGCAATGCCGCCGCCGGCTGCCAGCAAGGCGCTTTCGAGCAGCAACTGAGCGGCGATGGCGCGCCGGCTGCTACCGAGCGCCAGCCTGGTCGCGATTTCCTGCCGCCGCGCGGCGCCACGCGCCAGCATCAACCCGGCAACATTGATCCTAAAAACGGCGGTTGGGCTTCCGTTTGAAAAGTAAAGTGGCTGATACTATTCGG
>DATGKM010000058.1:0-29861 GCA_035294665.1 Bryobacteraceae bacterium | reverse complement strand
GCGCCATACCAGCACCGGCGAAAGTTCGCTCACCCGCGCCCTCGGCCTGAAGATCAACCGTATCGTGATCGACCCCGGTCACGGCGGCCATGACCAGGGCACGATGGGCCCAAAGGGGCTGCTCGAAAAAGATCTGGTGCTCGACGTGGCATTGCGGGTAGGCAAACTGGTCCAGGACCGTCTGGGCGCCGAAGTGATCTATACGCGCAGCGACGATACCTTCGTGCCTCTCGAAGGCCGGACGGCCCTCGCCAACGAGAAAAAAGCCGACCTGTTTCTCTCCATCCACGCCAACTCCTCTCCGGCCGCGCATGTCTCCGGAATCGAAACGTATTACCTGAATTTCACCGATTCCAAAGACGCGCTGGATGTGGCGGCGCGCGAAAACGCGAGTTCGCAGAAGTCGGTCTTCGAATTACGGGACTTGATTCAGAAAATTACTTTACACGATAAACTGGAAGAATCGCGGGAATTCGCCAACCGCATTCAATCGTCGCTCTACGCTCTTTCGCTTCGTAATTTCCCCGGCGAGAAAAACCGCGGGGTGCGCAAAGCGCCGTTCGTGGTGCTGATTGGCGCCGAAATGCCCTCGGTATTGGCGGAAATCGGATTCTTGAGCAACCCGAAAGAAGAGGCGCTGCTGAAGAGAAGCGATTACCGGCAGAGGCTGGCGGAAGCCCTGTATCGCGGCGTGGCGCGCTACGCCGAAAGCCTCAGCCACTTCCAGATGGCGCAGAACTAGAGCGGCCCATGCGGGTAGTGGTTTTCCGCCACGTTCGGCATGAAGGCCTGGGCCTGATCGAGCCCGTGCTGCGCCGGCGCGGTTTCGAAATTCTCTGCGCCGATCTCTATCGCCCAGGCGCCGAATCGCCGGAAACCCGCGATGCCGCCGGCCTGATCTTCATGGGCGGTCCCATGTCCGCTAACGACCCGCTGCCGTATCTGCAGCGGGAAATGGAAATCATGCGCGAGGCGGCCGGCCGCGGGCAGCCCGTCCTCGGGGTCTGCCTGGGAGCGCAATTACTCGCCAAGGCGCTGGGAGCGCAAGTGCGGCGGAACCCGCTGCCCGAAATCGGCTGGTTCCCGGTGGAACTCACGGAGGCCGGCGCGGCGGATTCGCTTCTGTCCGCCATGAATCGCAGCGAAACCGTCCTTCAGTGGCACAACGACACATTCGATCTGCCGGAAGGCGCCGTACAGCTTGCCCGCTCGGAAAGATGCGCCAATCAGGCTTTTCGCGTAGGCCCGAATTTGTACGGATTTCAATACCATTTGGAAGCGACTCCCGAAATGATCGCGGATTGGTGCGCGCAGGATGCCCAGTGCGGCGACGCCCGGGAGTTGGACACGCCCATCGATCCCCAGCACAACCGGGAGCGGCTGGCATACCTGGCGGGGCAGGTGTTCGGGCGGTGGTCGGATTCACTGATTCCGCGCTGAACCAGTGCGATTACGATCCCTTTCCGGCGCCCTGGGGACGCCATTTCACAGGCCCTCTGCCATACTGGGTGAGGACGCGAGACCGCAATGGCGAATCCGAATGTAGCCGGCGAGAGTGCAGCCACCGCAAGCGCCGCGGGGGCCAAGGCGGTACCCGCTTCCGTCATGCCGCAATGCCCGCGCTGCGGCTGGCACGATGTGCGCCCGTCCATGGTGCGCACGCCGCTCGATCGCGCCCTCTCCACGTTTTCCCTTTCTCCCTTCCGCTGCCGCACCTGCAGCCATCGGTTTTATCGGTTCTTCAAACGCATCGGCGCCTCCTGAGCCCCCCAAAAGAGCCTCACTACCCCTCTTTTCGGGGAATTGCCCAAAACACCCCGCAGCCTCCCGTGTGGTTCAAAAGCCATTCGGACCGGCGGAGCTGATTACCGCTTTAACAGCGCTCTCAGAGCTATAGCGCAATGAGCACCTCTAAAGGTTGGTGCCTGATTTCCGATTCCCGTGCTATGCTTAGGTAATTTCCCGAACCGGGCTTAGCCTGACTTTCGCAACTGCCATGAGCGCTTACCGCTACCAGACCCCGCACGGCATCGAAGTGACGCGCACGGTATCGAAGGCCCCGTATCGCAAGGGGCTCAAGCACGTGCTGCGCGACCTAGACCGTCACCGGGGCATTTATCTTTCCTCCGGGTACGAGTATCCGGGGCGGTACTCGCGCTGGGATATCGCTTCTTCGTGTCCTCCCCTGGAAATCATGGCGTACGATCGCGAGGTGCAATTCCGGGCTTTGAATTCGCGGGGCCGGAAACTGCTGGAGATACTCGATCCGGTTCTTTCCGCCCATCCGCATTGGGAAGAATTCGGGTTCGAAGCCGGGATGGCGCGCGGCCGTCTGAAGCCGCTGCCCGCTCTGTTTCCGGAAGAAGAGCGCAGCAAGCAGCCCTCGGCGTTTTCCGTGCTGCGCGCGCTGATTGCCGAATTTCGCGGCGAGGAGAATTCGCGTCTGGGCCTGGTGGGCGCCTTCGGCTACGATCTGCTGTTTCAGTTCGAGGCGATTCCCAAAAAGCTGCCGCGGGCCGGGCACAAAGATCTCCACCTGTTTCTGTGCGACGACATCTGGTTCATGGACCGCAAGCGGGAACAGATCGAGCGGTACCGCTACGAGTTTTCCCGCGGCGCAGTCACTACCGCCGGCCTCGCGCGCGAAAACGAGCCGGTGCCCCGCCACGCCAAGGTGGCGGCCGGTCCCATTGAGAGCGACCACACTCCCGAAGAGTACATGGCCAAAGTAGAGACCGTGCGCGAAGGCATGCGCCGCGGCGATTACTACGAGGTGGTGCTGCGCCAAACGTTTCGCACTCCGTACGCGGGCAAAGCCTCGGAACTGTTTGAAAAAGTGCAGCGCGCCAGCCCCAGCCCCTACGAATTTTTGCTGCAGTTCGGCGATGAGCAACTGGTGGGAGCGTCTCCGGAAATGTTCGTGCGCGTGGAAGGAAGGCGCGTGGAGACCTGCCCGATTTCCGGAACGGCGCAGCGCACGGGCGATCCGCTGCGGGATGCCGATGCCATCCGCGAGCTGCTGCAATCGGCGAAAGAGGAATCCGAGCTGACGATGTGCACGGACGTGGACCGCAACGATAAATCGCGCATTGCCGAACCCGGCAGCGTGCGGGTGATCGGACGGCGGCTCATCGAATCCTACGCGGGGGTGTTCCACACGGTGGACCACGTGGAAGGAATTTTGCGGCCCGGCTTCGATTCGCTCGACGCTTTCCTCAGCCATATGTGGGCGGTCACGGTGATCGGCGCGCCGAAGAAGGCGGCGGCGCTCACCATAGAGAGCCTGGAAAAGGACGCCCGCGGCTGGTACGGGGGGGCGGTGGGCATGATCTCGCTCAACGGCGATATCAACACCGGCATCCTGATTCGCACTACCTACCTGCGCGACGGCATCGCCCGTTATCCGGTAGGCGCGACGCTGCTCTACGATTCGATTCCGGCCATGGAGGAACGCGAAACGCGCCTTAAAGCGACGGGCTTCTTCCGGACGCTGGGCGCCGCCCCGGAGGCCGCGCCTGAGGCGGTTGCCGTGGTGAAAGCGGCGCCTGTGGGCGCTGGAAGCAAACTCCTGCTGGTGGATAACGACGATTGCTTCATCCACACGCTCGCCAACTACGCGCGCCAGACTGGGGCGGAAGTGGTGACCTACCGCGCCGGTTTCCCGCCCGAGTTGATTGCGCAGCTTGCGCCCAGCCTGGTCCTGATTTCGCCCGGCCCGGGCCGCCCGGCGGATTTCGGAGTTCCGGACCTGGTAAAAGCGGCGGTGCGATTGGGCGTGCCGGTGTTCGGCGTCTGCCTCGGATTGCAAGGCATCGTGGAAGCGTTCGGCGGCGAATTAGGGGTGCTCGATTACCCTATGCATGGGAAGCCCTCGACGATTCTCCATAGGGGCCAAGGTGTTTTCGAGGGACTGCCGGAGCGATTCCAGGTAGGCCGCTATCACTCGCTCTATGCGCGGCGCGACAGTCTGCCCGCTTGCCTCGAAATCACGGCCGAGACCGAGGACGGCGTCATCATGGGCGTGCGCCATCGCGAACTGCCGGTGGAAGCGGTGCAATTCCACCCCGAGTCTCTGCTCACGGCCGCGGGCGATCACGGCCTCAAGCTGATGGAAAATGCCGTGCGCCTCGGCCGGACAGCCCGGATCGGAGTGTAACAAAGCTTCCGGGCTTGGCTTCCGGGCTCGGCGCGATTGGCAGGCGGAAGCGCCCGCCCCACCACCACTCCAGTTACCTCACCCGCGCGCGGAGCACACCGATGCGCTCCGCTTCCACTTCGAACGTATCGCCGGAGCGAAGCGCCGCCGAACCCAGCACCAGGGTGGAGCGGAATTCTCCTGGACTGAGCCTGGTATTATCCAGGTCGAAGGCAAGGGCGGCATCGCCTTGGGCGCACTCTTTCCCATTGATGCGCGCCAGCCAGTGAATTTCCGCCGGCTGGCGAATCTGGTTCGGGGTGACCAGGTAGGGTCCGGCGAGTTCGTGGCCGCCGGACCGGACCAGGATTGTGTAGCCGCCCGGCATGGGAGCGCCGCCCGGGCCGGCCGCCGCCACCAGTGGCAATTGCCATTCACAAGCCGCCGGACCGGGCAGTTCCCATTCGCGCCCGAAAATATCGAGCAGCCGTACGCTGCTATCGCCGTACACCAGGGTCTCGCCATTCGGGCCTTGCGGCGGCGGTTCGGCGCGCCACCATTCTGCCGGGCGCGGCCCCGAGCCGAGGAAGAGTTCTTCCGCCGTATGCGAAGCTCGCAAACCCGAGCGCAAATAGCCCATCATTGTGGGCGGCACCAGCGCACCCGCCAACAGATGCGGATCCGGTTCGCCGGTCTGCGCCAGGTACCACGCCGTGGCAAAATTCAGATCGAGCACACGGCCTTCTTTATGGGCTCCCAGGCGGCGATGGCGGCCCAAATGGGTGCACACTTCGAATGTGCAGAGTTTCAAATGGTGGTGGGTGGGTTCCATGGGTGGAAGTGAACTTACCGCTCCCTAACGGTCGCGGCTCTGTTAGAGATTGCCGCGGCGCGCCTGTTCGCGCTCGATGGCTTCGAACAGCGCTTTAAAATTGCCCTTGCCAAAGCTGCGGCTGCCCTTGCGCTGGATCACCTCATAAAACAGAGTGGGCCGGTCCTCGACCGGCTGGGTGAAGATCTGCAGCATGTAGCCTTCATCGTCGCGATCCACCAAAATGCCCAAATCCCAGAGGCGGCCGATGGGTTCGTCGATCGGGCCGACGCGGGCCAGCAGATCGTCGTAGTAAGTGGAAGGCACGCGGAGAAACTCCACGCCCCGCGCCCGCATCGCCGAAACGGTTTCGACGATATTATCGGTCGACAGGGCGATATGCTGCACGCCGGGGCCGCCATAAAACTCAAGATATTCTTCGATCTGCGATTTGCGCTTGCCGTGCGCCGGCTCGTTGATGGGAAACTTGATGCGGTCATTGCCGTTGGCCATCACCTTCGACATCAGGGCGGAATATTCCGTCGAAATATCCTGATCGTCGAAGTGCTTGAACAGACGGAAGCCCATCACGTCCCGGTAGAAATCGACCCAGCGGTCCATATGGCCGAGCGGCACGTTGCCCACCACATGGTCGATAAATTTTAGCCCGGTGGGCAAGCCCACGGTATTCTCCGTTTCCACCGGCGCGAAGCCCGGCAGGAAGACGCCATGATAGTCGCGGCGCTCAACGAAGGTATGGATCGTATCGCCATAAGTGGCGATCGAAGCGAGGCGCGCCGCGCCGCTCGAATCGCGCAGCAGTTGTGGAGGACGGACGCCGCGAGCGCCCCGCGCGGTCGTCTCCTTCCACGCTTTCTCCGCGTCGTCTACCCACAGCGCGATATCGTGCACGCCATCTCCATGCCGAACGATGTGGCGCATGATGGGATGATCGGGAGTCATCGGCGAAGTGAGCACGAAGCGAATTTTGTTTTGCTCGAGAACATAGGAAGCGCGGTCGCGCGCGCCGGTTTCCGGGCCGCGGTACGCCGTGAGCCGGAAACCGAAAGCCGAGCGGTAGAAGTGCGCGGCCTGGCGAGCGTTGCCTACGTAGAATTCGATGTAATCGGTGCCGTTGAGGGGCAGAAATTCCTCAACTGGCGCGGGCTTCTCCAACACTTGCTGCTGCATGATGGATCCTCCGGAATGCTTGGAGGCACAGGGCGGTATCTTCATCGGTGCCCGTCGAGACCCGCAGGCAATTTGGCAGCCCAAAGGCTTTTAACGGGCGGACGATGATTCCCTGCGCCAGCAGTTCCTCGAAAATACGGGTGGCTTCCTGCTCCGACGGCAGAATGACCATGACAAAATTCGCCTCCGACGGAGCGACAGTGAAACCGGCGTCGCGGAGCCCTTCGGTAAGCAGGCGAAGGCCGCGGGCGTTCAGTTCGAGCGAGCGGTGCAGAAATTCGCGGTCGGCTAGCGCTCCCACTCCGGCTGCTTGCGCGGGAGAGGAAGGCTCGAACGGCAGCTTTACCTTGAGCAGATTGCGGATCAATTCCTCGTGAGCGAAACCGTAGCCGATGCGGACACCGGCCAGGCCATAGACTTTCGAAAACGTTCGCAATGTGATGACGTTGTCGTAGCGGTAATGCATGGAGTCCGGGTAGCGCGGATCGTCTTTGGCGTATTCGAAATAGGCTTCGTCCAGAATGATCAGCACGCGCTCGGGGACGTGCCGGTAGAACTCGTCGAACTGGTGCCTGGTAAAGATGGTGCCGGTGGGATTATTCGGATTGGCGAGATAAACGATTTTGGTGTGGGGGTTGATGGCGCGGGCGAGCGCGGGGAGGTCGTAGTGCCAATCGCAGTAGGGCACGGTGCGGTATTTGACGCCACGCGAGCGGGCCAGCACCTGGAAGCCGATGAAAGCGGCTTCGGTGGTGAGCACCTCGTCGTCGTCGCATAGGAATGCGCGGATGATGTTGGACATGATGCCCTCCGAACCGCTCCCCGCGATTACGTTTTCGATGCGAAGATCGAACTCCTGAGCGAGGACTTCGCGCAAGTCGAGGCCGCCATTGGGATAAAAATTCAGGCCGCCGAGGGCGCGGCTGAGCGCTTCAATCGCCTTGGGGGAAGTGCCGAGCGGGTTCTCGTTGGACGCCAGCTTGATGACACGGGAAAGGCCGTATTTTTGGCGAACCGCTTCTGCTGTAAGCCCCGCCTCGTAGGGGCGCAGGGAATCGATATAGGCCGGGACGAGAGGCACCCTGTTTTTATTGTAGCTAGGGCTGACGGGGGCCTCGCGGTCGGGACATGTGCGCGGATGGGGGAAATTGGGTTCGTTTGTTCATTTTTGTGGGCGGGGGCCGGCGGCGGGATTGGGTTCGTTCGTCATTTTTTGTGGGGCGCGCGAGCTGGCGGTGAAATTGGGTTCGTTTGTTCATTTTTGTGGGCGGAAGCCGGCGGCGGGATTGGGTTCGTTTGGTCATTTTTTGTGGGGCGCGCGAGCTGTCGGTGGAATTGGGTTCGTTTCGTCAGCGCCCGGCAACCCGCTCCGGCCGATTCGGAGCGGGTGCATGCAGGGGTCGTAGATGTCAAAGATCCGCGCCTTGGCCAGGCGGTCCGAGGACCTCGGGGCTTGCGGCAGTGGACAGATTTCGAGGGGTAGGGTCCGACCCGAAGCTTTTTCGCTTCAGTTTAACTTGGGCGCGTGCCGATCAATGGGTGCATTCGCGGTAACCGATTGGAAACATTCGGGATTATTCCTCCTGGAGATCGTGACTCCCCCATTGCCGCCCAGGCGGGAGCGGCACAACGAGGGATGAAAACGCCGGCGGTTTGCGCCATGCTGGCGGTAGCCGCTGGACGAACCGAGATTGGTGTCGATCTGGGCTACGAGCTCGTACGTGAATCTGATGGAAAGAACTGCAGCGGCTGAAGCTTTGGCTGGATGCCTGTAAGGTCACCCACGTCGGCATGGAATCCACCGGGGTATATTGGAAGCCCGTCTGGAACCTGCCGCGGGGAAATTTCGAAATGGTGCTGGCCAATCCCTACTACGTCAAGAATCTTCCCAGCGACAAGTTCTTTCGCCGACCGTCCGGCCTCCAACTGCTTCACCGCCGCGATGATCTTCTCTTCGCTGTGCTTTTTCTTCTTCATCTGAAAAGCCCCTTTCGATTACGGGGCTTTCCAAATTATTTTTGGTAGAGATTTCCGGGGGCAGGTCACCAAGTCCGGCACGGGTTGGCCTAACGGGTCCTGAGCACGACCCTCTGCCGGTTGCCTACAATTAAAGAGAATGCCCTCGCGGCGGATCCTGCCTTTCCTTTCCCTTCTGCTTCTCCTGGCATTGAGCCTTAGCTCGTGCGTGGTGAAACGGCGGCTGATCGTGCGCCAAGGCGCGGGCAAGAGCCAGCCCGTCTTGCAGGTCGCCAGCGCTTCCGAACTGTTGCAAAAAATTTCCGATCAATACAACGCGATCGGAAACTTCACCATGACGGTGGATATGACGCCGGCGCTGGGCACGGCCGAGAAGAGCCGCATCACCGAATACAAGGATGTCCGCGCTTATATTCTCTTTCGCAAGCCCGACGAAATCCGTCTGATCGGACTGTATCCGGTGGTTCGGAATACGGCCTTCGACATGGTTTCCGTCGGCGACCAGTTCAAGCTATACCTGCCCGCCCGCAACGAATTCGTGGAGGGCAGCAACACCATGACCGGCGAGCCTTCGAAAAATAAGCTTACAAACCTGCGGCCGCAGCATTTTCTCGACGCCCTTCTGGTCCGCCCTCTTGCCGCCCAAGATAAGGTTTTTCTGGAGAATTTCACCGACGAGGAGAACGCCTGGTACATTCTGCACGAGGTCCGGGAAAACCGCGCGGGCGTGCTCGACCTGGTCCGGACGGTTTGGTTCAATCGCATCGATTTGCAGATCGCGCGCCAGATGATCTTTGACCCCGGGGGCAACATCCTGACCGACGCCCGCTACTCCAACTGGGCGGCGTTTAACGGCGCGCGTTTTCCGAAGCACATCGAAATCGATCGCCCCCGGGACGAATACGCCGTAGTGATGGACATTGTAAAAATGGACATTAACCAGGGTGTATCGGACGATAAATTTGTGCTCAATCAACCCGCCGGATCTACCCTCCGCGTGCTGGGACAGGCTTCTCCCGCCGCGTCTCAAACCGCCAAGGACGGTCACGCTCAGTGACCTTCAAACTGGTTTGGGAAAATCTGAAACACCGGCCGTTGCGCAGCCTGCTCAGTTTTCTGTTGATTGCGGTTCCGGTCACTTTGATTCTCACGCTGGTGGGCCTGACGAACGGCATGATCCAGGATTTTCAGCACCGGCAGAAAGCCAGCGGCGCCGATATCGTGGTGCGCCCCACCAATGCCAGCGCCGCTCTCAATTTCGGCAGCGCCAATCTAAGCCAGGGTTTCGTACAGTTCCTGGCGATGCAGCCGCACGTCAAAACCGCAGTGGGAGTGCTGAATCATAGTACCGATCTTTTTTTGACAATTGCCGGGATCGACCTGCCGCAGTTCACCGCTATGAGCGGCCCCTTCCAGTATGTTGCAGGCGGCCCTTTCCGCGACCGGGACGATATGATCGTCGATCGCTATTACGCGGATCAGCAGCACCTGCGGGTTGGCGATCCGGTCATGCTCCTGAACCACACCTGGCATATACGAGGCATCATTGAAGGCGGACAGCTTTCCCACATTTTCGTCGAGCTGCCTATCCTCCAGGAATTGGACAGCGCCACGGGCAAGGTGAGCGAGATCTTTCTCAAACTGGATAACCCGGCCGAGACCAACGCCGTCGTAGAGGAACTGAAGCGGAAGATGCCCGAAAATCCGATCTACTCAATGGAAGTGTTCACCTCCCTGCTCAGCATCAATAGCATCCCCGCTCTGCGCGCGTTCACGTTGGTGGTTGTGGCAATCGGCGTGGTAATTGGCGCGATAGTGGTGTGGATGTCGATGTACATGGCGGTGCTCATGCGCACCCGCGAAATTGGCATCCTCAAGTCTTTGGGCGGCTCCAATCGCTTCATCCTAAGCATCGTTGTTCTGGAAGCTTTGCTGCTCGGCCTGGGCGGCACGGTGCTGGGCATCGGCATGAGCTTCGGCGCGCAATGGTTGATTCACGCCTTCGCTCCCGCCTCGTATCAAATGGCGATCGTGCCGCTGTGGTGGCCCATCGCGCTGTTTATCATGCTGGCGAGCGCCGCCTTGGGAGCGCTTTATCCGGGCTTAACCGCCGCCCGCCACGATGCGATCGAGGCCCTCGCCTATGAATAGCGAAGGCATCATTGAAGTTCGCGGGTTGCATAAGACTTACCGCATGGGCAACATCGGAGTGCCGGCCCTGCGCGGTGTGGATCTGCACGTGGATGCCGGCGATTTTCTTAGCATTGTGGGGCCTTCCGGCTCGGGCAAGTCCACGCTGTTTCACATCATCGGCGGACTCACCCCGCCCACTTCCGGCGAGGTGCGCGTGGCCGGGCAGGACCTGATGGCACTCGGCGAAGCCGGCCGCACGAGTTTACGCCGCCGCACAGTGGGTTTCGTGTTCCAGCGATTTAATCTGCTACCGAATCTCACAGCGCGCGATAACATCGCGGTGGCCCGCCACATCGCCGGTGTGCCGCAGAAGCCCGACCCGCGGTTTGAAGAGTTGCTGCGCTTTCTGGGCATCGCCCATCGTCTGGACCATAAGCCGAACGCGCTCTCCGGTGGAGAGCAGCAGCGCGTAGCGATCGCCCGCGCGGTGGTCAATCATCCGGCAATTCTGCTGGCCGATGAGCCTACCGGTAACCTGGATACCGAAAATTCCCAAGCGGTGCTTGAATTGCTGAAAAATCTAAACGAGCAGTTCGGCCAGACCGTGCTCATGATCACACACAATCCGGAAGCCGCCCAGTACGGCCATCACACCGTACACATGCGTGACGGGCGGATCGTCGAAAGAACCAGCCGCGGCCAGCAAACAGAATAGACCTTTTACGAGTGGAACCGGCATGGGACAGAACTTTCGGTCCAGGAAGCTGAAGCTAAAAAAGCATCATGGTTGGAAGGCCAAGCCGGGTAACGCGATCTGCGTAATCGACCGCGGGGCCATCCGCTTCGATTACCCGGAAAGCTGGGATCTGTCGGTGAACGAAGGCCAGATCGATATTCGCGACCGCCCCAAGCCCGACGATAACTGTGTGCTCTCCGTCTCCCGCATGTATCTGCCCTTTGAAGTGGCCGACCAGGTGCCGCTGCGCGATCTGGCGCAGACAGCCATGATGGAGGACGCGGGCGAGACGCTGGAGCGTAAGCCGGCCGTAGATGTCTCCAGGCAGGATGGTATCGAGTTGGCCTACATCGAGAGCCGGTACATCGAGAAGAACGAGCGGCGGGAAGCCCTCACGCGCCTTGCCGTAGCCCGAGGCTCCGGAGTCTATTGCCTGATTACCTTCAGTTTTTGGGCCGACGACCAGGCCAAATGCGATCCCGTGTGGGAGGAAACGCTCCGTTCGCTAACGCTCGGCCTCTACTCCGAGGACCCGACCGTGGGGCCGGTGGTGCAATAGCGCGCCGCCGTTTACCTTTCGAGAACTTCGTGAATGGTGCGGAGCAGCGCATCCCGCGAGATCGGCTTGCGCAGGGTTGCGGCGGCGCCCAGGTTCTTCGCCACCGGAAGCATATCGCCGCCGAATGCGCCCGACATGGCGATCACTTTCAGGGAGGGTTTCCTCATGTGGAGCGAAGCGATCAGTTCGATACCATCCTGCTCGGGCATCGCCAGGTCGGTCAGAACCAGATCCACATCTTCCTGGGCTGCGATCTGCGCCGCCTGGCGGCCATTGGCTGCTTCCCAAACGACGAAACCGGCACTCCGGAGCAGGTCGCGCAGGAGCGTCCGGACGCTTTCATCGTCATCCACGACCAGGAGGTTGGCGCTCAGCGCGCGCGGCCCCAAAACCTGCCGCACCTTTAAAGCCAGCGCGTCCGGCGTGAATGGCTTCTGCAGATAAGAAACTTCCGCATCCGGCACAGGCCGGTTTGTAATCGCGTTTTCGGTATAGCCGGACATAAATAATATGTGGATGTCAGGCCGTTCTGCTTTTAGGCGCGATGCGAGCGTGCGCCCGTCCATGCCGGGCATGACTACGTCTGTCAGGAGGAGATCGATCTTCTCCGGAAACGTGCTCGCGAATCGCAGAGCTTCCTCGCCGCCGGCCGCGCTCAGCACCGTGTAGCCGCAACGCCTTAATGCGGCGGCAGCGAGCGCGAGTACTTCCGGCTGGTCTTCCACCACCAGGATGGTTTCACTGCCGCGGGTATCCGCTTTCCGGGCCCGGCGTGGCTCCGCCGAAAGTTCTTGTGTTCTGGGCAGATAGATCTTGAAAGTGGAGCCGCTGCCCGGCTGGGTCGAAACCTGAATCCAGCCGCCGCTTTGCTTGACGATCCCGTACACCGTGGCCAGCCCCAGCCCGGTTCCAATTCCTTTCGGCTTAGTAGTGAAGAAGGGTTCGAACAGCCGCGCCTTCACCTCGGGGCTCATGCCGACGCCCGTATCGCTCACCGCGAGCATCACATACTCGCCGGCCTGGGCGCCGGGTTCGACTGCGGCATGTTCCTCATCCAAGCTGACATTGGCGGTTTCCAGCAGAAGCGTTCCCCCTTCCGGCATGGCGTCGCGGGCATTGATGGCGAGGTTCATAATTACTTGCTGGAGCTGCCCTCCATCTGCAGTCACGTTTCCGAGATCCGGGGAGAGCTTAGTCAGGAGGCGGATATCCTCCCCGATGAGGCGCCGCAGCATACGCTCAATATCCAAAACGATATCGTTCACTTTCAGCACCGTGGGCTGAATGAGTTGCTTACGGCTGAACGCCAGGAGTTGTTGCGTGAGCGCGGCCGCCCGTTCCCCGGCAGCGAGCACCTGTGCCATCGGTTCCTTCATCTGGTCACCGGCGCGGAGCTCATGGAGCATCATCTCGCTATAGCCGTTGATCACAGTGAGCAGATTATTGAAATCGTGCGCGACGCCGCCCGCCAGCCGGCCGATACTCTCCAGGCGTTGTGCCTGGCGAAGCTGTTCTTCCAGCTTGTGCCGCTCGGTAATGTCCGTTACCAGGACCAGCCGGGCGTGCCGGCCGCCGAAATCCAGCGGGTGAGTCATCACCTCTACGGTGATCACGGTGCCGTCCTTCTTACGATGCCGCCAGGGTCCGTCGCGGTGGAGTGCGGCGCTCTTTTCAGACCGGACATCCTCCAGCAGCGCCGGAACGTCCTCCGCCGGCCGAATATCCCGCAGGGTCATCGCCAAAAACTCTTCTCGCGTGTAACCGTACGTGTACACGGCCGCGTTGTTTACCGCCAAAAACGCCAGTGTGCCGGCGTCGAATACCCACATCGGTTGGGGGTTGTGCTCGAACAACAGCCGGTACCGGCGTTCCGAGTCTTCGATCTGCCGCTCCGCGCGGCGCCGCTCTGCGACGTCCCGAAATACCAGCACCACGCCCGCGATCCCACCGTGCTCACTTCGTATCGGAGCGCCGCTATCGTCGATGGGATTCTCTTTCCCGTCGCGTGAAATGAGAAGCGTGTGATTGGCGAGGCCGACCGTTGTTCCGTTCTGTAAGACCTTGGCAGCCGGGCTGGTAACCTCCTCTCGCGTGGTCTCGTTGACAATCCGGAACACGTTTCCGAGCGGCTGTCCCACAGCCTCAGCCGCTTTCCAGCCGGTCAATGACTCGGCCACGGGATTCACGAAAGTAACTACGCCTGCTTTGTCCGTAGTAATTACGGCGTCGCCGATGCTACGTAAAGTGGTTTCCACCAGCGCCCGCTGGTGCCGCTCTTCGGCGTGGGCGCGGTCGAGCGCAGTAAAAGCCCGGTCCAGATGGGCTGCCGCTCCGATGAGCAGCAGCACGAGAATGCCGGTTCCGCCGAGAATCGCGATCCTCGTCTCACGCTCATGCCGGTTTGCGGCTGCTTCCCGCGCGCGCAGTTGCTTTTCTTCCGCGGCCATGAGACGCGCTGCCGCGGCGCGGACCTGGTCCATAATTTCTTTGCCTTGGTTCGCGCGCACAATGGCAAGGGCATCCTCTACCCGGCCTTGGCGGCGCACTTCGATGGTTCGTGCCAGTTCCGATAATTTGGCCGCCACCAGTCCGGTCAGTTGCTCCGCATCGCCTGGGTCGGCGCTGGGCGCGCCCGCATCGTAGAGTTGAATCCGGCGGATCTGCGGGACCGACTCCCGGTAAGGTCCCAGGTAAGTGTCCTCACCGGTCAACAGATAGCCGCGCTGTCCGGTTTCGGCATCTTTGAGAAGTGACAGCAGCTGTTGCGCCCGGTCTATCGTGTTGCGGACGCGGTCCGCGTTCTCAACGGCCTGTTCGTACTCCCGCCAATTACCATACGAGAGCGTCCCCACGGCCAGTACGACGCCCATGGCAATGCCCAAGCTGACCGTATGCGACTTGCGAGCCAGTACGGTTCCCACGAGTCGCATCATGGTTCCTTTATTCGGCGCCCTCGGCGCCCTTTTGCGAACGCTTGCAGGCGGCTACCGCATCCAAATATTCAGTTTGAAAGCGTTCCACCTGGTGCCGTGCCTCTGCCCACTGCCTCGAGATATTTTCATCGGCCGGAAACCGGCTCAGCATCCCCAACAACCGGTCTTCTTCGGCCATAGCCAATCGGAGGCGTTCACCGGCTTGATGCATCTGCACCAGAAGCGCCTTAAAAGTCTTGTCGGACACGGCGCTCCAGGATGAATTCACCCTTACGACCCGGGACCTGTGCACCCGGCACTGAGGAAGCTATGCCAGTCGTGCGCGCCTCGGCATGTTTATCCTGGGCCACGATTTTATATTGTGTGGAAAATTCCCGAATTTTACATCTAGCCCCTAAGAGCTATTTTTAGGAAACTGCCGGGTTCCAGCTTGTGGCGCAGGCGGTGCCGGCGCAGGGGGTAACATTGGTGGATTTTAATTGTGGGAGGGGGATTGGGAATTGCTGTGGAACCGGTCTCATTTCAGAAGCGAGAAATGAGGTTGTCCCCTGGACTGAGACAAACGATTAAGGGGCGCCCTCATTTCCGAGAAGGCCCTGGCTTGCCTGGTGCACTACGATTGGCCCGGCAACGTGCGGGGAGTCCACAGGCGAGGGCCGCTCCGCTACCGCCCTGCACGAAGGCCTGCGCCGCGCTAAAAAAAGATCATCGAGCGGGCCATCGAGCAGGCCGGAGGCAACTTCCCCGAAGCCGCCGGTATTCTGGGCGTATACCCCGACCATCTGTTCCGGCTGGTTAGCACGCTCTACCTGAAACCGAAGCGCCAACGTTAGTGGCAAAGCGGAGGCACTCGCGCCCGCGGCGCGAGATCAGCGGGAAAACGCCATGCCCGCGAAGCTGACTACGCTCTTCTCGTCAATATTCCACTGCTGGTAGTGGAGGAGTTGGCCGCGTGCGTTGGGTACGGCTTTGAGGAAGGTGTAGAAGGGCGAGGAGCCGCACCATTTGAGGTCGTCGCGATTTTCGCAGACCTGGTCCCAGAAGGCGGCGGCATCGCCGGCGTTGATGCTTTCGATGCGCTTGCGGTCGCGCGCCTGAACCTCGTCCATGATTCCCTTTCCGGCGTAGGCGGGAAAGTCGTCCTGGTAGCGCACGCCCATGTGAGCCATATCGACGCCGAGGAGCCAAAAGAGGCGTTGCGCTTCGCGTTCGCGGAGCTCGTTGAGGGCGTCGAAAAAGCGTGCGACGGCGGTGTCGCGCTCGGGGCGCTGGCCGCTCAGCAGACCGCGCGCGAAGGGGCCGCAGAGGATGGGAACGATCCGCACGCCGGGGCCGAGCTGGTGCTGAAGGAAAATGAGCTGCAATTCCACCGTGTGCTCAAAACAGTGGCAGTAGTCTTCCATGCGGATTGCATCGCCGCCGTGGCCCGCGAGCCAGTCGACCAGGACCGTATCCGTTGTGGCTTCGCCCAGCGGAGTGCGGAAACGCTTGCGCGTGAGGCCGAAGGTTTCGGGTTCGCCGTAATGAGAAGTTGCAAGGATGACGAACGTGCGATCACGGTGCTGCGGTCCGAGCAGCCGGTAGGCGGACTGGTACGATTCCCAGCCGCCCTCCGGGCTTACATGCGGCGCGGCCAGAGCGAACAAACCATCGGTCGCGGGGGCGGCGCCATTCCCGGCGCCCATATAGCGCTGCATGGTCTGCTGCAGTTCGGGCGTAGTGGCGGGATAAGCAGAGCCGGCGTGGGCGGGTTCCCGCACAGGTTGGCCTGCGAATTCGGTGAGACGGGCCCGTTGCATTTCGGCGAAGGTTGCGTCTTCCAGGAATCCGGCGGAGCTGAGGGTCTGGACGAGGTGTTCCTGGATCTGGCTGACGTTGAGATCGCCGGTGAGCCGTACCAGATCGGCGCGGAGATCGAGATCGGTGTGAGCGCCGTCAAAATGACGGAGGCAGGGTGTCAGCACCGGAGGGATGATAAGCATGGCGTCGGAGAAGCGGAAGGGGTCGCGGATGAACAGCCCCGGATGCTCCGGCGAGGGAGAAGGCATGAAGTCGAGGGTCCCTCGAAGGCGCGCCAGAATCTGAGCCAAACTTCATGGTAACGCAGGCCCTCAGCACGGCGGCAGGCGCGTGTGCCGCATGCCGATCTCGCGGTATTTGCGAAGCAGTTCGAACAAGACCACGCCGCCGGCGGTGGCGACGTTCAGGGAGTGTTTGAGACCCAACATGGGGATGCGGATGTGCGTATCGGCAAAGGCGGAGAGTTCGGGGCGAATGCCATCGACTTCGTGGCCGAACATAAGGCAGACGGGAAAACGCGGTGCCCAGTCGAACAGATCGAGTGCGTGGAGGGTGGTTTCAATGGCCGCGAGTTCATAGCCGCGCGCGCGCAGAGTTTTCAGCAAAGGAACAGGCTCCCAGGTGTGCTCCCAGGCGACGCTTTCTTCGGCGCCAAGGGCCGTTTTTGCGATAGCCCGTTCGGGCGGGCGGCCGGTGATGCCGCACAGATAGAGCCGTTCGGCGCGGACGGCATCCGCCGTGCGAAAGAACGAACCGACGTTATAAAGGCTGCGGACGTTGTCCAGCAGGACAACGGCGGGCAGACCGGAGATTTGTTCGTAGCAGGCTCCGGCGCGTGTCGCCTGAAAGGGGAGGCGGTCCATTTCGAAGGAGTTAGGAGCCAGGAGCGAGAATAAGCGGTGGTTGGCCGGCGGAAGCGCGTGCCCCATCAGAATCGGCGATTTTAAGGGGCGCAGTCATTTATACGCTTGCCGGAGAGCCGGCCCTGGCGGTGGCCAGAATTTTGTCGTCGAAATCGAAACCGGCGGTTCGGGGGCGGTGGTTGCGCGTGTACCAGCGGTATGTCTCTTTCAAACCGGCATCGAAGGGGGTCAACTTTATTTTGAGCATGCGCGTGACCTTGCCGACGTTTTCGGTGATGGGCGGAACATCTAAATATTCGCCGAAATAGTACGGCTCTTCCATTGCATTGCCGCCGGTTTGCTGGATGAGATCGCGCGGCACGCGCACCAGTACGGGTTCAACGCCGGCCGCTTTCGCAAGCCGCTCGACGAATTCGACCTGGGTGAGCGGTTTGGGATCGGCGATATTGAAGGCCTCTCCCGTGGCGCGCGGCTCGACAAGGGCCCGCACCAGCGCGGTCACCAGATCGTTTACAAAAACAAACTGCATCAGCCGATGGCCATCGCCGGGAATGATGATGGGTCTGCCTGCCCGCAGCCGATCCCAGAAAAACTGCTCCCGGTAGAAGGGGTTGCCCGGGCCGTATATAAATGGTGGGCGGAAAGTGACCACCGGCAGGCCCTTTTGGGAATGCATGCGGAACAGCAGGCGCTCGGTGGCGGCTTTGTTGCGGATATAGGGATTGGCGTGGTAATCGGGCGCGAGCGGATCGCTCTCTTTGTGGTTCAGGCCGTCGCCATAGGCGGCCACGCTAGAGAGAAAGATGTAGCGGCTCAGGCGGTTGCCGCCGCAGGCCTGCACGGTAGCCTCGACCTGGGCGGGAGTGGTCCCACGTTCCCAATCGTAGACGTTGTCGTAGACTGCTTCGAACCGGCGGCCGGATAGCACTTCGTTCAGGGACTCGGGGTCGTTCCGGTCGGCGACGATGTTTTCTACCCTGCGTCCGAAGTCGTGTTTAGGCTTGCGGTGGAGAACGGCAACTTCATGGCCAGCCTTGACTAATTCTTCCACCAGGAGAGGGCCGATAAATAAGGTGCCCCCGATAACCAGTACTTTCATAGCTCTCCAAGAAACTGAGACGCGGCGCCGGGCCAAACCATTTCGCGACGAACTCAAAAACAAACTAGCAGCATCGGCGCTCGAATACCAGCGCCGGTCTTGCAGTTGACAAAACGAAGCTGTCCCGTAGAGCTGCCCGCTCTAGTCGTAATATTCCTGCCCTAAGTGCGTGATGAGGTCTTCGCCGCGCATCCAGCGCAGCGTGTTTTTGAGCTTCATCAACTGGATAAAAATATCGTGCTCGGGATAAACCTCGGGGGCATGCATCGGCGCTTTGAAATAGAAAGACAACCACTCCTGTACGCCGCGCAGGCCGGCGCGTTGCGCCAAGTCCATAAACAAAACAATGTCGAGAACCAGGGGCGCGGCCAGGATTGAGTCGCGGCACAGGAAGTTCACTTTAATCTGCATGGGGTAGCCGAGCCACCCGAAAATATCGATATTGTCCCAGCCTTCTTTGGCGTCACCGCGTGGCGGGTAATACTCGATGCGCACCTTATGGTAGAACTCGCGATAGAGGTCGGGGTAGAGGTGCCCCTGAAGAATATATTCCAGGGCGGAGGACTTACTCACTTCCTTGGAGCGGAAGGAGCCAGGATCGTCGAGCACTTCGCCATCGCGGTTGCCGAGAATGTTGGTGGAAAACCAGCCGTTCAGGCCCAGCATGCGGGACTTCAGGCCGGGCGCGATAAGAGTTTTCATGAACGTCTGGCCGCTTTTGAAGTCCTTGCCTGCTACAGGCACGTTCATCAGGCGCGAGAGTTCGAGCAGCGCCGGCGTATCCGTGGTCATGTGCGGCGCGCCGTTGGCGTACGGGACGCCGGATTTTAGGGCCGCGTAGGCATAAATCTGGCTGGGAGAAATTTCGGGATCGCTCTTTTGCAGGCCGCACTCGAAATCCTTGAGGGTGGCGTGCACGGGCGCCGGCTGGCGGAATACCTCGGTGGAGGCGCACCAGATCATAGCTAGGCGGGAAGCGCCGCTCGATTCGCGGAAGCGGCGGATATCGTCCATCACCATTTCCGCATGGTCCATCTTGGAGCCTTTGGGTTTGACGTTTGGACCATTCAGGCGTTTCACGAACTCGTGGTCGAAGACGGCCTGCATCGGCTGAATCGCGGAAAGCGGATCCTTGAGCTGATCGAGCAGTGCCGTATCGAGGACGCCGGCCTTTACGGCGGCTTCATAAGCGTTGTCTTCGAAAATATCCCAGCCGGCCACCACGATATCTTCCAGCCGGGCGAGGGGGACAAAATCGCGGATGGCCGGGCTGCGGCCTTCTGTGCGCTTGCCGAGCCGGATCGTACTTAGCTGGGTAAGGGAACCAATGGGTTTTCCCAAACCGCGCTTGATGGCTTCCAGGCCTGCAATAAACGTGGTGGTAACGGCGCCTATTCCAGGTACGAGAACTCCCAGTTTTCCTTCCGCAGGGGCTATTTGGACGGGCGGTTGTCCGGGCAAGAACGGGTCTCCTTCAGAGGCGAACTGCTATAATACCAACTCCATGCGCGAGCGTGCGACCCAGACGCTGTCGACAATTGTAGTGGATGATGAGCAGTTGGCCCGCGACGAATTGGGCTATCTTTTGAAGGATTTCCCGGAAATCGAGATGATCGGCGCGGCTGCGAACGGTCTCGAAGCCGTAGAGATGATCCGGAAACTGGAGCCGGACCTGGTGTTTCTCGATATACACATGCCTGGGCTGGATGGGTTGGGCATCATCCACCGGCTGCGGGAGACGGGAGCCGATCCGCCGTACTTCATTTTCGTTACCGCCTACGAGCAGCACGCGGTCGAAGCGTTCCGCCTGGAAGCGTTGGATTATCTGCTGAAGCCGGTGGATCGGGGGCGGCTGGCGGAGAGCATCGAGCGGGCCCGCCGCGTGGCGCAAGAAAAGAAAAACACGGGGTGGGCGAGCGGAACGGCGGCAGCCGCGGCGGCGCCGGCCAAGCCCGCTACCGCGCATCGTAGCAAGCTGCTGGTAAAGGCCAATAACCGCAATTTCATCGTAGACGCCAGCGAAGTCATCTACGCGACCATCGATGACGGATTGATCACCCTGGTGACCACCAATATCGAGGGCCACTCGAACTACCGCACGATCGAAGACCTGCAGGCCAACCTGGACCGGGAGATGTTCTGGCGTGTCCACCGCTCCTACCTGGTGAACATCAACCGGATTAAAGAAGTGGTACCGTGGTTTAAATCGAGCTATCAGCTCCGCATGGACGACCGCAAGCACACCGAGGTGCCCGTGAGCCGGGTGCAGACGCGGCGGCTGCGGGAATTATTCAAGCTGTGACGTAACGCCGTGGCGTGGCGCTCTCAGAGCACCACGCGAAAGACTTCTTTCATTGCATTAATGGCGTCCTGCTGGGTCCAGGGGGTCTTTGCCGGGAGACCTTTCAACGTGAAGTACTGCTGCATGAAGCGCTGACCGGCGGCCGGATCGATCTTCGGGGCGGATGCCGCGGGGGCCGCTCCGGGATTGTTATTGAAATTTCCGGAAATGCCCAGAAACGGTCCCAGGGTTTCCAGCAAGCCCGCCAAGGGCCGGCCGCGCACCACATGACTGCCATCCCAATCGATGAACGGGTCGGCATCGGCAATCGCGGTGAGCTGGGCTTGCGTGAGCAGCGGTATGTTCATGCCGAATTTCTGGTTGGCCGCCTGAATAAAGACGTTGGCGGCGATTGCATGGCCGATATCGGAGGGATGCACGCCGTCCAGGCTGAACAGCCCGCCATTAAACTGGCGCGTGAGCGCGACACCGTGAAATACGGGCGGGTTAGCCTGGGCCTGCTCGAAATAGGAATTAATATCCGCCACGGCCAGACCGGAATCGGCCGCGTCGCTCACGATGATCTGGTTGAAATCGTTCACGCGCTGCGTAATCTGAGCAGCTTGCGCCGCGGTCAGGACGTAATTGGGATTCTGCAAAATGGTATTGCCGTCCACCAGCCCGAGCTTGATGAGCAGCATGGTCGGGAGCGTCGTGTAACTGCCGGCCGGAAGGCCGTAATCGCTCCCGGTGAAGGTCTTCAGATCCTGGGGAGTGACCACGAAGGCGATCTGCGGAATATCGGGAATGGTGGCTACGACCGCATGCCCGCCCATCAGCCGCAAGTCCGTGGCGATTTGCCCGAAGTCGGTTTCGAACTGCTGCACGGAAGTCATGGGCAAAGTCGTGAGTTGATTCCATGCCAGGACGGCGGATAGGACATCCGTGTTGCCAATCCAGCAGATGGTGAAGGGGGCGGGATTGGACTGCGCGGCTTGCATCTGGGTACTACCGGTGCGGGGTGCGAGCACCAGATCGGCTTCGGTCTGAGGGGGCTGTTGCGCGGCCTGGTGCAGGATGGAATCCACGGTGGCGCCGGAAACCGCGAGGTTCGACGCGTTCAGATTGGGATTGAGGCGCGCGCGGCCGGAATCGGTAAAGATGTTTGAGAACGGCGTACCCACGATCAGGGGCAGCGGAAAATTTACTCCCATTTGATGGGCGACGAAATTCAGGTACGAATTGATTTGCGTCTGCCAGGTGGAGTTGGCGGATTGGACGCCTTCGCCGAGACTGTCACCCATTCCCACAAAGGCCGGCGTCTGGGCGAAAGCGGAAGCGGCGATACCGGCCACCCAAAAAAAGATCGTTGGAAAGCGCACTGTCGATTTGCCCCGTGGGAACCAGGGTATCACTAGGGCGCCCGGCTTGGGATGGCTTTGACCTGAGACTGGACACGCCGCCTTTGGCGGGCGTGACCGGCTATTTCGATTTCCAATTGCCACCACGCCGCAGATTTTGATATCTAGCTTTGGCAGTGCCGCTCCGGCGACTGTGGGCGCCGTTCCCGAGCCGGGCTACTTCCAAGTCCTGGCGTTTCTGGCGCTGGGGGTGGCATCGAGACATTTTCGCGCCGCGGAGGAAAGGCCATGAATTACCATACGGGTTCATGGCGATTGATCCCTCAGCGGCGATAGCCGCGACCGCGCGCGTGGACCCTGGCGCCGAAATCGGCCCGGGCGTGCGCATTGGCGAATACTGCGTCATCGAAAGCGATGTTGCGATTGGCGCGGAGTGCGTGCTGGAGCCCTACGTGTATGTGAAGCGCTGGACAACCCTGGGCGAGCGCAACGAAATTTCTGCCGGCACGGTGCTCGGCACCGATCCGCTGGACAAGAACTTTTCCGGCGCGCGCAGCTATCTGCGTATCGGCAGGGGCAACCGCATACGCGAGCACTATACCATCTCGCGCGGAACCGCGCCGGAATCCGCGACGGAGATCGGCGATGGCAACTACATCATGACCTCCGGCCATATCGCCCATAACTGCAAGATCGGCAACAACACCGTGATTGCCAGTTGCGCGCTGGTGGCGGGATACGTGGAAGTGGAAGACGAGGCCTTCATTTCCGGCGGCGTGGTGGTGCACCAGTATTCGAAAATCGGGCGGCTGGCGATGATCGGTGGCAACACACGCATCAACAGCGATGTCCCGCCATTCTTTCTCTATGCCGGATATAACGTCGAGGCTAAGGGACTCAACGTAGTTGGTCTGAAGCGGGCTGGGTACAAGGCGTCGGACCTCAGTGTTCTGAAGAAGGCTTATCAGGTGTTGTACCGTTCGGGGCTGAGGCTTGAAGAAGCATTGGAGAAGATTGAGCGCGAACTGGCAACACCGGAGACACTACACCTGGTGCAATTTGTGCGGCGCAGCGAGAGAGGGATCTGCCGGGAGTGACATGGGACAGATTGTCCCCCACATCTGGGCCAGAGTGTCCTCCAGAGAGTCGGGAACATACTGGCTTTCAAGTACTTAGCTCCGGCAGGCAAGTTGCATTTTGCGGGGGCATGCGCACACTCACTTTACGGTTCCTTGCTGGTTTGGTATTGGCGCTGTCGGCCACCGGTATTGCGCTGGCTGACAACTCGAAGATTTCGCCGGATCTGCAGGCGATGATGGCGAATTCTTCTTCCAATATCGACGTCATCGTTCAATACAACTCGCCGCCGCAGACTTGCAGTAGCGGCGGCCTTTTAGGCGGCTTGCTCTGCACTACGGTAAGCCTGGTGGGCGGGGTACTGAAGACGGTGCTCGGCTTGCTCAATGCGGTTGAAGCTACCTTAAGCCCCGAGGATATCATCAACACCTCGAACCAATCCAATGTGGTCTATATTTCGCCGAACCGGCTGGTGGCAGGTTCTCTCGATTATTCGACGGCCGCCGTCGATGCGCCCGCGGCCTGGAACTTAGGTCTGGATGGCACAGGGGTGGGAGTGGCGGTAATTGATAGCGGCATCTATCCGCACCCGGATTTGACCGCGGCGGGATCCACGCGTTCGCGCATTGTCTACCGGCAGAGTTTCGCTCCGGGAGTGCAGTACGACGATTTCGGCCATGGGACGCACGTGGCGGGAATTATCGCAGGGAATGGGAAATCTTCCAACCTGCCGGGCACGCCGCATCTATTGCGCGGTGTGGCGCCGAATGCGAATCTGCTGGATTTGCGGGTGCTCGATGCGAACGGAACGAGCAACGACGCAGCGGTGATTGCGGCGATTACCACGGCGATCCAATTGAAGAATCAATACAACGTGCGGGTAATCAATTTATCGCTAGGCCGGCCAATTTATGAAAGCTGCAACTTCGACCCTCTGTGCAAGGCCGTGGAGGCGGCATGGAACGCGGGCATCGTGGTGGTTTCCGCGGCCGGGAACCTGGGCCGGAACGGGTACGCAACGGTCCTTTCACCCGGCAACGATCCGCGAGTGATCACGGTAGGCGCAATGAAGACGATGGAAACCGACCCGCGCTCAGACGACTTAATAGCCAGTTACAGCTCGAGGGGGCCAACTTATATCGATCAGACCGTAAAGCCGGACTTAGTGGCGCCGGGTAATATGGTCGTTTCTCTGCTGGCTCCAGGCAGCACGCTTTCGCAAGAATTTCCGGCTAACGTGGTTTCCCCTAGCTATTATGGCGGCAGCGCCACGGGGACTCCGCAGTACCTGCGGCTGAGTGGAACCAGCATGGCAACACCGGTGGTTTCCGGCGCGGCCGCGCTGCTGATTCAGCAGAATCCATCGCTGACTCCGGATAGCATTAAAGCGCGCTTGATGAAGACGGCTTACAAGAATTTTCCGCTGGCAAGTACCGCGACCGATCCCACAACCGGCCAGAGTTATACCGACAACTATGACATATTCACCATCGGAGCGGGATATCTCGATATCGCGGCCGCACTGGCCGATCCGGAAGTGACTTACCGCAGCGCGGCATCGCCATCGGCGAAATACAACTCCAGCACCCAGCAGGGCAGCCTGCTGTTCAGCGGGAATTCGACCTGGAATTCATCACCCAACTGGCTTTCCACTGTGGTTTGGGGCAACACGGTGCTGCTCAACGGTGGGACCGCGCTTTGGAATGCGAACACGGCCTGGGGGAGCAATACGGCGTGGGGAACGAATACCGCCTGGGGCACTAACACAGCTTGGGGAACGAATACGGCCTGGGGAACGAATACGGCCTGGGGAACGAATACGGCGTGGGGAACGAATACGGCCTGGGGTACCAATACCGCGTGGGGGACCTCCGGAACCGGTGAGTGATCGATCACGGGCCGTGACTGCTCCGGGGCCTCCGCGGCTCCAGTTCATTCGGAAAGGATAGGATCCTGGCGTTCTTCTTCAGCGGGTTTAAGGTGAGAGTGGCGCATGAGGACCCGCGCGCAGGTGTTCCAACGCAGCAGAGCGTCGTCGTTTTGCGGAGGCCGGACGGCCTCCGCTTTTTCGTACCAGCCCATGGCTTCGGTCAGCCACTGATGAATCATCCCGCCGCTTCCGTGGCGGGCCTGGTGCAGCAGGCAGTAGGCTCGCCGTTCGGAAATCAGGCCGGAATAGTAGGCGCGATCGTATTCGTTGTTCAGGCGGGGAATCAAGTCGCGAGCTTCGTCAACGCGTGTTCCTTTGTCGAACTGATCGGTGAGAGCCAGGATCAGCATGATCAGAGCCTCCTGGTTATCGGGATCGATGCGTAGCACGTCCTGGCAGATGCTTTCGCTTTGCCACGGCTCGCTGAGCAAACGGTAGCGCTCCGCTTTCGCCAGCGCGGCGGGAATAGCGTCTTTATGGAGGGGTTTGAGTTGCATTTATGACCCCCGGCCGGAGCTCCCGAAAATCTTCGTCACCAGCATGCGCAGCGGATCGTAGAACTCATCCACCACGCGTTCCTTAAGCGGAATAATGGCGTTGTCCGTGATATGGATCTCTTCCGGGCACACCGTGGTGCAGCACTTGGTGATATTGCAATAGCCGACGTTGTGTTTGTCCTTAAGATCCGCCCCTCGGCTGTTGGTATCGAGCGGGTGCATTTCGAGCGCGGCGGTATGGACGAAAAAGCGCGGTCCGGCGAATTCGTCGAACTTCTTGTGCTCGCGCAACACATGGCAGACGTCCTGGCACAGATAGCACTCGATGCACTTTCGGAATTCCTGGATGCGGTTGACGTCTTTCTGGTCCATCTTCCAGGTGCCATCGCCAAAATCGGGCTTGCGCGGCGCGAATTTCTGGATGCTCTTCTTTACGCCGTAATTCCAGGAGACATCGGTGACCAGATCCTTGATGGGCGGGAAGGTGCGCATGGGCTCGACCGTGATGATTTCGCCTGGAGGCAACGAATTCAGCCGTGTCATGCACATCAGCCTGGGCCGGCCGTTGATTTCGGCGGAGCAGGAGCCGCACTTGCCGCACTTGCAATTCCAGCGGACGGCGAGATCGTTGGCTTGCTCGGCCTGCACTTTGAGCACTCCGTCTAAAACCACCATGCCTTCGGCAACTTCGGTTTTGTAGTCCTGAAACTTGCCGCCTTTCGGGTCGCCCCGCCAGATGCGAAACGTTGCGCTGGCCACTACTTCATCTCCTCGATTACTTGTTTGAGTTCCGCCGGCATTTCCGGGATGGGCACACGTTCCAGCTGCATTTCGCCATTCGCGCCTTTGCGGATTACCGTGTTGTATTTGGAGCCTTCCGGGTCCTTATCGGGGTAGTCTTCACGGAAATGCGCGCCGCGGCTTTCTTTGCGGTCGATCGCGGAGCGAACGATGGCTTCGGAAACGGTGAGCAGGTTCGTCAGATCGAGCGCGGTGTGCCAGCCGTTGTTAAACTCGCGGTTGCCGTAGACGGCCACGCGTTCCGCGCGTTGTTTCAGCCCGGCAAGGCCCGCCAGCGCGCGTTCGAGTTCGTGTTCGTTGCGCACGATTCCCGCGTCGTCCTGCATCATGTTTTGCAGATCGTGCTGGATCTGGTAGGGTCCTTCCGCGCCCGCCTGCTGGCGTTCAAAGGGAAGCAGCGCCGTCTTGGCGGCGCGGTTGATCGCGGCGTCATCGGTGCGCGTTTTGCCGTGCTCTTTGGCGAAGCAGGCGGCGTACATGCCGGCGCGCCTGCCGAACACCAGCAGGTCGGAAAGCGAATTGCCGCCCAGCCGGTTGGCGCCGTGCAACCCGGCGGCGCACTCTCCGGCCGCGAACAAGCCCGGCACCGTGGACATCTGCGTTTCGGCATCTACCCGAATGCCGCCCATTACGTAATGAGTGGTGGGGCCGATTTCCATCGGCTCTTTAGTGATGTCGATATCCGCAAGCTGCTTGAACTGGTGATACATGCTGGGCAGTTTGCGTTTGATGTGCTCTTCCGAGTTCGGAATCTTTTCCTTGATCCAGGAAATATCGAGGTATACGCCGCCATGCGGGCTGCCGCGGCCGGCCTTGATTTCGCGCACAATACAGCGGGCCACGTGATCGCGCGTGAGCAGTTCGGGCGGCCGGCGCGCGTTCTTGTCGCCCTGCGTATAGCGCCAGCCTTCCTCGAAATTGTCGGCCGTCTGGCTGCGATAGTTCTCCGGGATATCGTCGAACATGAAGCGGCGGCCTTCCTTATTGCGCAGCACGCCGCCTTCGCCGCGCACGCCCTCGGTGACCAGGATGCCCTGCACGCTGGGCGGCCAGACCATGCCGGTGGGGTGAAATTGCACGAATTCCATGTCCTGGAGTTCCGCGCCGGCATGATACGCGAGCGAGTGGCCATCGCCGGTGTACTCCCAACTGTTGCTCGTGATGCGGTAGGCGCGCCCGATGCCGCCCGTTGCCAGCACCACGGCTTTCGCGGGAAACAGCAGGAAGCGGCCGCGTTCGCGATCGTAGCCGAACGCGCCGGCCACACGGCCATCGTCGAGCAGCAGGGTCAGGACCGTGGTCTCCATGTGGACCTCCATGCCCTGATGAATGCCGTGGTCCTGCAATGTGCGGATCATTTCCAAACCTGTGCGGTCGCCCACGTGGGCAAGACGCGGATAACGGTGGCCGCCGAAATTACGCTGCAGGATGCGGCCTTCGGGAGTGCGGTCGAACACTGCGCCCCAAGCTTCCAGTTCGCGGACGCGATCCGGCGCCTCTTTGGCGTGCAGTTCGGCCATGCGCCAGTTGTTGATGTACTGGCCCCCGCGCATGGTATCGGCGAAATGAACCTTCCAGTTATCGCGCTCGTCCACGTTGCCCAAAGCCGCCGCCACTCCGCCTTCGGCCATCACCGTGTGGGCTTTGCCGAGCAGCGACTTGGTAATTACGCCTACGCGTGCGCCGTCCATCGACGCCTTGATGGCCGCGCTCAAACCCGATCCGCCCGCTCCGATCACCAGCACGTCATAAGCATACGTTTGATATTCGGGCATCAGAAGATTCTCCAGTCGGTAATGGCGCCTGTGGCGCAGAGGCGAATGTAGATATCGGAGAAGCCTACGGAAAACAGGCTCATCCAGGCCCAAAGCTGGTGGCGGCCATTGAGGCAGCTTACGCAATCGTACGATTTGCGGCGGAAAGCCGAAATGCGGTCGAAGCGGCCGCCCAACAGGTGCCGCACCGAGTGGCACCCGAAGGCGTAACCGGCCAGCAGAACCACGTTGGCGGTAAGAGTCACGGTGCCCAGGCCGATGCCGAAAGAAGTGCCGCCCGCCGCATTCGGAAACCACATGGCGTCCCATGCGTCGTGTCCCAGAATGACCAGGAAAATGAACGCAATGTAGAGGAAGTAGCGGTGGAGGTTGAAGAAGACGAGGGGGAAGTGCCGTTCGCCGAGATATTTCTTGCGCGGCTCGCCCACGGCACAAGACGGGGGATCGGCCCAGAATGCCTTATAGTAAGCGCCGCGGTAGTAATAGCAGGTGAGGCGGAAGAGTCCAGGGAAGGGAAGAATAATGAGCGCCGGCGAAAATACCAGCCAGCCGGGCCACCACTCCGGTTTCGGCCCGAACCATGCGAAAGGCGAATCCCCAAAGATCACTGGCGAATAGAACGGGGAAAGATACGGCCCCCAGTGGTAGTTCTTGCCCTGAAATGCGGCCCAGGTAGTGTAGACGACAAACGCCCCCAGTCCCAGAAAAACCAGCAGCGGCGTTTGCCACCACCGGTCGCGGCGCATAGTCTGGCCGAACCCTCTACGCTTATCCCAGGACACTTCGGCAAAAGCCATAGCGGAATCCCCTCCCACCAAACAGGCCGTGGCGGCCGGACACCAATGATATAGCTGCCGGGCGGTTATTTTCAAGTTTGTGCGTGGAAATCTCAACGCGCCCAAGAAACGAGGGCTCAGGCTCGTGCAAATCACTCCGGCCAGGCGGCGCCTGGACGAGATTTGGTCCAAATGATGTAATCGAGGGTGGGTGGTTTTGCGCCGAGCTCCCGGAGGCGGGTCAGGCCTTGTCCGCGGTGATTCTGGCCATGCAGCGTCACTTGCATCAGCGCTTCGCCCAACATCGGATTCGCCTGGATGAAGGGCACGGCGAGTCTGCGGGCGGTCAGGTCTTCTTCCCCCAAACCCATCAGGCAGTCGCGAAACTCAGCTTCTGTTTCGCGGTAAACGGCGGCCAGGGCACTCAGCGAAGCGGGCGGTGATTGCGAGGCCGCTGCATCGAAGTGTTTATCGAGAATGAGGGAGAGAAAATAGCGCTGGACAGTTACCGCGTGATGCAAAAGCTGCAGTAGTCTCTCGTCGCTCGCGGCTCGCGGTTCGGCGGCGGCGGCAGCCAGCAGAGTTGCGTCGGCCCAGGATTGATAAAGGAAGAGATCTCGAATCAAGGTGAGCATCAGGGTTAGGGTAGCGCAGGCAGCGCCCTCTCGAATCTGATGAGACCTGCGAGTGCGGACTAGCCTAACTTTCGCACTTGGGGCGCGACGAACCGGGTAAACGGTAGGTCTTCACCACAACCGGGGTTGGACCAACGTGGCGTCAGTCGTGGCCGGAACTGCATGAACCAGTGCCGATGCACTCGAAATTCGCTGCCCGGTTCCAACAGCCGGTTCACGACCAGCAAACGGAGCACCTTCTCCCAACCAACGCTCTCACGGTCCTTCGCCGAGCCGGTCCCGCCAGAAATCCGTGAGGCCCAGTTGCTGCCACAGTTCACTCGCCAACCAGCAGTTGCCGAACGGCCGCGGCCGTCGCAACTCCAGTCCACTTAGCTTTACCTGGATACCATCGACAGCATCTTCCGGCAACGGCCGATCGTCGGGAAACAACTTCAGGTTGGTATAGGAATGTGTCTCCTCGTCGAAGACGGCCAGCGTCTTGCGCCATG
>DATGKM010000057.1:0-4034 GCA_035294665.1 Bryobacteraceae bacterium | reverse complement strand
GGAGTTGCGCTCGATTTGCATGCGCAAGCGGCCGCCGGAGCCATGGCCCCGATCGCGGCGCAGTTGCCGCTTTCGGGCCGGACGGGCCAGGCCGGGGCGGTCGTGACCGCGCAAAACCCGGTCCCCAGCGGCTCGAGCGTCAACACGCTCAGCAGCTCCGTTCAGGTGGAGGGCGATTACCAGGGCAGCGTTCCCAGTTCGGAAGTGGCCGGCCCGCCGTTGCAGCTTTCTCTCGCCAATGCCATCCGCCGGGGTCTCGAAAGCAACCTCGGCGATATCGGATACCGGAACAGCATCCGCCAGGCGCGCGCCCAGCGCCAGCAGGCTTTTTCCGCGCTGCTGCCCACTCTCAACGGATATGCACAGGCGACCGAAGAGCAGATCAACCTGGCTTCGTTCGGGTTTCACTTCTCGTTTCCCGGCTTCTCCATTCCCGCCGTGGTCGGGCCGTTTCATTACGTGGACGCGCGCGCCACCCTGACGCAGAACGTATTGAACATCACCGCGCTGCGCAACTATCGCGCCAGCCGGGAGGCTCTGGCGGCCACGCAGTACGCGGCGGAGGATGCGCGCGACCTGGTGGTGCTGGCCGTTACCGGAGGATACCTTCAGGTAATCGCCGCCGCCGCCCGCATGGATTCGGCGCGCGCCCAGGTGGCGGCCGCGCGGGCCGTGTATCAACAGGCGATGGACCGGCACGATGCCGGGCTTGCCGCCCGCATCGATGTCACCCGCAGCCAGGTGGAGTTGCAGGTGCAGCAACAGCGGCTCACTAGCGAAGAGACCAATTACGCCAAGCTCAAAATTCAGCTCGGCCGCATAATCGGCTTGCCGCCAGGCCAGGAATTCACGCTTACCGATACCGTCCCCTATGCGCCTCTCACCGATCTCACCATCGAGCAGGCCTTGACTCGCGCCTACGCCAATCGCGCCGATCTCAAAGCCGCGCAGGCGCAGGTGCAAGCCGCGGAGACGGCCAAAAGAGCCGCCCAAGCCGAGCGCTACCCATACGTGGATTTGTACAGCGATTATGGCGCCACCGGAACCGCTTTGCAGAATTCCCATGGCGCCTTCACGGTTACCGGCAGCGTGCGCTTCAATATTTTCGATGGCGGCCGCATCAGCGCCGACGTGGAAGCGGCCGACGCCGCGCTCGCCCAGCGGCGCGCCGAACTGGCCGACCTGCGCGGCCAGATCGACGCCGAAGTGCGCCAGGCCTTTCTCGACCTCACCACCGCCGAAGAGCAGGTAACGGTTTCCCAAAGCAATCGCCAGCTCGCGCAGGACACGCTGGCGCAGTCGCGCGATCGCTTCGCCGCCGGTGTCGCCGATACGGTCGAGGTGGTGCAGGCGCAGGAACAAGTGGCCGCCGCCGAGCAGGATTATATCGCCAGCCTGTACGCGCATAACCTGGCCAAAGCCAGCTTGGCCCGCGCGCTGGGGCAGGCCGATCAGAATATGCAGCAGTTTCTGGGGAGATAGCATGCCCGCAAAAGAACTGGACGACCCTGAACTCGAACGAAAAGAAACCGTGGAAAAGAGCGAACGCGCTCCCAAGACCGGCCTGCCGGCTCCGCCTGCTCGCGCACGCGGGCGGGCCCGGGCGATGCTTGTGGTCTTACTGATCGGGGCAGTTCTGGCCGTGGGCGGCTACTCCTATTGGCGCTATGCGCAGACCTACGAATCCACCGACGACGCGCAGGTGGATGCCCACCTGAACGGCATCAGCGCGCGCATTCCCGGCACGATCGCCGCCGTGCACGTGGAGGAAAACCAGTTGGTCAAGGCCGGCGATCTGGTGGCGGAGATCGATCCCCGCGACTACCAAGTGGCGCTCGACCAGGCGCGGGCCGAACTGGCGCAGAAGCAGGCCGAAATCCGGGCGCAGAATCCTAACGTGCCGATCGTGACCGTCAGCAGCCAGGCCAACATCGAAGCCGCCCGCGCCGATGTCGCCAACGCCGAAGCCGCCGTCGCCGCGGCCGAGCGCGACTATGTGGCCGCGCAGGGCCGGCTTCACGAAGCGGAAGCCAACAATTTGAAGGCCCAGCAGGATAGGGCCCGCTACCAGGAACTGGCGAACAAAGACGAGATCGCCAAACAGATCTACGACCAGTCCGTGACCTCCGCCAACGCCACCGCCGCCGCCGTGGAAACGGCGCGCGCCTCCGCCGAGGCCGCCCAGAAGATCGTAGACCAGCGCAAAGCCCAGTTGGAACTCTCGCGCAGCCGCCTTTCCGAAGCCGCCGCCAATGCGCCCCACCAGCGCGAAGCGAGCCAGGCCAATGTAGCGGCGAAAGCCGCCGACGCCAATGTCGCCAAAACCCAGGTCGAGCAGGCTCTGCTCAACTTGAGCTATACCAAAATCTACTCTCCGGTTTCGGGCGTGGTGGCCAAGCGCACGGTGGAAGTGGGAAACCGCGTGCAGCCCGGCCAGCAGCTTTTCCTCATTTCGCAGATCGACAACCTCTGGGTCACCGCCGATTTCAAAGAGACGCAACTGCGGCGCATCCACCCCGGCCAGCGCGTTTCCATTTCCGTAGACGCCTTCGATCAGAAATTCAACGGCTACGTGGATAGCATGCCCGGCGCGACCGGCCCCATCATGAGCCTGCTGCCGCCGGAAAACGCCACCGGCAATTACGTCAAAGTGGTGCAGCGGTTGCCGGTGCGCATCCGCTTCGATAAGAACCAGGCCGGCCTGGAAAAGCTGCGGCCGGGCATGTCGGTCGAGCCAAAAGTTTTCTTGAAGTAGAACCGAAGGATTTAAGATGCCGGCGGCCGCGCAGCAGCAAAGTCTCTGGACCCCCAAGCACAACCCCTGGGCAGTCGCCCTCACCGTGACCTTAGCGACGTTCATGGAGGTGCTCGATACCTCCATCGCCAACGTCGCTTTGCCGCACATCGCCAGCAACCTTTCCGTCAGCCAGGAAGAGTCCACGTGGGTGCTCACCAGCTACCTGGTTTCGAACGCCATCATTCTTCCCATGAGCGCGTGGCTCGCCCGCCTCATCGGGCGCAAGCGCTTCTACATGACGTGCGTGGCGCTGTTCACCTGCAGCAGCTTCCTGTGCGGCATGGCGCCGAGCCTCGGCGTGCTGGTGCTCTTCCGCGTGCTGCAGGGCATGGGCGGCGGCGGTCTGCAACCGAGCGAGCAAGCGATCCTGGCCGATACCTTTCCGCCCGATAAGCGCGGCGCCGCGTTTTCCGTATATGGAATGGCCGTGGTCGTTGCCCCGGCCTTAGGGCCAACCTTAGGCGGCTGGATTACCGATAACTTTACCTGGCGCTGGATTTTCTACATCAATGTGCCGGTCGGCATTATTTCCCTGCTGCTTTCGAATCGCATGGTGGAAGATCCGCCCTATCTGAAAAAGCTCCGGGAGACGGCCCGGCAGCACATCGACTATATCGGCATCGGGTTAATCATGCTGGCCGTGGGCGCCTTGCAGATTGTGCTCGATAAGGGCCAGGAAGCCGATTGGTTCGGCTCCACCTGGATTGTGGTTTTACTGGCCGTGGCCTTGTACGGGCTGTTCGCCTGGATCGTGTGGGAGTGGCACCATCCGGACCCCATCGTGGATATCCGCATGTTCCAGAACCGCAACTTCGCCACGGCGATGTTCTTCACGTTCATCCTCGGCACCGTGCTGTTCGGAACCACCGTGCTGATCCCACAATTCCTCGAACTGATGCTCGGCTATCCGGCGGTGAAATCGGGAGAGGCCATGGCGGGCGGCGGCATCGCCATGTTTTTAATGATGCCGATCGCCGGACAACTGGTGGACCGCCTGGACCCGCGCGCCACGATGGCCATCGGGTTCCTCACCACCGGCGCGGCGCTCTACTACATCACCACCCACATCACGCTGCAAATGGATTTCGGCACCGCGGCCATGCTGCGCACGTACCAGGCGGTGGGGCTGCCGTTCATTTTTCTGCCTTCGAATACGCTGGCATACGTCGGGGTGCCGCGCGAAAAATCCGGCCAGATTGCGTCCATGAACAGTTTCGTGCGCAATATCGGCGGCAGC
>DATGKM010000056.1:0-62401 GCA_035294665.1 Bryobacteraceae bacterium | reverse complement strand
TATCTTCCGGCTTCTTGTAGTCCTTGAGCAACTGGTCCAGCAGCCCATTCAGCAACTCTTTTTTTGTCGGATTCTGCGTCTCCATCTTGTTCTCCATTTTGACGGAGAACAGCGTTTACACAAAATGTTTTACACCCTCGTTGGTCATTTGGCAGCGGTTTTTCGGGATTCCGCCTTTCCGGTTCTACGCACTGGCTGATGGAATCCGGCAAATTCTCTCTCAGACCACCATTACGCCTCCCGAGGCGCCGCCCGCCACCCTGCAATTGGAACTGACGCTCGGCTGGGAGGGCTAAAAATTCTGGGGAAACTCCTCTTACACAAAATACTTGACAAGACCGAGTTCCTTGACCAGCAACGGCAGTTCCCAATAACCGTGCACTCGATTCCACCGTGACTCTGCGTATAGCAATCTTCTCCCAATTCAGCGAAGATACTGATCGCCCCCTTGCCAGCGCTTCACGTTGCGGCACACGGTTTCCACTACCGAGGAGGTGGATGCGATCTCCTCCAGACTGCGCGCCGCGCTCGGATTCAGCTCCAGCAGCTCCCGTCACAGCAGATCCAGCCCCCGACGGGCATCAGCGTACTCGCGCATACCGTAGGCGCTGTGCAGCTTCTGGCGCACGTTCCCACGGTGTTCTAACTCCTCCAATACCTGGCTATAGCGGTCCAACGGGATCTTCTGTCCGCCCACCACGCAGTAGCCTGGCTGGCTGCCCCAGCGCAGGTTTGCGCGTGCGGCTTGGGCCTGATTTTTGGCCCCACCAGGGCCGTGACTTCGTAGTCCATCACCTGCCCGGCCACCTTGGTGAAGGGGGACAGTGCCAAGTTCATCAGTTCTAGTTGAATCAGGTCCACCACTTCCTTCAACGGGATCACCAACTGGATGCTGTTATCCGTCTGCGCCGCCATTTGCCGGAAGGTTTGGACAGCGCGCTGCGTGTCGATCTGATATCGTTTCTTCATCTGCGACTCTCCTAAGAAAAGGCATTTGCCGGAGCCTATCACGGCTCCGGCGAGAGTCGCCTGTTTCAACTAGATTCCGGGCATCCTCCCGATCGTATGAGAGCGCTGCAGCAACTCCGCGGCTGATCGGTCAAAATCAGCCTATGGCTGATCGGAGCCGTTCTCTTCGAACACCACCACCGCCTGGCCGAAGTGGATTTCGTCGCCCGGCTCCAGGCGGACGCCGCGACTGTTGCGATGCACCTCCTGGCTCATGCCATCGCGCACGATCCAGATGCCGCAATCGTGGCTGCCGAGCGGGTACCAGCGGTCGTTGAAGAGGCGGTATTCGCGCGCGGTTTTGTCGAAAACGATATGGGCGTGTTCGCGGGAGACGGACCGGTTAATTTCCGTGTCTTCGGCGAAGGCGAGATCGTTACGGCGAAATAGGCCTTCGGCGCGAACCACGTCCACGTTGCGGCCGATATTGATGCGCGGCTTATCCAGGCGGATTTCGGAAAAATTGGCAGTGCCTTCGCGCACGACCAGCCTGGCCGTTTTGGCGGCTGCGGGAGAGCGTTCCGCGAGGCCGGGTTCGATGCGCAACCACGATTCGCCGGGTTTCGGCAATCCGGGTGTTACTTCGACGGCCACACGCAAGCCCTCGGGGTAACGGCAGCCGGCGCCGGCCAGCGCGCGCCGCACTTCGCCTTCCAGATAATTTCGGAAGAAGACGCCCGCGTAGACCGTGCCGCAGCTTTCTTCCACACCGCGCAGCTCGATGCGCAGCAGATCGTAGGGGAAGACCTTGCGTCCTCCGGAACGATAGCTTTTTTCCCGCACTTCATCGAGCACCGCGAGGCGGATTTCCGCCAACTCCGGCGGCTCTTCGGGATCCGGCGCGGGCGCAAGCGGAGCCTCGAAGAGCGTCCGGCCGAACTTTTCCAGAAAATCACTCAGGTTCATGGCAATAATCCCAACTGTTTGGCGGCCTCGAGGACCTGGCGGGCAATGGGCGCGGCGGCGCGCGCGCCATACCCGCCGTGCTCTACCAACACCGCAAAGGCCAGGCGGCGCGAAGCGTCTCCATCATAGGGGGCAAAACCGGCGAACCAGGCATGCGGCTGGCCGGTATCGAGTTGCGCGGTTCCGGTCTTGCCCGCGAAGCTGATGGCCGCGCCGGCCATGGGGCCGCGCGCCGTTCCCTCGGTGACGACACGGCGCATCGACTGCGCGATGAATGCGGCCTGCGCGGGCGGCAGCACTTCCACGGGCGCTTCCGTACGGCTGTTGCTGCTATCGGCAATCCATCGGCCTTGCGGCATGAGGCCGCCGGCGGCGACCGTGGCCGCTACGCGCGCCATTTTAAACGGCGACAGCAACACCGGGCCTTGACCGTATGCGGCGAAGGGCAGGGCCTTGCGCAGCTCGGCAAAATCGCCGGTGGAGATGCCGAGCAGCGCGGCGGTCTCCGCCAGGCGTTTGGAACCCACATCGTAGACGCCCAGTTGCGCGAAATAGGCGTTGCAGGAAACCGAGATGGCCTGGCCCATATCGATGCTGCCGTGGGCGCGATCGCCGATATCGTCTTTAATGGGGCGGTTCCAGCCGGGAATATTGATGCCTACGCGGCCATCCGGCAGGCGGCGGCAGGCGTAAATGCGGTGGCGCAGCGAGGGATCGGCGCGCAAGGCGGCCATGGCGGTGACCAACTTAAAGGTAGATCCCGGTGGATAGAGACCATAGCGCGCGCGATCGAGCAGTTCATCCGGGGTGGGCGGCGACCCGCGCCCGGCGGGCGGCTCGGGAACAGGCACATCCGCCATGGCGAGCACATCGCCCGTGGCGGCATTCATCACCACCACGGATCCTTTTTGGGATCCGGCTTCGCGCAGACCGGCGGCCAGGATTTCTTCGGCGCGCAGTTGGAGGCGCACATCCAGCGTGAGGCGCACATTGCGGTCGCGCGCCAGCACGCGCGCGATGGCCGGATTGCCGGGCTGATGGCGATTCCGGACGAGGCCCGCCAATTCGCTATAGCTGTAGCCCAGCAGCTTCGGGTTCGAATCGTGCTCGACCAGCGATGCGTTCGAAGCATGAAAATTCTCGCCGGTGCGGAGGTCGCCGAGGATGTGCTCGAGCGCCGCGCCAAACGGGTAATGGCGGCTATCGAATCGCGAGGCCGCGCGATCGAGAGGGATGCCGAGCGCTTCGTAATCGGCGCGATGGCGCTGCAACTCCTGCCAATCGCTGGTCGCCAGGGGAATGCCGTTGCGGTCGTAGATGCTGCCGCGGGGAATCTCGCGGGCGATGGAATTGAGGCGGGGGTTGTGCTGCGGCCGCTTGATGCCATCCTGTTCAAAGGAGTGCGCGTCGCGGGCGAGATACTCGGTGTCGTGGAAGACCTGATAGTGGGCAGCGGTGACGAGCAGGACTGTGCCGGCAGAGGCGAAGACCAGTTTCACCCACTTGGTGGAGGTGAGGAAAGGGGCTTCCGGCGGGCCGGTTTCGCGCGATGGCGACCCGCTGATGGATGCGAGCAGCGCGAACACCAGGAAATTCGCGAGCATAGCCGTATTGCCGGAACTCAGGAACGGGGATACCACGCCGGAGAGCGGCAGCACGCCGAGCACGCCGGCGCTGATGAGCATCATTTCGTAACCGATCAGGCTGCCCAGGCCGAGCGCCAGGAAGAAGCCGTACTGCGTATCGGCGCGTCTGGCTATGCGGAGCGCGCGAGCGATCAGGAAGGCAAACAACAGAAACACTGTAGCCACGCCCGCGAAACCCCACTCTTCCCCGATGGCGGGAAGCACCAGATCGGTGCTGCCGGCCGGAATCATGTCCGGATCGCCCCAGCCGGGTCCGGAACCGGAGGGGCCGCCGGTAGAAAAGGCCCAAAGCGCGTGCGCGAGTTGATCGCCGCCGTGCACGTCGTTGTCCCAGGGAGCGAGCCACATGTTGATGCGGTCCACCACCGTTGGCGGCTTGCCAAGATGGTAGCCGGCGGCCACGGAAGCAGCCATGAGGAGCAACGCCAAAACGGCCAGGCCCGGCCGGCCGCGCGCCGCGCCAAACATGGTGAGGAAGACAAAAAAGATCACCAGCGCGGGGCCGAGATCTTTCAGCACAAAAAACAGCAGGAGCGCCGCACCGACCGCGCACAGCACCGGAATCAGGTGCTCCAGCCGCGGCATGCCGACGCGCCGCCACAGCCCGCGCCAGAGGCGCTTTTCGCGGAGATCGCGCAGGCGCTCCCAGTTGCGCGTGAAATAGCCGGCCAGGAAGAGGACCAGCAGAATCTTGATGGCTTCGACCGGCTGGAACGGCCCGAGATTCACTTTTACGTCCGAACCGCCGGGGCCGCGTCCAAAACGCAGAAGCAGGGCGAACAGGATGAGCGCGGCGAACAGCGGCGTGTAACACCAATCGGAGAGCTTGCGGTAGTCGAACCATTTGAGGCCGGCGAGCGCCAGCAGGAGGCAGCCGAGGAAGACACCGAGGGCAAATTTGTGGAGTTCCAGGGTATCGCGCAAAGGATCGCGCATGCTGGCCATCAGACAGAAGCCCATCCCGCTGAGGAGATGCAATGCGACCAGACAGGAGCGATCTCCCGGGAAGCGGGCCATGCGCCAGACGAGCGCGACCAGGTAGAAGCCCGCGAAATAGAGAGCGGCGGATTCGAGAAAGGCAATGGCAAACTCGCGGGGCGTGCGGACGATGAGAAGCGGCTTGAGCTGGGCGAAGAGGCGGCGGGGGAGATGCCGCGCGACGGCGCCGACGTTTCGGAGGTGGCGGGCGGTTTGGAGATAGGAAAACAGATCGGCGGCGAGACGATCGGAATCGGAGGATTCGATCAGGGGCCGCAATTGCTCCGGGCCGATGACGGTGTTCAAATTGACCACGGCAGCGGGGGAGATTTGCGTTTTGGCCGCGAAGACCATCGCCAGCCCGGCGGCGACCAGCAGCGACGCGCCCAGCAGCCATTTCAGCTCACCCCGCGGCGCGGGCGCGGCAGCAACGGCGACCGCGGCGGGCGTGGTCCCAACGGCGGTCCAGCTTTTGGTTACCGCCATCGCACGATTCTCCGCGCTTTCTTCGCCGGACGGCGAATACTGGCGAGTTCGCGCAGGTGGGCATCGACCTGGTCGAACCCCGGGATGCGTTGATATAGGCGGCGCGCGGCCTGGGCATCGCGCTCGGCGGCATCCCACTCGAAATTCTCGAATTCGTTCAGGGCGCGCAAGCGCCAGGCATCGCCTTCCTGCTCGATTTCGCGATTCCCCAGGACCGCGTGCAAGCTTTCGGCAAGGGCAAATTCGCTCATGGCCTGATCGACGTTCGGCGAGGGGCTTGCATAAATGTAGAACCGCGCCAAGGCGAGATGCGGCGCGGGATCGCGCGGCATCCGCAGAGCCGCGCTGGCGAAGAGTTTGCGCGCATTCACCCTCGCCCTTTTCGCGGCGGATTCGGAGTACTGGCCGTCATCGAGGCGCTCCAGGATGGCGTAACCTCTGGCCAAATCCAGCTCGCCCTGCGTGGTGGCGTCTTTCGATCCCAGTTCCGCCGCGCGCGCCAGGCACACCTCAGCCTTCTGCCAGTCGAAATCGTTCAGAGACGGATCTGCGCTGGTGCGGTAATCGTCGAAAATCTGGCTGGCTGTTTTGACGTACAGCATCGGCAGCATGAGATCCTGTGTGCCGGCCGCGGCCGGAGTGCTGCGCGCTGCTTCGAACGCCCGCCAGGCAAAATCACCCGCAAACCAGAGCGTCATGCCGGTGGCGAACCAGGCCACGGCGCTGCCGGTGCGCAAACGCCGGCGCGCTCTGCGCAGAGTTTTGGTGGCCCTGCGAAAGTACGCCCGCGCCGCTTCGATGGTGGCGTTGGCGCCCCAGCCGGGCCGCCGCTCGATTTCCGCGGAAACTGGGCGGTGTTCCAGAAATGCCTGCAAATCGGCCTGAAACTCCAGCGCGGATGGGTAGCGGCGGCGGGGGTCGGGGGCCAGCGCTTTGGTCACGATGGCCCGCAGGCTCCTGGGGCAGGAGGCGGGCAAGGCGCGCGGCGGGCGGCCGGCGCGGATCAGCTCTTCGAGTTTGTGCGTGTCCTCGGCCCGAAAGGGCGGAACGCCGGCCAGCATTTCATAGAGCGTCGCGCCGACCGCCCACAGGTCCGATTGCTGGTCCACTTCCGAGCGCTCCAGCCGCTCTGGAGAACAGTAGCCGGGGCTGCCGAAATGATGCATGGTGGAAGCGCAATCGGGCCGCAGCCGTTTGGCGATTCCGAAATCCAGCAGGCGCACAGTGTCGTGGTGGCCGAGGTGGATGTTGGACGGCTTGATATCGCCGTGGACCACGGCGTTCTGCCAAGTGTGAAATTTACCGAGCTGCTCACAGATTTCGAGCGCAATGGCGGCGGCGCGATACGCGTCGATGGCGCTTTCGGCCCGCAGCACCTCGGCCAAATTGCGCCCTTCGACGTATTGCATGGCGACGAAGAAATACCCATCCGTCTCGCCGAATTCGTAGATTTCGATGACTCGCGGATCGAGGTCGCGCAACTCGGATTGGATCGCCGCGCCGCGCCGTTCCGCTTCGAGAATCAAGCGGCCCGCGCCGCCGTCATGCATGCCGCCATTGAGGGGGATCAGCTTCAAGGCCACCTTGCGGTTTTCCACGGTATCGTTGGCCAGATACACCTCGGTCATGCTGGTGCTGAGGCGGCGCACAATTTCGTAGCGGCCGATTCGGGACGGGCGAACCAGACTCTGCATGGGAGCGCTCATGGCTTTAACCTCTCGCCCGCCAGACGGCCCAAACCAGCATCCCTAAGAGCAGACCGTAGGCCAGATAAATCAGCCGCCCGAGGAGCCTTCGCCGCGGCGCGGCGATGCGGGTGGTGGCGAGGCGGAGGCGGGTGGTTTCGCGGCGCGCGCCGAAATCCGGCCCCGCCACAAACAGCGCCGTCGCATTGTCCTTCCCACCAGCCTCGTTGGCGGCTTCCACGATCTGGCGGGCCACACGCGCCGGGTCGCCATCGTAGCGGGAGATGATTTCCCGCACGCGGGCCGAAGGCAACTGGTCCGTGACGCCATCACTACACAGCAGAATGGCTGCGTCCGGCCGGAAGCGGCACTTGCGGATTTCGATAAATCCATCCTCATCGGCGGCCCGGAACCGCGAACCGACGTCGCGATAGACTTCATTGCGACGCGGATGCAGCATGGCCTCCTGCTCGGTGAGTTCGCCGGCATCCTCCTCTTCGCCAACGGGCGAATGATCGGAGGTCAGTTTGCGCATAGCGCCGCGCCATACCAGGTAGAGCCGCGAATCGCCCACGTGGCCGATGGCGACTTCACCATCTTCGACCAGCGCCAGGGTCAGCACGCACGCCATCCCGCGCGCGGCCTCATCGGCGCACGCCAGCTCGAAAATGCGGTTATTGGCGCGCACGATGGCGGCGCGGAGCCGGTCTTCGGCGGCGCCCGCCGCGTCCTTCGGCTGGCGCAGCGATTCCTGGATTTCGCGCACCGCGACCTCGGCGGCTAACTCTCCGGCCGGATGGCCGCCCACGCCATCCACCACCAGGAACACGCCCGCGCCGGGGTCCATCCAGTAGCGGTCTTCGTTGCGCTGGCGGACCAGGCCGATATCGGTGGCGGCTCCGGAATTCATTGGCGCGGCTCGCTTGGCCGGCCTGGGCTCCGGCCCGGCCGCCTGGGGCTCCGGCCGCGGCTGTGCGCCGCGATGAAAATCAGCACAAACGCCAGGAACAGAATCACGAAAGGCGTGTGCAGGTTATACAGTTCGCGCAGGCTCATTTGCGCACCTGGAAAGAAAGTTTCAGGGCCTCCGCGATGCCGATTTCCGCGCGATCGGGCATAGCCGCTTCGCTATCGCGCGCCAGACGGCGCCCGTTGAGCCAGGTGCCGTTGCGGCTGCGGTCAATGATGGAGAATTTGCCGGTAGCCGGGTTGCGCCGGATTTCCAGGTGCTCCCGGGAAACCTCTTCGACCGTGTACAGCGGCAGATCGACCCAGCAATCTTCGCCGCCGCGCCCGATGCGCACTTCGTTTTGGGTGATAAAATAGGTCTGGCGGCCGGAATCGTCCTCGTAGTGAATCTCCGCGAACACTTTCTCGGAGCGCACGCGAGTGGCATCGCGGTCGCGCGCGACCTGCGCCGCGGTCACCACGGGTTCGCGGCCAATCAGGGTGGTCTTCACCCCGCGGTAGCCCGGCTGCTGCGTGTCGTTCAGTTCGGAGTGAATCTCCACATCGCCTGGCGGCACCGCCCCTTCGGTATCGGCGAAAAGTCCGATCCACCATTCCTCGCGGGCAATCTTAAAGGTCTTGGAAGGGCCGGAGCGCCGCAAGGGACTCTTCCGGTTCCATTCCGCTACGCGAGCATCGAGCGCCCGCCGCGCATCGTCGCGGATCAGGTTTTCGACAGGCCGCAGGCGCTGATAATCGTCCGGGTGCAGGTAGACGCTGAAGATGCAAGGCAGCAGAATCGAGTAGCCCATCTCCAAGCGGCCCAACTCCATGTTGCGCGTGAGTTCATCTATGATCGTCTGCCCGCTGATACGCGGCTGGGTGGAGAAAGTGCCGCGCGCGGCCTGCTGCGCTCCAGTCTTAGGCATAAATCGCTCCGGGCTTAGCCGAAAACGGCTTCGCCATTGGCACAAATCTAGTACAACCTATTGGCGAACCAATCCTCGGTAGGCGGCGGCGATCGCCCAAACGCCGTCGCTAAGACGCAGAACGTAAGCTTAGACGAACAATGGCGGCTCTGGTTTCAGGTGGGGCCCGCGGGCGACCGATTAAATTTCAGTAACGTATTCGCGGCAACGCGGCGTCTGCTGCGCCATCCCGAGGCTTTATGGACTTACTCCGCAGCGCATGGGGACACTGGCCGCCCTGTTATCGCTGGATAGCAAACGCTCCCTCTCGCCCGGAAGCTTGGAAGCGCCGCACCCATGTGTTAGGGCACGAGGCCATCGCGGCGGGCGCGCTCCACGGCGTTGAAACCGCACATGCCATGCACGGCGCCCCCGGGCGGCGTGGAGGACGAGCAGAAATAGACACCGGCCAGAGGGGTGCCGTAAAGCCGCCAGGTAGGGCGGAGAAATAACTGGTTGAGCGCCATGGTGCCGCCCACGATGTCCCCGCCTACGAGATTCGGGTTGTAGCGTTCGAGGGCGGCGGGAGAGAACGCGTGGCGCGCCAGAATGCGCGCGCGAAAACCGGGCGCGAAGCGCTCCACCTGGGCTTCGATGGCGTCTGTCACATCCGCGGTTGAGCCGTTCGGCACGTGGGCATAGGCCCACGCCGTGTGTTTTCCTTGCGGGGCGCGGGTTGGGTCGAAGAGGCTCGATTGCGCCAGGAGCACGAAGGGCGCCCCGGTGAATCCTGCCTCCCAGCGCGCGATTTCGGCGAGTGTCCCGCCCAGATGCACCGTGGCCGCGCGGGCGCATTCCGGCGCGCGCCAGGGGATGGGCGCATCCAAAGCCCAATCCAATTTAAAGACGCCCGGGCCATAACGCCAGCGGGCGAGCGCCCGGTGGAAATGCAGGGGAAGACGCGGGCCCGCGATCGAAAGCAGTTGGCGCGGCGTAACGTCGCACATCACGACATCGGCTTCCGGCAACGTTTCGACGCGCGAGTCCGTGCGGATCTGCCCACCCAGGCTGCGCAGGTAGGAAGCCAGCGCATCGGCAATGCGCTGCGAGCCGCCGCGCGGAATAGGCCAACCGGAAGTGTGCCCCAGAATGGCCAGCACTAATCCGGCCGACGCGCTGGCCCATGCCTCGAGCGGCAGGATGGAATGAGCGGCAATACCGGCAAACAAAGCACGGGCGCGCTCACCACGGAATAGCGATTCGGCCAGCGCGCGGGCGGGCCGGAGAGCGTGCATCCCGAAGCGGGCCATCAGGAACGGATGGCGCGGCCAGCGCGGCTGCGGCCCCAAAACGCCGTGCCGCAAGCTCGACCAATTCGCTACGAGAGGTTCGAAGAGGCGGCGCCAGGATTCGCCGTCCCCTCCGAGTTGCGCACAAGTCGCATCCAGCGAGCGCTCAAGGATTACGGCCGTTCCATCATCGAGCGGGTGCGCGAGCGGCGCATCCGGGTGAATCCAAGCGAGGCCGTGCGCATGCAAAGGATAGCGTTCGAAACACGGAGAGGCGATGGCCATGGGGTGAACGGCCGAGCAGACATCGTGCACGAATCCAGGCAGCGTGAGCTCGGCCGAGCGCGTGCCGCCGCCGATTTGGCCCGCGGCTTCGTGTACCGTCACGTCCAAACCGGCACGCGCCAATTCGATAGCGGCAGCCAGCCCGTTCGGGCCGGAACCGATCACCACGGCGCGTCTTTTTCCCGCGGGGGTCAACCTCGGATTATTGTAAAAGGGATGCATAGAAAACGATTGGGCTCCAGCGACATGGATCTTTCTCCTGTCGGCATCGGGGCATGGGCGATGGGCGGCGGAGGCTGGCAGTACTCCTGGGGACCCCAGGACGATCAACAATCGATCGCGGCGATCCACGCAGCACTCGACCGCGGCGTCAACTGGATCGATACAGCCGCGGTCTACGGACTCGGCCATTCCGAAGAGGTGGTGGCGCGCGCCATAGCCGGACGCTCGCTGCGCCCCTACATCTTTACGAAGTGCTCTCTGGTGTGGAACGAAAAGCGGGAGATCAGCAATTCGCTGAAGGCCGATTCCATCCGGCGCGAATGCGAAGCCAGCTTGCGGCGGCTGAAAATCGACGCCATCGATCTGTACCAGATACACTGGCCGAATCCCGACCCGGATATCGAGGAGGGCTGGGCGTCGCTCGCAAAGTTGAAGCAGGAAGGCAAGGTGCGATGGATTGGTGTCTCCAATTTCACGGCCAAACAGATGGACCGCTGCCGGAAGTTTGCTTCCATCACGTCGCTGCAGCCGCCCTACTCCGCGATTTCGCCGGAAGCCGAAGACGACCTTCTGCCGTATTGCCTGAAGCATGGCATCGGCGTCATTGTATATTCGCCCATGAAGTCGGGCCTGCTCAGCGGCAAAATGACGCGGGAGCGGGTGGCGAGTTTCCCCGAAGACGATTTCCGCCGGCGCGCCGCGAACTTTCAGGAACCGGCGCTTTCGCGCAACCTGGAGCTGGCGGAGCTGATGAAGAAAATCGGCGCGCGCCACAACCGGTCGGCGGGAGAAGTGGCAATCGCCTGGACACTGCGGCACCCCGCGGTAACCGGCGCAATCGTGGGCTTTCGTTCCCCGGAGCAAGTCGCCGGAGTGATCGGCGCGATGGAATTCCGCCTGACCCCGGCGGAGGTGGAAGAAATCGCCGACTTCCGCGAGACCAGAATGGTACGGGCTACGTTGTAGCCAGCACTGGTGGCTCGCCGCCGCTGCCCGGATTGGTGCATACTAGGGCGTACCGGAGGGTTCGATGGCGAAATATGCCTTCCAATTGAACGGGCGGCCGGTGAGCGTGGAATCGTGGGATCCGGCCCAGCCAGTGCTCTATCTTTTGCGCAATTCGCTGGGCCAGCACGGGCCTAAGTTCGGCTGCGGCCTCGGGCAGTGCGGGGCTTGCACGGTGCTGATGGATGGGCAGGCGGTACGATCATGCGTAACCACCATTCAGCAGGCGACGGGCCGGACGATCGTGACGCTAGACGGGCTAGGCACGCCGGAAAAGCCGGACGTCGTGCAGGCCGCTTTCATTGCCGAACAAGCCGCGCAGTGCGGGTATTGTACGAACGGCATGATCATGGCTACCAAAGCGCTGCTGGCGAAAACGGCGCACCCCACTCCGGAACAGGCCAAACAGGCATTGGCCGGCAATCTCTGCCGCTGCGGCACGCACACCCGCATTTTGCGCGCAGTGATGCGCGCGGCGGAAGGGAGGGTCTGAGATGCCTTCGATAGTTTCGAGAAGGGATTGGCTGAAGACCGGGGGCGCGCTGGTGGTGGGCTTCTCGCTCGGTGTGAGAGCGGGGCGCGCGCAGGGAGCCGAACCGGCGAAGCCGCTCGACCCCAAGGAAGTGGATAGCTTCCTGGCAATTCACGGCGATGGCTCGGTTACGGTTTATTGCGGAAAGGTGGACGTGGGCACCGGGCTGCGCATCGCCGTGCGGCAGATGGCCGCGGAGGAATTGGGTATTCCGGTGGACCGGATCAAGCTGGTGGAAGGCGATACCGGCCTCTCACCTGACCAGGGCGGCACGGGAGGCAGTACGGGCCTGACGCGGGGCGGTTCCGAAGTGCGCCAGGCAGCGGCGACTGCGCGGCAAGCCTTGCTGCGCATGGCGGCCGAAAAACTGAACCGGCCGGCTGACGAGTTGACGATTGCCGATGGCGAAGTGCGGCCGATTAGCGGCGGCGCGGGCCTGACTCTGGCAGCGCTGATGGGCGAGCGGCGATTCGACCTCAAGGTGGATTCGAAAGCGCCCTTGCGGCCGGCAGCGCAATACCAGGTAATCGGAAAGCCGCTGGCGCGACCCGATGTCCCAGGGAAATGCACCGCCCGCGGGAATTACATCCAGGACTTTTCGCTCGCGGGCATGCTGCATGGGCGCGTGGTGCGCCCGCCGGCCGTGGGCGCGAAGCTACTCTCGGTTGACGAGTCCTCGATCCGCGGGATTCCGGATGTGCGGGTGGTCCGGATCGAGAATTTTCTGGGCGTGGTGTCGCCGGATGAGTGGGCTGCCGTCCGGGCCGCGCGCGAACTCAAGGCAAACTGGAGCGAGGGGGAAAGTCTTCCGGGTAATGAAGAGTTGGAGAGGTACCTGCGCGAAAGCCCCGTGGAGCGCGACCAGACAGCGCCCGAAAACGTGTCAGCCAGCGTAATCTTCGCGCCGCCGATCAAGCATCTCTCGGCCACTTATTTCTGGCCCAACCAGAGCCATGCCTCGCTCGGCCCATCATGCGCAATTGCGGATATGAGGCCGGACGGCCTGACCGTGTGGAGTTCCTCCCAAGGCACGCACGGACTGCGCATTTCTTTCGCGAAACTTTTTAGCCTGCCGGCAGAGAAGGTGCGCGTCATTTATCTGGAAGGCGCCGGTTCGTATGGCGGCAACGGCAACGACGATGCCGCTGCTGACGCGGTGCTGCTTTCGAAAGCCGTGGGGCGGCCGGTGCGCGTCCAGTGGATGCGGCACGACGAGCACGGCTGGGATCCCAAAGGCCCGCAGCAATTGTTGGACGTAAAGGCGAGTCTCAGCGACGATGGGCGCATCATCGACTGGAACACGCAGATGTGGCTCCCGGCGGCGAGGCCGGGTACCAGGCCGTTCCTGGGCATCGATGCCGCCGGAATCGCGCAGCCGCACGGGCAAAATGCGGGATCGGTCTCGCAGAACGGCGATCCGCCATACGCGGTTGCGTCTCCCGCCGTGGTGACGGTCCACTGGATCAAGGAAACCCCGCTGCGCATTTCCAACTTGCGGGCGCCCGGCAAGATCGCCAATGTGTTCGCAGTGGAAAGTTTCACCGATGAGTTGGCAGCGGCGGCCAAGGCCGACCCAGTGGCATTCCGCGTTCGCGGCCTGGAGGAGCGAGGCAACGATCCGCGGGCGCTGGCGGTGGTGAAGCGCGCCGCGGAAATGATCGGCTGGCAGCCCCGGCCTTCACCCAATCCGAAAGCGGCGGAGGGAGGAATGCTGGTGGGCCGCGGCTTCGCCTATATGCGCTATAAACAGGCGGAGAACTACGTGGCGATGGCGATGGAAGTTACGGTGGAGCGCAGCACCGGCAGAGTGGCGGTGCGCCGCGTGGTGTGCGCGCACGATTGCGGCCTGGTGGTGAACCCCGACGCGCTGCGCAACCAGATCGAAGGCTGCATTGTGCAAACCCTCAGCCGCACGCTGCACGAAGAGGTGAAGTTCGACCGGTCCCGCGTTACCAGCCTGGATTGGGCAAGCTATCCGATTCTGCGGTTCCCGGAAGCGCCGGCGGTCGAAGTAGCGCTGCTCGATCATCCCGAGTTGCCGCTAATGGGCGCCGGGGAGGCGGCAACGGCGCCAGTGGCCGCGGCGCTGGGAAATGCGATTTTCGACGCCACCGGCGTACGGCTGCGAACCGTGCCGTTCACGGCGGCGCGGGTGAAAGCGGCGCTGGGCTAGCATTGGAGTCATGGAAGTTCGCCTGAACCCTTGGAGGCCAGACTGGCGGATATCGCCGCCGCTCGTGGCTGCGACGCCGAAGCGCTGGCACGGGAAGCGCTCGAACAGTTCCTCGATTACGACCAATGGTTCCTGGCCGAAGTTGAGAAGGGCTTGGCGCAGATTGCGCGCGATGAAACCTTGAGCCATGAAGAAGTCGGCCGGTCTCTAGAACAGTTGCTGTCCCGGAAACGATCCGGCGCCTAAATGCAGCTTCGCTGGACGGAGGAGGCCGCAAGAGACTTCAAGCGAATTGCGGACTACCTCTTTGAGCGCGCCCCCGAACGCGCTGAAGATGTGGATCGGAGGATTTACGAAGCACCGGTGATGCTGTTACGAAGCCCTTACCTGGGGCGAACAGGACGGATAGAAGGCACTCGCGAATTCGTTCTAACGCCGTTGCCATACATTCTGATTTATCGGGGTGGATGCGGATGCAGTCCCTATAGCCCGTATCCTTCACGCGGCGCAGAGGTGGCCATAAAATTCTGTTGCATTGTACAATCAATCCACTGACATTCCGGGAGGGGTCCCATGACTCATCGAATCGGTACCTTGGTCCTCGTGCTGGCCGAAGCGGCGCTGCCTCTGCTGGCGCAAACCTCGAAAACAAATGCTAAGCCTTGGACGCCAGCGCGCACGGCAGATGGCCAGCCAGACCTTCAGGGCGTCTGGACAGACGCGACCATTACTCCATTCGAGCGGCCGGCGGCGCTCGCTTCCAAGCCGGTACTTTCGGCCGCGGAAGCGGCGCAACTGGAGAAGCAGGCTGCGGCGGCGAACAGCGAGGAAGGCGCGCCGAAGCCCGGAGACGTGGGAAGTTACAACGAGTTCTGGTTCGACCGGGGCACCAAGGTGGTGAAGACGCGGCAGGCATCGCTGGTGGTCGATCCTCCGGATGGGCGCGTGCCGGTCACCGCGGCGGCGGAGGCGAAGCGCGATTACAACATGGCCCACACGGCCGATTCCTACGAGTATATGAGCACATGGGATCGCTGCATCACGCGCGGCGTGCCGGGAGATATGTTCCCCGCCGGCTACAACAATTCCTACCAGATTGTGCAGGCGCCGGGATACGTGGTCATTCTGGCGGAGATGATTCACGACGCGCGCGTGATTCCGCTGGATGGCCGCGCGCATCTGCCGGTCGGCGTGGGCCAATGGAACGGCGATTCGCGCGGACACTGGGAGGGCAACACGCTGGTGATCGACACCACCAATTTCAATGGCAAGGGCTGGATCGCATCGAATGCCGCTTCCGGCCGCATCAAAGGTATTCCCGAAAGCACTGCGGCACACATCGTGGAGCGCTTCACGCGCGTGGACGCCGACACCATTCTCTATGAAGCCACAATCGACGATCCGCAGATGTACACCAAGCCGTGGAAAGTGGAGATTCCGCTGACGCGCGACCCCGGCTACGTAATCTACGAGTACGCCTGCCACGAAGGGAATTACGCGATGGTGGATATTCTGAATGGGGGCCGGGTGCAGGAGAAAGAGGAGAGATAGACATTCCTACCATCCATCCAGGATTAGCTTGATTTCCATGGCAAAATGGGCTCGTGGAAATCAAGGTGGCCGATGAGTGCTGGGTCACGTTGGCGCTGCTGACGCGGGAGAATCCGGATCGATTCTCATTTACGTCGCGAGAGATTTTGGAACGGATTCGCCGGGAGAAGATTCATCGGGAGTTCCGGCAGGGGCTGCACGCACATATTCACCAACACAATGTCGCGAATTGCCGGCCGAGTACGGGCCGCTATCGCATGTTTTACCGGCTAAATGATGGTACATTCCGCCTTTACCGTCCGGGAGACGCCGCCGACCCCGATAGGTCAGGCAAATTCCGCCCGGCGCAAGAGACCCTACCATTGAAATACCATCCACTTCTGCAATGGTATGAACAAGAGTACTGCGGTAACTGCCTACTTAAGAAAGACGAGGACGACCCCATTCTCAGCCTGCGGGGATTAGGCAAAGAGCTGTGGGAGGGCGTGGAGCCTGACGCGTGGGTAGGGGAGTTGCGGGCTGGATGGGGAAGCGAGTCTTCACCTCGGGAGACCGGCACCACTGCTTCGAGGCGCGAGGCTTCGCGGCGAGTTGCGTCCGAATCGCGAAGTCACGGCCGGTGATAAAAGAAGTATCTCCTGGCTCGAATTTTCTGGGGCACAAATCTCTTCCTCTATCTCATCGAGGATCGGGGGATCTCGAGCAAAAGCCGTCGAAGACCTTTGGCGGGGCGGAAGCGATTCAATTGGCCTGCGCAGCCGCGGCGGGAATGGACCTGTTCATCACCAACGATGACCGGCTGAGCCGCAAGCGGGTCCCCGAAATCAAGTTCATCACCAGCCTGCAACGCGCGCCGATCTGAGTTACTCGACGCCTAAACGCCAGCCGAGCGCCTCCGGTGAGAGCCAGATGACGGGTTTGCCGAACCAGTTTCGGGCATTCGTGTGTCCGGCCGGGAGGAGCGGTTTGGACGAGCCGAGAATAAAGGCGCAAGGCGCTTCGCCCAGTTGCTCCAGCCGGGCGGCGAGCCAGGACTTGGGGCTATCGGGGGCGGCCAGCACGACCGGGGTTCCTGCGAACCAGGCAAGGTGCGCGCCGAATCCGGCGTCGTCCTGTTTGCGCGGAGGTGGGAGGGCATAGGCCCGCTCGTATTGGGCAATGGCATCATCGAGATTTTTGACCGACAGGACCACTTTCGCCACACCCGAATAGGCCGTTGTCGTTGGCTTGCCGCCGGGATAGGCGCGGCGGTCGCGCGGGGTGAAGTCGCGAATCAGAAACGGGAAGAAATCTCCGTTACCCGCGCCCACCTGCGCGGTTTCCCATTCGAGTTGGACGCCATCGGGGCGGCGGCGGCCGTTTTTGGCGGGTGGAGTAACGGCGATACCCGTTTTGCGAAGGCGCTCCGCTTCGGCGGCGAGATTGGCAGGGCGCACCGCCCAGCCGCACGGCCCGGCGTCGCTCATAAGACAGCGATGCCACGGGGTACGCTCCAGGGCTGCCGGATCGGCGTGCGGTTGGATGGCGATCAGTTCCAGGTATGAGCCATCGGGGAAACTCGTGAGCGCCATTTCGGTGGCACGGTTGGCATGCGGGCCGCCATACTCGCTGGGAATGCCCGCGGCTTCGAGCGCCCGCTGCATGGCGTGCACGTCCTTTCCAGCAGCGGTTACGTGGTCCACTTTCAGTTCGGCGGCGGTCATGGAAAATCCCCAAAAGGAGAGGAGAAGAAAAGCGGGCTTCATCGCGTTGCTACCCCCAGGCGGGAGACGGCCGGCCGCCGCATGCCGGCCGCCCATCGCAGGTAACGCCATAGATCCTGCCAATGGTTGCGCACGAATCGCCAGAATTCCGCGAAAGCGATTCGCTCGGCGTGAATGCCCCAGTAGGTCTCGATGCGCCAGCGCAGGTACGGGCTGCGCCATGGGCGGAGCCGGTAGCCGCGGGCCAGACTCCAAAGGAGTTTGAGCATCTACTTCAGCGAAGTGGTGCGCGGCTGCTGGTCCGGATTGGCCTGGTCGGGGGTCGCGTAATAGCCGCTGCGCGTGCGCACGGTTGGGTTTCCGGGCGCTTTCACGGTGACCTTAATTTGCCGGTAGGTTCCGTCCATCACCTGGTTGGAAGGCGAGTAAATGATGGTGTACTGGTTACGGATATCGTGCGCCACCTGGTGCGCGATCCGTTCCACGTCGCTAAGCTCCTTAGGGAAGAAAGCCTCGCCACCGGTGGCATCGGCAAGCGCGTTCAGCGCGCGCTCGGCGCGTTTGGCTTCACGCCGTTCCTCTTCGCTCAGCAGGCCCACCGCGTAGATGAGCACGCCGCTCTGCTGCGAAGCCTTCACCAGGTTCTCCAGACTGATCAGACTGCTGTTATCGTTGCCATCGGTCACCACCACCAGAACCTTCTTGTCGCGATGCGCCTTCTCTTTTTCGTGATCGATCGACATACGGATGGCATCGCGCATGGCAGTGCCGCCGCGGGAATCGATGCGGGTGAGCGCTTCTTCCATTTCCTTGATGTCGCTGGTGAAATCCTTGCCGTGAGGGAGATCGTTGAAAGCTTCGTCGTTGAAGTTGACCACAAAGACCTCGTCCTCCGGGTTGGACTCCTTCACCAAGGCCAAGGCAGCGGCTTCCACCTTCGCCCGCTTATCGCGCATGCTGCCGCTGTTATCGATGATGAGGCCCATGGAGACCGGCACGTCCTCGCGCTTGAATTGCCGGATGTCCTGCTGCACGCCGTTTTCGTAAACGGTGAAAGCATCCTTGGTGAGGTTGGTCACCAGATGGCCCGCCTTATCCACCACGGTTGCGTGCAGGTCCACTACGCGAGTATCGGCGCGGAAGACCGCGCCGCTGTCTTCGGCCTTCGCTAGCGGCGCCGGAGCCTTAGGAGCGGTTGCTTGCTGGCCTCGTAACGCCGGGCCGGCCAGGGAAGCGGCGCTCAGAAGTGCGGTGTAAAAGATTTTATTCGGACGGGGCATAGTAGCCGTGTCTCCAGAACGCCCGGAGAGGAGGGAGCCCACGGGGCTGGTTCAACTTTACCTCAACTCGCCGGTATTTGCCATCGCGCTCCTGATTGTGCGGGGAATAGCCAAGAATATACTGGTTGCGCAGTTCCACTCCGATTTTTGCCGCGATATCCGCCAATTCCGACAGGTTCTCGACTGCGTATTGCCGCCCTCCAGTCTGTTCGGCGATTTCCGTCAACAGACCGGGGCCCGCAAGTTCTTCCGGACTCCGGGAGCGCGATCCAATCGGTTCGTAGATTCCGATCGCATAAATTTGGACGTCCGCTTCTTTCACCAGGTTCTTGATTTCGTTCTCCGTGTAACGGCTGCTGTTATCGCCTCCGTCGGAAATCAGCAGCAGGGCCTTGCGGGGGTTCTTGGCCTTCTTCATTTCGTGGAGCGCCAGGTAGACGGCATCCAGCAAGGCGGTCCGGCCTCTGGATTGAGTAAAGGCCAGACGGTTTTGAATCTCTTCGATATCATGCGTGAAAGGCTGCACCAGGCTCGCCGTATCGTTGAACTGTACCAGAAAGAATTCGTCTTCGGGGTTGGCGGTGCGGAAAAACTGCACTACGGCCTGGCGGGATTTTTCGAGTTTACTGCCCATGCTGCCGCTCGTGTCGAACACGATGCCGATCGACAGCGGCGCGTCTTCGCTAGAGAACTGGATGATCTCCTGCTCTTTTTTATCTTCAAACAGCTTGAAATTATCTTTTTCCAAACCGGTGACGAAGCGGTTATAAGGGTCGGTCACCGTGACGGGGATGAGCACCAGGGTGCTATCGACACGGATATCGGTTTTCGGCGTGGGTGCGGTGTCGGCGGAGGGCTTGGCGCGCGGCTCGATGGAAACCTTCGCATCGCTCGCGGTGGCCGGCCCAGGAACGGAATCGGCGGCCCGTAAGCCCGCCCCGGCGAAAAAAACAAGAACACTGGCAAGCAGCACCCGCCCCGATAGCTGCATGGCGGCTCCGGAACCTTTCTCCACTGAGTTTAGCATAGCCGTTTTGTGGTAAGATCTTTCGTGCCCCGTAAAATTCTGGGCGTCATCCCCGCAAGGTTCGCATCCTCCCGCCTTCCCGGAAAAGTCCTCGCCGAAATTGCCGGTAAACCCATGTTGCAACATGTTTGGGAGCGGGCCTCGATGGCACGGTACCTGCCGAGCATCCTGATTGCCACCGACGACGAACGAGTGTACACAGCCGCGCGGGCGTTCGGCGCCAGCGTACGCATGACCCGCGCCGACCACCTTTCGGGCACCGACCGGGTGGCGGAGGCGGCTTCCGCCGATAGCGCGGAAATCGTGGTCAACATTCAAGCCGACGAGCCTCTGATCGATCCCGCCGCGATCGATGCGGCCATTCTTCCCCTGGTTCATGACGCCGATATCAAGATGGGTACTTTGATGAAGCGCATCGAAAATCCGGCCGAAATCGCCGATCCCAACGTAGTGAAAGTGGTAACGGACCGCCAGGGAGATGCCATTTATTTTTCCCGCAGCCCGATTCCGTTTCTGCGGGACCGCTCCAAATTTTCCGTACCGCTCTATAAACATATCGGCTTGTACGTTTACCGGCGGGATTTCTTACTCGGTTATTCCGCCCTGCCGGTGGGCCCGCTGGAACGAGCCGAAGGGCTGGAGCAACTGCGCGCACTGGAAAACGGGCACTCTATACGGGTGGTGGAAACAGACAGCGAATCCCTGGGGGTGGACACACCCCAAGATTTGGCGCGGGTGTCGCGAATGTTCGAGTTCTCAAAGTTAGATTTCTCAATCCGGGGGATACGGGAGAATGGCTAAATTTATTTTCGTAACGGGTGGGGTGGTTTCGTCATTGGGCAAAGGGATCGCTGCGGCCTCGATCGGCTGCCTGCTCGAAAGCCGCAGTCTGAAGGTGACCTGCCAGAAATTCGATCCTTATTTGAATGTCGATCCGGGGACGATGAGTCCTTTCCAGCACGGCGAAGTATTCGTCACCGACGACGGAGCCGAAACAGACCTGGATCTGGGTCACTATGAGCGCTTCACGCATGCGCGTTTGACGCAGAGCAACAATCTGACCTCCGGACGCATTTATGAGCAGATTATTGCGCGCGAGCGGCGGGGCGACTATCTCGGCAAGACCGTCCAGGTGATTCCGCACGTGACCAACGAAATCAAGGCGGCCATGCGGCGGGTGGCGCAAGACGTAGACGTGGTGATCGCGGAAATCGGCGGAACCGTTGGCGATATCGAATCATTGCCGTTTCTGGAAGCGATCCGCCAGATGCGCCACGAGCACGGCCGCGAAAACTGCATCTTCGTTCACGTGACGCTGGTGCCCTGGATCGCGGCCGCGCAGGAACTGAAAACCAAGCCGACACAGCACAGCGTGAAAGAGCTGCGGGCTATCGGTATTCAGCCCGATATGTTGCTCTGCCGCTCGGAACGGTTCATTCCCCAGGATGTGAAGGAAAAGATTGCGCTGTTTTGCGACGTGGATGTGGAAGCCGTTATTACGGCGCGCGACGTGGCTTCGGTTTACGAAGTGCCGATCGTGTTCGCGGGCGAGCGGGTGGACGAGATGATCTTGCGGCTGCTGAAACTGGAGGCCGGCCCGCGCGATCTGGGGCGCTGGTCGGAGATGGTGGAGCGGCTGCAGAATCCGCGCGATGAAGTCGTGATCGGTCTGGTAGGAAAGTATGTGGAGTACGAGGACTCCTATAAGAGCCTGAAAGAGGCGCTCTTGCACGGCGGCCTGGCGCACGGGCTGAAGGTGAAAATCGAGTGGATCGAAGCGGAAGGCGTGGTGGGCCCCGGGTGGGAGAAGCAACTGGAAGGATTTGACGGTATCCTGGTGCCGGGCGGTTTCGGCAAACGCGGCATCGATGGCATGCTCAATGCCATCCGCTACGCCCGCGAGCAAAAGGTGCCGTATTTCGGGATCTGCCTGGGTATGCAGACGCTGGTGATCGAGTACGCGCGCAACGTATGCGGGCTTGCGGATGCCGATTCGACCGAGTTCAACCCCGCGACGCCGCACCGTGTGATCTTCAAGCTGCGCGAACTGAAAGGCGTGGATGAGTTGGGCGGCACCATGCGGCTGGGTGGATGGGCCTGCCGGCTGGCGGAAAACAGTTTTGCCTTGCGCGCGTATGGCGCTCGCGATATCAATGAGCGGCACCGCCACCGCTATGAATTCAACCGCGAGTATGAAGAGACGCTGAAAGCGGCGGGGCTGCGCATCACGGGCGAAACCCCGGACGGAACGTATGTGGAGATCTGCGAGATCCCCGACCACCCGTGGTTCCTGGGCTGCCAATTCCATCCCGAGTTCAAGTCGAAGCCGATGGAGCCGCACCCGCTCTTTAAGGCGTTCATCGGCGCCGCATACGAGCACCGCCCACGGCGGCTCGCGGCGGAAGCGAGGCCGGAAGCGGAGTACTCGCGGGTGCGCGGAAGATAGGCGGCTCCAGGAGCGGGCCCCGGCCTGAGACGGTGAGACAGTGAGACTGCTGTGATACGATTCGAGGAGATGTCCACCGATCTGTTAACGATTGACGAAGCAGTTCGGGCGCTGGGAGTTTCTCGCTCTACGCTTTGGCGGCTTCAACGCGGGGAGTTGTCGAGCGTCCGGCGTGGCGGGCGCCGCGCGGCACGCGGATAAAAACTGGAGTCTTTGTGACGCGATTTCCTTCGCTGTTCTAGATGTGCGTGGGATTAACCGCGCTTTCAGCTTCAACCGCCATTTTCTTCAGTACAGAGGCATCGATGTCTTGGGTCTCGAACGCTGAGTACACCACTTTCGGCCGTGCCGCAACTCCGCGTCCGCTGGTCCTCATCGCCGGGCCGTGCGTGATTGAGAGTGACGCACACGCGCGCGAAATGGCGCGCGGGATTCGGGAAGCCCTGGCCGGCGCGCCGTTCATTTTCAAGGCCTCCTTCGATAAAGCCAACCGTTCCAGCGGCGATTCCTATCGCGGGCCGGGGCTGCGGGAGGGGCTGCGCATTCTGGGCGGAATCAAGGCGGAAGGCTTCCCTATCCTCACCGACATTCATGAGCCGGGTCAGGCGGAACCTGTGGCGGAAGTCGCCGATATTCTGCAAATTCCCGCGCTGCTCTGCCGGCAGACCGATCTGCTGCTGGCGGCGGGCCGCACCGGGCGGATTGTGAACATAAAAAAGGGGCAGTTCGTGGCGCCGCAGGATATCCATCGCGCGGCCCGTAAAGTGACTTCCACCGGCAACCGGCAAGTGATTCTGACCGAGCGCGGCACTGCGTTCGGCTATCACAACCTGGTGGTGGATATGCGCGGCCTGAAGATCATGCGTGATGCCGGCTGGCCTATCGTGTTCGACGCCACGCATAGCGTGCAGCTTCCGGGGGCTGGCGGCGCCGCTTCTTCCGGCCAGCCGGAATTTATCGAAACGCTCGCCCGGGCAGCGGTGGCAGCCGGCGTGGACGGCATTTTCGTGGAAGTGCACGACTGCCCCGAGCGTGCCCTTTCCGATGGCCCTAATGCGCTCCGCTTAAGCCTGCTGGCGGAATTCTGGCGCCGGCTGGTCCAAATCCATGAATTGGTGCGCGGATGGACAAAACCGGTCTGCACGCTCAGCGCCCCCGCCGCGTCATAGAATAGTGAATTCGGGTAGATGCATGTGGAATTCCAGGGAGCGGCATACCCAAAAACGCCGCGGTTTTTCGCTCATCGAACTGCTGATCGTGATTGCGATCATTCTGATTATTGTTACGGTCGCGTTGCCGAAACTGAATAACGCCACGCGTTACGCGCACGAGACCGCAGCCCTCAAAGCCATTCAGACCATCCACACCATGCAGGTGCAATACAACTCCCAGTACGGCCACTATGCCACATCGCTGGCCGAATTGGGGCCGCCAGCTACAGGGAATGCGAACGCGTCGGCGGCGGACCTGATCGATAGCAGCCTCGCGGCCGGCGAAAAGAGCGGCTACAAATTCACCATGACCGGCAACCAGTCCGGTTACCAGATCAGCGCCGTGCCGGTGGCTTATGGCAATACCGGCAGCCGCACGTTTTACTCAGACCAGAGCATGGTGATTCGCGAAAATGACGGTCCCGAGCCCGCCACGGCCAGCAGCAAAGAGATTAAGTAGCTCTTTGGAGTCTGGCTCTTTGGAGCCGTCAACTTCCCTTTGGTTTTTCGCTACAATTCTCCGGAGGCTCCCCGTTTATGCATCCCGAGTCTAAGGCAGTTCAACCTTCCGGAACCTCCATGGAACCCTCCGGAACGACACGACGCGGATTTTACTCGGTCGCTATTTATGGAATCTGGGCAATCATTTCGGCCGCCATGGCCATTCCCGCCCTCCTATACTTGCTGGTTCCACCGAAAATGCGGCGGCAGAGCGACTGGGTAGAAGCAGGCGATATCAGCCAACTCACTCCCGGCCAGCCCGTGGAAATGGCCTACCGCCGCACTCGCGTGGACGGCTGGAAAGTAACAAGTGAAAAAAGTACGGTCTGGGTGGTCAAGATGCCCGATAACCAGGTTGTGGCTTACTCTCCGATGTGCACGCATCTCGGCTGCGCCTACCATTGGGAGCAGGGAAAGAACGAATTCATCTGTCCTTGCCACAACTCAGTGTTCTCGCTGGATGGCAAGGTTCTGGAAGGCCCGGCGCCGCGCGCGCTGGATCGCTTTCAGACCAAGGTGCAGGGGAAACAATTGTTGTTAGGGCCGCTGAGCGCGCCGGATCAAACCGCATGAGAAGCCGTCTGGAAACTATCGCCGAATGGGTCGAGTCCCGTACAGGCCTCCCCACCGCCCTGCGCAAATTCATGTATGAGGAGATCCCGGCCTCGAGCGGCTGGCACCAGGTGTTCGGCAGCGTGGCGTTGTTTCTCTTTCTGACGCAGGCCTTCACCGGCGCGATGCTGGCGTTTAATTATGCGCCCACTCCCGGCGACGCTTACAATAGCGTGCGCTACATCCTCACGGAACTGACCGCGGGCAAATTGATGCGCGGTCTGCACCACTGGGGCGCCAGCATGATGATCGTAGTGGTAGTGCTCCACATGGTACAGGTCTTCCTGTGGGGCGCCTATAAGAAGCCGCGCGAAACCACCTGGATGGTTGGGGTAGTGCTGCTGCTGCTGACTCTGGCTTATGGTCTGACCGGCTATCTGCTGCCCTGGGACAACCGCGCTTATTGGGGTACGGTGGTGGCAACTCACATTGCCGCCACGGCGCCGCTTGTCGGACCCTATCTCACACGCCTGCTGGGTGGCCAAGGCTCCATCGGAGTCGTTACCTTCGCCCGTTTCTTTGGATTGCACGTTTTACTGTTACCGCCCCTCACCGCCATTCTGATCGGCCTGCACGTGTTCCTGGTGCGGAAGCACGGTGTGGCTCCGTCGCCCGGTGATGAAAGGCTGCCGAAGAAGCAGTTTTATCCGCAGCAGGTTTTCAAGGATACCTTGGCTATCTTCATCGCGTTCGCCATTCTGTTCACTATGGCAGTGGCCGTGCGCGTTCCGCTGGAGCAACTGGCCGATCCAACCGATACCGCCGCCACGCCGCGCCCCGAATGGTATTTCCTGTTTCTATTTCAGATGCTGAAACTGTTCAACGGGCCACTTGAAGTTGTAGGCACCATGGTTCTCCCGACCCTGGCGATCTTCACGTTGCTGTTGATTCCGTTCCTGGATCGCGGTCCGATCATCAAAGTCACGCGGCGTGTGTTCGCGGCAGGCTTCGTGGTTTTGGCGGGCCTGGGCTGGTGCGGACTCACTGCCGCCGCGGTCCTCGCCGACCGCAACGCCCCCACGCAGGAAGTCGCGATCGACTATTCCGCGCCCACCGACTGGATGCAGCTTTCGCCCGAAGAAATGGCCGGCGTTGCCTACTTCCGCCAGGAGAGCTGCACAACCTGTCACGCGGTTGGGGGACAAGGGGGCAACATCGGGCCGGATTTAACACGCATCACCGTGCATCGGGATGCAGCCTGGCTGATCCAGCACTTCAAAGCTCCGGCGGCCGTGCGCCCGGGCAGTTCCATGCCGCCTATCGTGCTCACGGATGCACAGTTGAATTCGCTCGCCGCATTTTTGCTAAAACTCAACCCGGATAACGCCAGTGCTTTGACCTTCGCGCCGGAATTCGCAGTGCAGGGCGCCCTGGTTTATCAGAGCAACCGCTGCGGCGATTGCCACAAAGTGAACGGGGTGGGCGCGTCGGTTGGGCCGCCGCTCAACGGCGTCTCCCGCCGCCGCAGCCGAAGCTGGGTGGAAGAGCATTTCGCGGATCCGCCTAAGTATTCGCCCGGCAGCTTCATGCCCGCTTACAAGTTCTCGCAGAAGGACCTGAACAATTTGACGTCGTACCTGTTCGCGCTGCCGGATTCACCGGCTGCTTCGGGTTCCGCTCCGGGTTTCTGAAATACCGCTTTCCCTTCCCCATTGCGGCTTCCGTGTTTCGACGACCGCGCGGCGAAGTATGGAAGTGCGGCTACCGGTTGATGCCTAGTCTCCGGTTTAAATCCGCAATCGCAAGTCCTGCGGGAGCGGCGGGACGAGTATGTGACGCGCTACAGTGGAGGCGCGGCTGAGCGCATAGTTTCGGGCTGGCGGAGATCTCGAGCAGAGTTTCAGCAGCCCGCCAGGTAAGGAGCGTTGCAGTCACAGTACTAACGAGAAGGCTCCGCCGCAGCGGGATTTCGCGACGGCGGTTCTCCGCGAGCTGCTTCCGCCGAGAGAACCACCAGGTCCACGCGCCGGTTGTGCGAGCGGCCTTCCGGGGTGTCATTCGTATCGACAGGCGCGTTTTCCGCGAACCCTGCCACGGATAGCTTTTCAGCGGGAACACCGCATTGGTCGCGCAGGATTTCGAGAAGCGCGATACTCCGCGCCGCCGATAACTCCCAGTTGCTGCGAAACCGGGAATTATGAATCGGCAGCGCATCGGTATGGCCCTCCAGCCGCACCGGGTTCGGCAAGGTATCGATTACCTTGGCGATCTTCTGGATGATGGGAAGGCTGGCCGGATTCACGGTGTCTTCTCCGGAAGCGAAAAAGGTGAGCTCGCGCATGCTGACTACTAATCCACGCTGGTCCAATTTGACTGTCACTTTACCTTCCGCGACTTCTTTTTGCAGAACCTGGCTAATATCGGCGAGCGTTTTCTCCAGATCTTTGCTGGGCACGGGCGGCAACTTTTCCACCGGTTTTTCGGGGGGCGGAATATCCGGACTGATGCGCGAGTCCCCTTTACCATCCGGCGTGACCTTGTGGTTTCGAATGATGCCGCTAATGGCCGTGGAGAGATCCCCATGTTCGAGCGCATCGCGCACCGACTCGGCCACCAACCGCGCTTTGGATTTGTCTTTTTGGGCGGTAGCAAACATTACAACAAAAAAGGCGAACAGCAGCGTAATGAAATCGGCATAGGAGACCAGCCAGCGCTCATGATTCTCATGATGATGTGCCCGCCTGTGCTTCATTTCAATCTCCGGCTGGGACCGCTTGCGGCGCGGCGCCCTTGGCGGTTGCTTTGTCTTTTTTTGCCGGTTTGGGAGAACCCGCGAGATTGAAGGCCGATAGTTTGAGCCGGATGAGGGTGGGGTTCAAGCCTTCGACTATGCCGATGACCCCCTCGAGCGTAAGTTCCTTAAGCAACCGCGCCTGCTGCATCCTGGCGCGCAGCTTATTGGCAGAGGGAAGGAACAGAATGTTCGCCGTAGCTACGCCGTACACGGTTGCCACGAACGCTACAGCGATGCCGTGGCCAACCTCTTTGATATCGTCCAGGTGTTTCATTACCTGGATCAGCCCCATGACGGCTCCAATGATGCCTATGGTCGGCGAGTAGCCCCCCGCGGCCTCCCAGACCTTCGCTTTCTGCTCCTCGACCTGCTCACTCAGCTCGATATCGAGCTCCATCATGTTCCGGATTTCGTTCAAATCCGTGCCGTCCACGGCCAGATTCAAGGCTTTGCGGAGAAAGGGGTCCGGCACCGTTCCGGTTTCCGATTCCAGGCTGACGATCCCCTGCTTGCGCGCCTGAGTGGCGAAACGGATCAGGGTTTCAATGGTTTCGGAGGCTGAATTCGATTTTTCCAGGAACACATCGCGCAGACCCGCGAGCGCCCGCAGGAAGACGGGAAGCGGGGTGGTGACCAGGACAGCGCCGAAAGTTCCTCCCAGCACGATCATAGCGGCAGTGAATTGGGCCACGTCCTGAATGCTGCCCTTCTCCAGGATGAGGCCGCCGAGAATACCCGCCAGCGCGAGGCCGATTCCAGCCAGAGTGGCCAGATCGGGTTTAACGCCTCCGGATTTGGCCCCGGGCTTGGCAGTCTTGGGAGCATCGGCCATTTACGGCTCCTCCCTTTCCGGATCGTGTGCCAGGTCCGGAGGATCCGGCTGGACCAGCATTGGACCGGAGATTTCCGGCGGTCCATAGATATTCCGGCGATATTCCATGATCCGCCTGACGACTTCGTCGGCCGATTCGAGGACACGCAGGATTTCGCCGTTGGTCAGCGTGATCACGGTGTCCGGTGTAATATCAATGCGCTCAATCAGATCCGAATTGAGAACCATGGAAGCGTGGTTCAGACGCGTCAGCCGGACCATTCTCTCTTCTAGCTCTTATCGGCGGGAACTGTGGCAAAGATTAGGGAGGCCCGCTAGGCGACGTTGAGGAGGGTAGTGAAGGCCCCGCCGCCGGTTTTGCCGAGTTCGATCAGCTTGGGGAGGGGGCACTGCGTTCTGGCCAGCGCGGCATCCAGGTGAACGGTGGAGGGTAGATCCTCCTCGCTATCGGAAATATACTCGCCCAAATACAATGCGGCGGCGAGGGGCGAATCGGAAACGGCCGGGCGGTGATGGAACTCGACGGCTTCCATGATCTGCCGCGGGACTTGAAAGAGGGAGAGAATGGCCGCACCCAGTTCCGCGTGGTCCGATCCGAACAGCAGTTGCTCGGTGTACGTGACCGGGCATCCCCCTTGGGAGAGGCGGGCAAAGGCCCCGGCGATCGACTGTGGGGCGGACTGAAAAGCGAGGCGGCCAACATCGTGAACGAGGCCGAGAAAGAGCGCCTCCTCGGGATCCATCAAATCCTGGCCGCGGACGAAGGCCTCCATGAATTCCGCCATCCACAGCGAATGGCGCCAGATCCCTCGCAGATTGCCGGAGGCGAAGATGGGACGGATGGCGAGGGCGAGCAGCAGCCGGCGGCTTTCATCGATGCCGATATGCATGATGGCCTGGCGGGTGGATTGGATGGTACGGCCGCGGCCGTGGAAGCCGGAATTGGCGCTTTGTACGAGACTGGCGGCAATGACCGGGTCGCGGCCGGCCAGCGCCGCAAGTTTTCCGACCTCAGGCGCGGTGTCCTCGAGCAGCGCGAGCAACTCTTTGATGATGCCGATCTGCACCGGCAGCCGGCCGGTATCGAGCGAGAAGCGCCAGGAGCGGAAGGCCTTGTGAAGAGCTTCTCGGACATTAGGATGAATGAGGCCTCCCAGCTCCTCGACGACTTCGGAGAGGTTGCCCATGGTGTTGCAGTCCCAGGCGGAGAACTCGACGTGTTCATCGAGGAAATTGGCGACGGCCAGAATTTCGGCGGCGAGGCCGATCTCGCGATCTGCCGAAGCGCGGGGGAAGACATGAAACGCGGAAAGCAGGGCGGCGAATTCTTCCGGCAATCGCTGGTCCCGCCCCTTTTTCTCGTCCCAGTGCGGCTGGGAGAAGACGTCGCGCAAAAGTCGATCGAGCGCAGGCTGATCCCAAGTGAGGCTGCGGTTGTGATGCAATAAGGCGGCCTGTTCGAGTAGAGGAAAGAGCCGGCCGGACAGAGGGACGGCAGTGGCGATCTCTCTCGAAAGCGCGGCCACGCGCCGGCAATGCGCGTTCAGGCCCGGCTCGGCCGGAAGAAGCGCCGACAACTCCCGTTGCGGAATGCGGAATCGCATAGCTACCCCCATTATTCTCATCGGAGGCTGGCGGAATTGTCAGTGAAAGGAATACCTTATACCACCTGAGCAAGGGACGCAGTACACCGCCTTTCCAGACTTAGGTACTGGTAGACCCAGATCAACTTTCAATAAGTGAAATCCAGGATATGCTGGGTCTCGATGCTACAATCCGTTTTTCGTATGGTCTGGGCAGTCTACGCCCTATTACTGGCGATTGCGTCTTTGCAACCAGCCAGGCCCAGCGGATTGCATGGCAGCGCGCTGCATCCGCTTCTTCATCTCGTCTCGTTTGCCGTTTTGTATCTGCTTTCCCGGAATGCCTTCCCGGCTTGGCTGTGGCAGGCCTTGACCGGAAGCGTGCTGTTCGGCCTGACCCTGGAACTGATGCAGAGCGCGCTATATCATTTCTCCGTAGAGTGGAGGGATGTGGCGACGGATGCGCTTGGGGTTGGCGTGGGGGTCCTGGTTTGGCGCTGTTTGCGGTGGACAAGAGGCGCGTCCGTTCGTGACTAGGAGTCACAAGTCAGAAGTCAGGAGTCGGAAGCAATGGTAAGCCGGCGGCGATTTGTGGGGGCTATGGTGGCAGGAGCGTTGGCGGGTTCCCGATGGGCACGGGGCGAGGCGGCGCGCAAATCCGTGCGGACGGAGGTTCTGGAAATTGCCTACGAAGAAACGGGCGCAGGCTTTCCAGTGATTCTGCTACACGGATTTCCCGACGACGTGCGGGCGTGGGACGGAGTAGCGCCGGCCCTGGCGCAGGCGGGATATCGGGCGCTCGTCCCTTATCTGCGCGGCTACGGGCCGACCCGGTTTCTGGATGCGAAGGCGCCGCGAATGGCGGAGCAGGCAGCCATCGGGCAGGATGCCATCGACTTTGCGGACGCACTCCAGATTCAGCGATTTGCGGTTTGCGGATACGACTGGGGTGGGCGGGCGGCGGCGATTGCGGCGGCCTTGCATCCGGAGCGAGTGCGCGCGGCGGTCTTGATTGGCGGCTACACGGTGCAGAATACGGTTACGCCAGGGCCGCCAGGGCCGCCCGAAGCCGAGCGGGCGGTGTGGTATCAGTGGTACTTCAATTTGGAAAGGGGGCGCGCCGGACTGGCCGCTAACCGGCGCGCGCTATGCAAGCTCCTATGGAAGGAATGGTCGCCGACATGGCACTTTACGGACGAAACGTACGACCGCACGGCGCTTTCCTTCGACAACCCGGATTTCGTGGACGTGGTAATCCATTCGTACCGGCACCGGCTGGGCAATGCGCCGGGGGAGCCGCGTTTCTTAGAGACGGAGAGGCGGCTGGCGCAGCGGCCGAAAATCGAAGCTCCAGCGATCACGCTTTATGGTGGAGACGATGGGATTGTGCGCGGCAGGCCCGAAATCTCCGCGGCTGAGCGGGCGGTGTTACCGAATCTGATGGCGCACCGCGTGATTCCGGGCGCGGGACATTTCCTGCCACGGGAAAACCCGGAAGCGGTCACGGCCGCGTTGCGGGAAGTGCTGGAAGCTTCGCGTTAAAGGCTCGTTATTCATCGCCGGACGGAACCAGGTCTTTCGGCCAACCAGCTTCGATCACTTCCACGCCGATTTCAAATTTCGCAGAATCCGGAACGGGCCGGCATCTGCGCACAACGCACTGGCGTATGAGATCGCCGTTAAGGACGAGACGGATAACGGTTCCAACGGGAAACTGCCGATTGGCCAGAAGGCGGGCGCCGCATCCGGAAATATCCTGCATCACGGCCAGACTCTTGGCGCCTTGTGAATCGATAAGAGCGGGGAAACTTACCGGCTTGCGATCCTCTAAACGGCGGCATTCGGCTTGTACTGGAGGTGGCGTTTTCATGGATGAATGTGGAACGGCAAAGGTGTAGCGGTATAAGGTTGTCTCAGTCGAGCTTATCGGCCGCTTGGGCGGATTCTTGAGGGCCGATTCTTGACGGAGAGGAGATGTGGGCCCGCGGTTGGGCCGACCCACATGGGTTGACTAGGGAAGCGCTCGCCCCGAAACTCTATTACTTGCCGCCGGCGGTATCGCCGCCCTTGAACTGCTTGATGTGGCCCTCGGTAATGTCCTTGTTGTTTTCCTCGCAGCTATATTCCATGATTTCCCAATCGGGGCGAAGCACAAAGGTGCGCGTGTTTTTCCAGGGGCGGGAATAAATCAGGGGATCGTCGATGGTGATTTCGTAAGCGATGTGGCCGGCATCGACCCGCTGTAGCCGTTCGACGGTGTGCAGTTTATCGCTGTGCGGGTGGCCAATGGTGTCCATGCGGGTTTTGTCGTTGAACCCGATCGTGTCGATTACGAGCGTGTCGCCATCCCAGTGGCCGACGGAGTTGCCCTCCCAGGTGGGGTCGGGGTCCTTCGGGTGGGGACGGCCATCGGTGGGGACGACGTGAAACCAGGTGTTCTGCTCGAACAGAAACGCGATGTACTTATCGTTCTGGACGATTTGCATGGGGTGCGGCGAATTGATATCGCGCAGCAAACCGAAAGGCAGGCAACTCCCAGTATAGTCCCCTTCGACCGCGGCGTCGTAGGCTTTCCATTTGGCCAGGCCCAATTCGGTGAAGGGGAGATTGTGCTCGCCCTGCTGGCCGCGGCCGTCCTTGCTCATGTCGGGAACATAGGGCTGGTTCCAGACGCCGCTCATATCGGGCTTGCCGTTTTTCAGGCGGGGCGCGGGTCCGGTGGGCACGCCGATGCGCTTTTCGGTTGCGGCATCGATCACGCCGCGGACTTTGGGATCGAGCGTGTTGGGCTGCTGGTTTTGCGCAAAGGCGGGCACGAGGGCCGGCGCCGTGAGTATTAGCAAGGAAATTGAGAGCTTCATATTAACGTTTTTCGTAGAACTGTTCGAAGAAATCCAGATGCGCGGGATCGGGGCCGGGGCCCGGCCCGATTTTATCGCCCAGAACCATGGGGTCCGGGTTTTTCTTCGGGTCGAAAGCGGGCCAGTGTGGCAGATTCCGCCCGTTCGGATCGCCAGTCGACGCGAAGTTCACCCAGTAGGAGGACATGGTATCGGAGAGTTGGCGGTCCACGTCGGTCCAGGGGCGCTGGCCCGGCGTTTGGAAAACGTAAGGCACTTCGGCCACGTGCGTAGCGCCGCGCCGGCGCGGGCCTTTGGCGTTGGGGCTGGCTGGAGGTTCATGGGTGAAGTAGTACAGATAGGACTTCTTGCCGGCCTTGGTCTGATCCTGCGCCCAGCGGCGCATGTGCCATGCCGCTTCATCCCGGAAAGCCATGAGCGCGGAAGCGTTGGCCTGTTCGTCCGACGCCGCGGGATAGAGCTTCAGGAATTGATCGGCGAAGCTCTTGTAGCGCTCACGCGACTGCGCGGTGAATTGCTCCGCGGTGGTGGGCCGAAGGAAGAAGGTGCCTTCATCCTGGTTGGAACCGACCAGCACGGAGACTGCATGCTGCTTGCCCTCGGAGTAGACTTTGTCGGGGGCCTCCGGAAGAAGCCAGCCATCGACGATTGCGCCGGAGCCACGGCCGGCCTTCAGAATGGCATCCGCGGGGACCAGCCGCATCTCGGCGAGGGATTTGGCGCCAACGGCTTCGGCCAATTTAACGCCATCCTGCTCGGCTTCCGAGAGCGTGCGCGCCGTTGAGATGCCCAAACCCATCCAGGCGCCGCTTTCGCCGATGGCGCGGACGAAGAGGCCCTTTGTCAGAGGCGAAGTGAGCAGATCGGCCACGCTGACCGAGCCGGCGGATTCGCCGAAGATCGTCACCTTTTTGGGATCGCCGCCAAAGGCAGCAATATTGCGCTGGACCCATTGAAGCGCGGCAACCTGGTCCATGAGGCCGTAATTGCCGGACGCGCGCCGATCGGATTCCTTGGTGAGCTCGGGATGCGCCAGAAAGCCGAACGGGCCGAGGCGGTAATTGAAGGTGACTACGACCACTCCCTTTTGAGAGAGCGCGTCGCCATTGTAGTCCGGCAGGGAGCCGGAGCCTCCGGTAAAGCCGCCGCCATAGATCCAGACCATGACAGGGCGCCGCTCGCCGGCGGATTTGGCGGTGGTCCAGACGTTGAGATAGAGGCAATCCTCGCTGGTCTTTTGGGCATTAGAGTTCTGCATGCAGACCGGGGAGAATTTATCGGCGGGACGGACGCCATCCCAGTGCGCTACCGGCTGGGGCGCGCGCCAGCGCAAGGTGGCGACAGGGGGCGCGGCATAGGGAATCCCAAGGTACGCCCGGACTTCGGGCTTGGATCCGGTGGTGCCGGAAATGATTCCGCTATCGAGGTGAACAATGGGGACATCGCCGGTGGTGGCAGCCAGAGCGGCCGCGGCGAATCCGCACAAGGCTGTGGTAATAAAAGAAACTCGCTGCATGGGTCCTCCCGATGGAGACTTCCGAACAGTATATATCAACGAGCTTTCCGCTATCAGCGTCGGTTTCCGCTACTTCTTCTTCTGCCCCGGCCTGGGCTCGGAAGCGGGCGGCACGATGTCTTTCATGCGCAGGAAAATTACCATGCTGCCGTAGATTTCGTTGTTGTGGCCGTAATTGAGCGTGAGCAGGCCCATGCGCAGATTGCGCGTCTGGCGGCCGTTTTCGAGCGTGATGTCCACCATCTGCGCGCCCGAAGCGTCTGTGAGCGCATCATAAACGCCGTTGCAATAAGCGAAGGCGTCCTGCGCCGCCTTTACAAATTCGGCTTTGGTGGAAAGCTTTTCCAGGTTTTGGGTATTGGGATTCTTTTCGCCCTTGGCCTGCGAGCACCAGAGGTAATTGAAGTTGGCCACATGCCCGACCTGTTGGCCGAAGCTGCGGACTTCCTGCTGGCTGCCGGGGCGCAAGTTGTAGAACTCTTCCGGCATTTTCTCGGCGGTGCGAACGATGTTGTTGGCGTTGCGTTTGTACGCATCGCGCAGCCAGGTAGAGAGCGGGTTCTCCTGGGGCTGCGGGCCGGATTGGGCAAAACCGGTAACGACCAGCAGGGCTGGCGAAAGAAGCGCGAGGTATTTCGACATGGCATTCCCTCCTATTCAGTAAATTCGGTCACTCGGGCAGTCCGAAGGCAAGGATACTCTGGCCCGCGGCGATGGCCACGTATTGCTTATTGTCGAACATGTAGGTCATGGGCGATGCTTTCCAGACCTGGTTCGTGGGGAACTGCCAGAGGAGCTTGCCGTCGCGGGCGCCGGCGGCCATGAAAGCGCCGCTATTTTCGCCGAAAAAGACTAGGCCGGAAGCCGTGGAAAGGACGCCGGCCGATGCGGTAATGGCGCCGCTGATTTGGGGCACATCCCAGGCGATATTGCCGGTTTGAATATCGATGGCGCGGAGCGATTTGGTGAAGGTCTCACCGGGAGCCGGACGGGCGGTGCCGCCCATGTAGGAGCGGCCGGCCTGCCATTCCATTTTGACTTTGTTGAAAACGTTGCAGCGCTCGAGCGCTGCAATGTAGTACAACCCTGTGGCGGGATTGAAGGAAGTGGAGAACCAGTTGGTGCCCCCTTGAAAGCCGGGGCAGACATACACGCCGCCGCCGGGGACTTCCGGCAGGGCTTTGAGAATCGGCTTTCCATCCTTGCCGATGCCTTCAGCCCAGTTGAGTTTCTTGACGAACGGTTTGGCGAGCAGCAGTTGCCCGGTGGCGCGGTCGAGGACGTAGAAGAAGCCGTTGCGGTTGGCCTGCAGGAGTAACTTCCGCGGCTGCCCATGCCAGTTGGTATCTACCAGAACGGGCGGCTCCTGCGCATCCCAATCGTGCAGATCGTGCGGGGTGAATTGGTAATACCATTTCAGCTTGCCGGTTTTGGCTTCGAGGGCGACGATGGAATCGGTATAGAGGTTATCGCCCTGGCGATCGTCGCCGTTGAAATCGGGGCCGGGATTGCCCACGGGCCAGTACACGAGATCGAGTTGCGAGTCGTAGGTGCCGGTCATCCAGGTGGCGCCGGAAGCGTGTTCGAGCGCTTGCGGAGTCCAGGTTTCCGAGGTGGGTTCGCCGGGTTTGGGCACCGTCCAAAAACGCCAGGCCTCTTTGCCGGTGGACTGATCGTAAGCAGCCACGAATCCGCGCACGCCTTCATCGCCGCCCGCGATGCCGGAGATGACGAGGTTGCCCACAGTGAGCGGGGCGGCGGTGCCGTTATAGTTTTGATGCCAATCCGCCATCTCGGTTTCCCAGAGCAGTTCGCCGTTGAAGCGATCGAGCGCGATCAGGTGGGCGTTGTCGGTGAGCATGAAGATGCGCTCGCCGGCCCAGGCTACACCGCGATTGATACCGGCGGCCGCATTGCCGGTAAGACCCTTGGTGCGCGAACGTTGATAGTGCCAGAGGAGGCGGCCGCTGCCGGCATCAAGCGCCCAGCATTCGTTGGCGCTTGAAACGTACATCACCCCATCGACGACCAGCGGAGTGCTTTCCACCTGGTTCACGTTGGGAAGAGGGAAGATCCAGCGGGGACTGAGGCGCGCGACGTTGGCGGCATTGATCTGGGTGAGTGTGGAATAGCGATTGCCGGTGGGACTGCCGTGATAGGTGGGCCAATCGGTCTGCGAGGTAACCACTCGGTACCGATCGCCCTGCTTGCGCAGAAGCACGATCTGTTTGGCGTTTGTACGCAAATCGGTGGTGCGGAGGGCGAGTTCGCTCATTCCTTCGGCGACTACCTGGCCTTCGATGGTTTTGCCGTCTATAGTGGAAACGGTTTTGCGGATGACGGCCGGCGGCTGCGTGCGCGGAATGGGGGAGTTCGCTTCGGGATTCTGCGCCGCCAGAGGTGCGAACGCGATCAGAGCCAAAACCGGCGGGCGGAGGGTTCGCATATGGGGAAAGATATCAGAGTTTGGCTGAGAAGTTATTATGACCTCATGATCGATCAACGCATTGATCGGGCGCGGGCATGGGAAATTCTCTGCGAGTTCACAAAATCGGAAAGCCTGCGCAAGCATGCGCTGGCGGTAGAGGCGTGCGTGGCGGCTTACGCGCGCCGCTTCCAGCAGGACGAGGAGAAGTGGAGGGTAACCGCGCTGCTGCACGATTTCGACTGGGAAATTCATCCGCAAGCGCCCGATCACCCCATGAAGGGCGAAGCCATCCTGGCGGAGCGCGGCGTGGATGAAGAGATCCGCCGTGCCATTCTGTCGCATGCCAACTACAGCGGCGTGGCGCGCGTTTCACCGCTCGACAAAACGCTCTACGCGTGCGACGAACTGGCGGGCTTCATTACAGCGATTTCCTATGTGAAGCCGCATCACAGCGTGTTTGAGGTGGACGTTTCCTCGGTGAAGCGCAAGATGAAGGACAAGGCCTTTGCCCGCTCGGTGAATCGCGAGGACATTGTAGAAGGCGCGCGGGAGCTTGAAGTGGCGCTCGACGACCACATCGATTTCTGCATCAAAGCGATGCAGGCCAAGGCGGATGAGTTGGGGCTGCGGGGTTCGTTGTAAGTTAGAATTTCAGATTCGATGGAGGAGCGGAGAACATGAGATTTTCAAAACTGTGGCTGGCGGGGGCAGCCGGGGCGTTGCTCGCGACGAGCGCGCAGGCGCAGCTTCCCAGTTCCAAGGTTCTGACGCTGGATGTGGCGCAGGAAATCGCGCACGAGGCGATGATGAAGTGCCGCGCTGAGGGTTATCACGTGACGGTACTGGTGGTGGATGGATTGAACGCGCCCAAAGCGCTGCTCCGGGACGACGGCGCTACCGCATCCACCACCGAAGTGGCGAAAATGAAAGCCACCGCCACCATGCTCTATAACCGGCCGTCCGGGCCGGCGCGTCCGCTGCCGCCGGGTACTGCCGCGCCTCCGGCCACTATTCCCGGAACGATCAACGCGCAGGGCGGCGTGCCGATCAAAGTAGGCGAGGCGACCATCGGAGCGGTGGCCGTCAGCGGCGCTCCGGGCGGAGATAAGGACGCGGCTTGCGCCAATGCGGCATTGGAGAAGGTGGCGAATAAACTGAAATAGGCGGATGCGCCTGGCAGGCTTAGAACACTCCCCGCCAGGCCAACTGCAATCCGATAAACGAAAGCCAAACCGAAAGTGCCATGCGCAGCGGGCGCGCCGGGAGAACCGCTGAGAGGTTCGCCCCCAGCAGCACGCCGGCCACGCCTCCGGCGATCAACTTCCACAACAGGCCGCTCGCATAGTGTCCGGCCGTAAAATTGAATCCGCCGCCAATCACGGAAACCGCCAGACCGAACAGCATGTCAGTGCCCACCACCTGTGCCGGCATCAGCCTGGTAAGGTTGAGCAGCGCCAGCGATCCCAGTGCGCCCGAACCCGCCGAAGAGAATCCCACCTCGGTGCCAATGCCGAAACCGATGACCGGTAGCCAGCCCGGCCGCTCGCGACGAATGATGGATTTGTCTTTGTGTATCGTTCGGTAAAGGCTATATAGCGCCGTGGCCGCGATGGTCAAACCGAGAATCACGAACAGCGTTTTTTCGTAATGCCGCACGTCCAGCGCGCGCATCAGGTACGAACCGAGCAGCACGCCGGGAATCCCGCCGAGGCACAACAGCGTCAGGACACGCGCGTTCACCTGCTGCCTCCACAGGTACATCGGCGCCACGATAACCTTGATCACCGCGCCGTAAATGAGCGCAGTACCCACCGCATCGGCGGGGGAAATGGCGAAAAACAGGATCAGCACCGGCGCGGTAATCGATCCCGCCCCGACTCCGGTAAGCCCTACCGCCATGGCGATGATGAATCCGACCAGATACGCCATTCTCGATAGAGTTTATGGGGAACTATAGGTCCGGGTCAAGGGGTGGCCTACAGAAGTCGTGTGCGGACGCCCGTAAGTCTCAATTATTCAACAACGGAATGCTTTTTGCCAGGGGCGGCGCCGGCTGCGCGCCGAGGAAGGCGTAGATGTCAGCCAAGTCCCGGTCGGAAACCACCTTTTTGGTATAAGGCGGCATTTGGCCGGTGGGCTGGCGAACATATTTGGAGAGCGCCGCGAAGGGGATCGGCTTGGGGGCAAGGCGCGGGCCGGTTCCGGCTTCCCCCTGCCCTTCCCGCCCGTGGCACTGGTAGCAGCCATAGCTCTGGAAAAGCTGCTTGCCCTTTTGCGGGTTGCCGGCGGGCGCGGCGGGCGATGTCTGCCCAAACAGCGGCACGGCGAAAGCGGCGGCCAGCAGCAAGCGAATCATCCGGTTCTCCTATCGTGGCTGGGTGACTACATCGACCAGCGCCGGCTCGCCGCGGTCGATGGCTTCGAGCGCGCGGCGGATGGCCGGCGCAAGATCTTTGGGATCGGTAACCGGGCCTTCGCCGTGCACGCCCATGCCGCGCGCCACGGTGGCGTAATCGATATTCGGATCGAGAATGGTGGTCCCGATGCCGGCGCGGGTAATGCCGCGCTGGTGGCGGTTGGCCATGCGTTGAATGTGCATTACTTCCTGGTGATAGGCGCGGTTGTTGTGCATGACGCTGAGCAGCGGAATTTTGTGATGGGCGGCCGTCCAGAGGACGCCGGGGGCGTACATCAGGTCGCCATCGTTTTGAATGTTGACGGAGAGGCGGCCGTGCTTCCGGTTGGCCAGCGCGGCGCCTACCGCGGCGGGAGCGCCATAGCCGACGCCTGCGCCGCCGGAACCGCCAATATATTGCGAGTACTTATCGAAATTCCAAAGGCGCAGGGGCCATCCGCCGCCCGAGACCAGCGACCAGTCCCGGTCTTTAATCTGCGCCCAGAGTTCCGCGGCGAGGCGCGGCATGCTGATAGGACTGGCGTCCCACCCATAGCTGGCTTCGGTGCGCGTGCGCTCGAGAGACTCCTGGCGGGCGGCGGCTAATTTCTTGCCGCGCTCTTCGAAGGTCCGGCGGTGGCCGGCGGTGAGAAGCCGTTTGCAGGCTTCGACGAGAGAAGGCAGCGTGGCTTCGGCATCGCCTGTGATGGCCAGATCGGCTTCGGGGTATCGCTGGAAATCCTGGTAATTGCTTTTGACGTACAGATCGCCCGCCGTGACGCTGATGAGCTTGGCGCCCTGGCGCGTGATGCGGCGCGAGGAGCGCTCCTGCTGATCGCGGTAGCTGTTCACCGTACCCCAGAAATCGGTCAGTTCCAGGCCGAGGATGACATCGGCGGTAGCGATCAAAGAGCGGCTGTTATCCGTGAGGTTCAGCGGATGGCGGGAGGGGAAGTTCATGCGGCCGGCCTGGTTAATGACGGGCGCCTGCAACGCTTCGGCCAGTTCGACGAGCAGTTGCATACCGGCGGCGGTGCGCGCGGCGCGGTCGGCCACGATCACCGGGTTTTGGGCGTCCACCAGCATGCGGGCCGCTTCGGCCACCGCCGCAATATCGCCCTGCGGCGGCGAAGTCTGGCTCAACTTCGGAATGTGCAGGCGCGCGTCCGCGGGGACCGCCCGTTCCTGCAAATCGCTGTCGGCGACCAGCAGCACGGGCAGCATGGGCGGCGTCATGGCGATTTTGTAGGCGCGCACCGCGGATTCGGCGAAATGTTCGAGGGAGATCGGCAGATCGTCCCACTTTACGAAGTCTCGGACCAGCGCGGCGGCATCCTGCACGCTGTGATCCCACTCGACGCCGGGGCGGCGCGCCACCGCGTCAATGGAGTTGCCCACGATGATGTACACCGGCACGCGGTCGCAGTAGGCGTTGTAGATGGCCATGGCCGCATGCTGCAGGCCCACGGTTCCGTGCGCAAAGACCAGCAGCGGCTTGCCTTCGATTTTGGCGTAGCCGTGCGCCATGGCGATGGACGACTCTTCATGGCAGCAGGTGAGAAACTCGGGGCTGCTGTTGCCGCCGTAATTGATCACGGACTCGTGTAAGGCGCGGAAGCTCGAGCCGGGATTGGCGCAGACGTATTCGAAACCGAGCGACTTCAGCACATCCACCATGAAATCGGAGCCTGAGCGGTCCACAGTGAGAACTTCGGCCGTGGAGGGCGGATCGCTTTCCTTGGGCGCTACAGCCGCGGCGGAGCGCACGGGTGCTTGCTGGGCGGGCGCGGAAGATGGGTTACCGCCGAGCGCGGCCGAACCGGCCACGGCGCTCTTCAGAAAGTTACGGCGGGATTCTGCCATGGGGCCTCCAGCCTCGCCGAAAGCGAGCGTACCTCGCCAAAGGCGAGTTCGATTGCTGAGCATTATAGTATGGTGATGCCATCGCTGGACAGGGTGAACGAGACGCGTTTTCGTGTGCGCTACGCGGAAACGGACCAGATGGGCGTGGTCTACTACTCCAATTACCTGGTATGGATGGAGATCGGGCGAGTAGAGTGGTGCAAGCAGCAGGGCTGCAGTTACCGCGAAATGGAGCTCGAAGACGGCATTCTGCTGGCCGTGGCGGAATGCCAATGCCGGTACCTGGCGCCGGCCCGGTTTGACGATCAGATTGTGGTGAAAACCTGGCTGGAACGGGCGCATTCGCGGATGGTGACGTTTGCTTACGAGATGCGCCTGGAGTGTGAAGACAAAAAACTCGCTGCCGGTTGTACCAGCCACATCATCCTGGACCGCAACTTCACCCGAACGCGTTTGCCGGAAAAGTATTTCCCGATGTTCGGGTTGAACGCCAGGGGACGTTAGGGCCGCAGCAGTAGCTTTCCGGTGGTTTTACGAGCCTCCATGTCGCGATGCGCCTGAGCGGCATCGGCGAGCAAATACTCGCGGTCTATGCGGAGTTCCAGCTTCCCTTCCCCGATCCAGCGGAACAAGTCGCCGGCCCGCCAGGCCAGCTCTTCCGGTTTGGCGATGTGGCTATTGAGCGTGGGGCGAGCGAGGAAGAGCGATCCTTTGGCGGTCAGGGTGCGGGTATCGAACGGTTCGATGGGGCCGCTCGAAACGCCGTAATGGACCATCATGCCGCGTGACTTGAGGCAATCAAAGCCTTTTAGGAAGGTGGCACGGCCCACTGAGTCGTAGACGGCGTCCACGCCTTCGCCGCCGGTCAGGCGCTTCACCTCCGCCACCCAATCCTGCTGGTCGTAGAGAATGGCATCGCTCGCGCCGGCGGAGAGCGCCAGTTCCGCTTTCGCCGCGGTGCCAACCGTAGCGATGACGCGCGCGCCGAGCATGGCGGCGACCTGCACCAGCAACCGGCCCGTGCCGCCGGCCGCGGCGTGTACCAGGGCAGTGTGCCCGGGCTTCAGCGGGAAGGTGCTATGGGTGAGGTAGTTGGCCGTCATCCCTTGCAGCATGAGGGTGGCGGCCTGGGTGAAACCGATCGATTCCGGCAATCGCACCAGCATGCGCGCAGGCACGACGGCATATTCGGCGTAAGAGCCGCGCACCATGCACCAGGCGACGCGCTCTCCCGCGTGAAAGCCCGTGCCATCGGCGGCGCGCTCGACGGTTCCCGAGCCCTCCGATCCGATAATGGCAGGCAATGGCGCTTTGTTGACGCCGCTGCGCAGATTGAGGTCCGTGAAGTTCACGCCGGAAACGGCAACCTTGACCAGCACCTCGCCCGGGCCGGGTTCCGGCGCCGGCCGGTCGCCGAACGTCAATACTTCCGGGCCGCCGGTGCGCTCGATAAATATGGCTTTCATGAACTATTTCCCCGTAAATACCGGTTTTCTCTTTTCGAGAAATGCGCGGCGGCCCTCGCGGTAGTCCTCGCTGTCGAAGCAGGCTTTCACCAAGGCATCGCATCTCGCGCGATCGCGCTCGGAGGGGTCGCGCCCCAACTCGCGCAGGACGGCTTTTACGGCGCGGATGGTGAGAGGCGCATTGCCTGCTATGGTTTCCGCAATCGAGCGCACGTACGATTCGATTTCCGCCTCCGGCACAAGATGGTTGAGCAGGCCGATGCGCGCCGCTTCCGCCGCTTCGAACTGGCGGGCGGTGAACAGCATTTCGGCTGTGTATTGCGGGCCGACCAGACTGGCCAGGCGCCGGAGATTGTCCATGCCGTAGCCCAGACCGAGCTTGGCGGCGGGCACGCCGAAGCGGGAATTCTCGGTGGCCACGCGCAGATCGCAGGATACGGCGATTCCCAGTCCGCCGCCGATGCAATAGCCACGGATCATGGCGATGGTGGCCAGGGGACAATCGAGCAATGTTTGGGAAAAGCGTTCGGTGGCGGCGTTGTAGACGGCTACTCCATCGGCGCTCGAGCGCTCGCTTTCGAATTTGCTGATATCGGCGCCGGAGACAAAGGCTTTGCCTCCCGCGCCGGTGAGCACAATCACGCGCACAATTGGGTTGGCCGCCAGCGCTTCCAGCTTCGCCGTGGCCTGCTGCCACATTTCGAGCGACATGGCATTGTGCCGCTGCGGATTGTTGAAGGTGAGCGTTCCTACCGCCCCATCTATGTGGGAAAGGATTTTCTCATCCATGCTGTTAAACGATCTGGCGGCGCCGTAATCCGGCAATTTCGTCTGTCGAGTAGCCCAGCTCACCCAATATCTCCGCGGTGTGTTCCCCGCATTCGGGCGGGCGCGTGCGGATTTCGCTGGGCGTGCGGGAAAGGCGTACGGGCTGCGCGACCAGGCGGAGGGGATGGTAGTGAGGTGAAGGCACGCTGGCCACCATGCCGAGAGACTGGACTTGCGGATCGGCGAACACTTCATCCACGGAATAAATGCGGCCGCAAGGCACCCCGGCTGCGTTGAAGCGGGCGATCCAGTCCGCGCTCGCGGCCGCGGCGAGGCGGCGCTCGATTTCCGCGGTGAGCGCATCCCGATTCTCCGAACGGAGGGCGCCGGTGGTGAAACGAGGGTCTTCTAAAAGCTCGGGGGCGCCGATCTCCCCGCAAAGCCGCTCCCACATTTTCTGTCCGCTGGCGCCGATGTTGATGAAGCCATCCGCGGTTTTAAACACTCCGGTGGGGATATTGGTGGGATGGTGGTTTCCGGCCTGGCGGGGGACTTCGCCTTTGTTGAGCCAGCGGGAAGCCTGAAAATCGAGTAGAAATATTTGCGCCTGGAGCAGCGACGTGGTGACCCACTGCCCTTCCCCCGAGCGCTCGCGCTCGTAGAGCGCCAGCAGAATGCCTTGCGCGCAGAGAATGCCGGCCGCCAGATCGCTGATAGGAATGCCGGCGCGCACCGGTCCCTGGCCCGGTAAACCGGTAATCGACATCAGTCCGCCCATGCCTTGGGCGATCTGATCGAAGCCGGGACGATCGCGATACGGACCCTCCTCTCCGAAGCCCGAGATGCTGGCATAGATAAGGCGGCGATTCACCGCGCGCATGGCCGGGTAATCGATGCCCAGACGGACCTTGACATCGGGCCGGAAATTCTCCACGAGCACATCGGCGGTTTCCGCCATTCGTTTCAGGATGGCCACGCCTTCAGCGGTCTTCAGATTCAACGTGAGGCTGCGCTTGTTGCGATGAAGGTTCTGAAAATCCGGGCCGGAGCGTTCGCCGCCGAAGGGATCGTTGTCGCAATCGGCCGTGGGCGGTTCGATTTTGATGACGTCGGCGCCCCAGTCCGCAAGCTGCCGAACGGCCGTCGGGCCGGAGCGCACCCGCGTCAGGTCGACAACGCGGATGGAACATAAAGGACCGGGCATGCTTCGGTTATTATATAGTCTCGCCATGAGTAAACGCGTCAGCTTCGAATTGCCCGGCATCGCGCACACGAATCCCATTCCGGGCGGCTGCCGGATCGGGCCGTTTCTGATCACCAGCGGCGTGTCCGGGAAAGATCCGAAGACGAACAGCTTTCCCGAAGGCATCGACGCTCAATGTGCGCAGATGTTCGCCAACGTCCGCGCGCTGCTCGAAGCGGGGGGCGCCACCCCGGAGAACGTCATCAAGATGACGGTGTGGCTGAAAGATAAATCGCTGCGCCCGCACCTGAACCAGCACTGGCTGGCGATGTTTCCCGACGCGCACTCGCGGCCGGCGCGCCATACATTCGCCGGGCCGGATCTCGATCCGCCGATGCTGGTGCAATGCGAAGTCATGGCAATGATCGCCTGACTATGGCTCGAGGTGAAGCGGCGTGACCCGCGGGCGCAGGATTTGAAACTTGCCTTCGCTGGCGGCAACCCGGTAACGGTCGCGGAGAAAATCTTCTATTTCCGTCATGCGGAGCCGGGTGGGATCGCTGCTGGGCCAGATTTTCAAATAGAAAGCCGGGCTGACAGCGCGGTAGACCACGGCGTCCGGCGGATGGGCGCGTAGCGTCCGCAGCACCTCATCTTCATCCTGTTTCGGGAACATGCCCGGCTGGAGATACGAATAGCGCGTAGGGTTGCGCGCGCCGGTGGTGAAGTAGTAGACCGGCCAATACGGAAACACAAACAGGGTCTCGTTGGGCGCCACGCTCGCCTGAATCGTGCGAAGCACGTCCAGTTCCCTCGCCTTTCCGTGGACGGCGCCGACCCGCGTCGCGAGCCATGGCTCGGTCAGGCGCTGCTGAATCGCATAGCCAATCTCGCATGTGGCTACCAACAGCAGCACTGCGGCAAGAGCGCACCGCTGCTTCGCGCCGAGGACCCTCGCCACTAAAGTAAATGAGAGTACATAGGGCAAAGCCGAGACATACATCAAGTGAGTCATGTCGGGCCTCGGCCAAGTCGATGCAACAACTGCCGCCGCGCAGACCAGCAAATAGAAAATGCGCCGTTCCGGCTGGAAACGCAAACGCGGCGGCCAACCCACCAGACACAGCACCGGCAGCGTGGCCGGCAGCGTGGCCGAGATCAGAAAGGTGGACATCAGAAGCGCTTCCACAGGTCCGGCATGCCGGAACAACTGCCCGTAGCCGCCGATCACCAGCCCGTACCCCGTCCGATTGGGCCCGGCGTAGTTGCGCAGGGACCAGAGGACGCCGTTGATCATCGAGAGCATCGCATGTCTTGCGGACAGCCAGGCCAGCACCCCGAGCGGCACGATACAGAGTCCCGCCATATAGGAGATGGCCTGCGGGCGGGCCGAGCGGTCGCACACCACCCAGGCCAGCAATACTGCGCAGAGCAAGCCCAACGACCAGGTGGTGCAGGCAGCCATACCCGCGAAAAGCCCCGCCCCCAGCGCCCAAAGATGGGAGCGTTTCTCCAGCAGAAAGAAGCCAAAGGTCACGGCGGCCAGCGCACACGCACTCGAATCCCAGCGGTGGTTGGCGACTATGAAGCCGGGATTGAAAGTTTGAAATGCCAAAAAGCATAACGCGGCCACCCCGGCAGCGCTACGAGTCGCGAGTTTGCCCACTAACAGGAAGACGAGCGCCGTCATGAGCGCCAAATCGACGGTTACCGGCAGGCGGCTGATCGGTAGCGAGTGGCCAAATATCTTGAATAGGGTACCGAGAACCAGAAAGGTGCCGGGCGCGAGGTATTGGAAGAAATCGCGGTATAGCATCTGGCCCTGCGCCAGTCGCCACGCGCCATCGAGATAAATGCCTTCGTCGATGTTATCCGCGAACCGGCTGGCCGAGCACCACGCCACAAACAGGGCGGATGCCAGGAACACACCAAGAGGGTACCAAAAGGTTGCGCGCTTCCACTCCACGATCTATTTATCGGCCAAAGCACCAGCAGCTTTATAGCGCCCCCGAGCGCGCCCCGTCCCCGCCAGCCTCCTCCGATCCTGCGTGATATACTGCCCCCCGAAGGAGGGTGAATGGCGAAATCGCAAAGCGCGAAGGGCAGGCCCGATTCATTCGGGCGTCGCGGATTTTTGAAAGGCGCGGCCGCGGGCGCGGCCGCGGTGGTCACGAACCCGCATATCGGCAAATCGCAGGAAGCGGCCGGGCCGCGGGGCAGCGCTCCGGGAGGCCGCGGACCAGGGGCGGCGCAGCTTGCCCGCGATGCGGGCGCGCCCGCCGAAAACGCGCGCGTCATCGAGAATCCCGGCTCCGATTTCATGGTGGATGTCATCAAATCGCTCGGCATCGAGTATCTCGCCGCCAATCCGGGCTCCACTTTCGAATCGCTCCACGAGTCCCTCATCAACTACGGCCACAACACCATGCCCGAATTCCTCACCTGCTGCCATGAGGAATCGGCCGTGGCCATGGCCCACGGTTACGCCAAAATCGAGGGCAAGCCCATGATGGCGCTGATTCATGGCACCGTCGGCCTGCTGCATGCGTCCATGGCAATCTACAACGCCTATGCCGACCGCGTGCCGATTTTCATGGTGGTCGGCAATCACGCCGATGGCGCCGTGCGCACCAGCGGCGTTGAGTCCTATCATAGCGCGCAGGATATGGGCGGCCTCACGCGCGATTTCGTCAAGTGGGATGATCAGCCCTACTCTCTCGGCGCATTCGCCGAATCGGCCGTGCGGGCTTATAAATTCGCCATGACTCCGCCCATGGGGCCCGTGCTGGTCGTAGCGCACCACGAATTGCAGTCCAACCCCATAACCCAAAGGAATCTGCACATTCCTAAGTTGGTCATGACCGCGCCGCCGCAAGGGGATGACGCCGCTCTGGCCGAAGCGGCCAAAATGCTGGTGAACGCTGAGAATCCGTTGATCGTCACGCAGCGTTCCGCGCGCACTCCGGAAGGCGTCAAACTGCTGGTGAAGCTCGCCGAAACCCTGCAAGCCCCCGTGAACAACCAGGAGCGCATGAATTTTCCGAACCGGCACCCGCTGGCGGGCAATGGTCTGCCCGGCTCGCAGCCGGATGTCACGCTGTTTCTGGAAGTGGCGGACGCTTCCGGCCAGGCCCGCGCGGCGCGCGCGCGCGGCGCGAAAACCATCAACATCGCCTCGACGGACCTCTTTCAGAAAAGCAACATCCAGGACTTCGGCCATTACGGCGAATATGACTTGGATATCGGCGCCGATGCCGAAGCCTCGTTGCCCGCGCTCATCGAAGCATGCCAAAAGCTGATCACGCCCGACCGCAAGCGCGCTCTGGCGGAACGCGGCGCCAAGCTGGCGGCGGCGCATCGCGAGGCCTGGAACCGCGAAGTGGAATCGGCATCCTATGGATGGGACGCGAGCCCCGTGGCGCTGAGCCGCCTCAGCGCGGAACTCTGGCCGCTCATCAAAAACGAAGACTGGTCGTTGGTCGGCTGGCAGGGCTTCATCGGCAACTGGCCGAACCGCCTCTGGAACTTCGATAAGCATTATCAATACATCGGCGGGCAGGGCGGCGGCGGCATCGGCTATAACGCTCCGGCCGCCGTCGGCGCGGCGTTGGCTAACAGAAAACACGGCCGCCTCTCGATCAACATCCAAACCGATGGCGACCTGAACTTCGCCCCCGGCGTGCTCTGGACGGCGGCGCATCACCGCATCCCCATGCTGATCGTGATGCATAATAACCGCGGCTATCATGCCGAAGTGATGTTTGTCGAGCGCCAGTGCAGCCTGCACAACCGCGGCGCCGAAAACGCGGGCATCGGCACCAAGCTCACCGATCCCGATATCAGCTACGCCAAAATGGCGCAGGCCTACGGCCTCTACGGCGAAGGACCGATCACCGACCCCAAGGACCTTTCCGCCGCCTATAAGCGCGGCCTGGAGCGCGTGAAGAAGGGCGAGCCGGCGCTGATCGATGTGGTGACGCAGCCGCGGTAACGCGCGCCGGACGGAGCGCGGAGACCGAACTGAAGTTCGTATGCGCCAGTTGTACTCGTTCGAATCCGGCGCGACCAAGGGCGCTCCGATTGGCTGGAGCCAGCAGTTCGACCGGCTCGAAGAGTTTTTGGCCAGGTAGTTCGGGGAGGAAAGCATGCAGGCAGCGATGAAATCGCGCCTCTGCAGAGCTTGCCACGGAAATAGCCACGGCTAAATCGCTTCCAACTCTTCTTCCAGCATTTGTTTCTGCGAAAGCGACGCGTAATACCCGCCGAGCGCGAGCAGTTCGGCGTGGGTGCCCGATTCCACGATGCGGCCGTGGTCTAACACAATGATGCGGTCGGCGTTTTTCACGGTGGAGACGCGGTGGGAAATCAGGATCACCGTGCGGCCGCGCATGACGGCCTCCAGACGGTTCAGGATGCGCTCTTCGGTGAGCGTATCGACACTGGAAAGGGCGTCGTCGAGAATCAGGATGGCAGGATTGCGGAGAATCGCGCGGGCGATCGCGGTGCGCTGCTTCTGCCCGCCGGAAAGAGTGATGCCGCGCTCCCCCACCATGGTTTCGTAGCCGGCCGGAAAGCCCTCGATATCGCCCGCCAGGCCGGCAAGCTCGGCGGCGCGGCGGATCTCCTCGGCTGTAGCGCCATCCACGCCGAAAGCGATATTCTCCGCGATTGTTGCGCTGAACAGGAACGTTTCCTGCGGAACAAAACCAATGTGGCGGCGCAAGGCAGCCGGATCGAGCGTGCGCAGTTCCGCGCCATCGAGCAGCACCTTTCCCCTGCTGGGATCCATCAACCGCGGAACCAAACTCACCAGCGTGCTTTTGCCGGAACCGGTGTGGCCCACGACCGCGATGGTGGAAGCCGCGGGAATGCGCAGATCGATGCGGTCGAGCGCATCGCCGCCGCCGTAATTCATAAAAACACCGCGTAATTCGATTTCGCCGCGGACGCCATTGAGAGGCGCGGCGGCCGCGGGCGCGGCGATGGTGGGCTTCTCATCGAAGATCTGGTTGATCCGCCCCAGCGATGCGCTGCCCCGCTGCATGAGGTTCACCACCCAGCCCAGCGCGATCATGGGCCAGACCAGCTTTCCCATATAGGTGTTGAACATGATGAAGCTCCCCAGCGTGATGCGCCCGCGCAATACCTGGTAACCGCCGGCCCAAAGAACCACCAGGAACGTAACACCGACGAGAGCTTCGAGCAGAGGCTGGAACAAACCTTGAATCCGCACCAGCTTCAGGTTTTGTGCAATGTATTGCTTGTTGAGGGCTTCAAAGCGGCGCAATTCGGCCTCTTCCTGCGCAAAGGCGCGCACCATGCGGACACCCGCCAGGTTTTCCTGCACGCGGCTGGAAATATCGGAGAACTTCGCCTGGATGCGCTCGAATTCGGTGTGGATGATCCGGCCGAAAAAAATCACGGCGAGGCTTACGGCGGGCGCGGGCAGAATCGACAAAAACGCCAGGCGCCAGTCCCTGGAGACCATAACCGCGAGCGCCAGCACGAAGGTGAGGCTGGTTTCGACCCAGTACATCACCCCGGGACCCAGCATCATGCGCACGGCATTGAGGTCGTTGGTCGCGCGCGCCATGATGTCGCCCGTGCGCGTGCGGTGATAGTAGTCGGGAGAGAGAGAGACCAGATGGCCGAACAGATCGTTGCGCAGGTCGTATTCAATATCGCGAGAGATGCCGATGATGATGACGCGCATCCAGTATTGGAAAATTCCTTGAAGGATCGCCAAGGCCACCAGGTAGGCGGCGTAGCGGGCAAACTGATTTCCCGGTAGCGCGCGCGTGAGGGCGTCGATGGTATCGCCGATCATCAGCGGCTGGGCGGCGGACGCGAAATCTTTGATTACCAGGCAAAGTAGACCGATTGCCATGCCGCCGCGATAGCGCCAGAGATAGGGACGAAGGGTGGCCAGGGATTTCCACATAGCGGCGCTACAAACCAATGGCGAACGCCACGGTTTTGCTCCATTCCATGAATGCGATTTTTTGCCCCTGGCGGCTCGTCCACCAGGAATCGGGGTGAAATTCGCGATCGGGCGCGCCGACGGTGCGAATTTCGATGGGCAATCCCATTTGCCGCGCCACTTTGGCCCAGGTTCTGCGGGCGCGGGCGGTGTGATAATCGCTGGTCACCAGCAGCATGCGATGCACATGGCGGCGGCGCAGCTCAGGCAGAATATCCCATGCTTCTTCCTGCGTGGAGCGAGCGTCGTCGGGGAAAGGGATGAAGTAGGAAGCCGGATAGCCCCGGTGCACAGCGAAATCGATAGCCAGATCCGATTCGTGGTGGCCATAAGCCCCGACCGGCCCGCTGATGAGTGCGGCGGGCACGTAGCCCTGGCGCACGAGGTCGCCGCCTTTTTCAATGCGGTTCCCCCAAAAGTCGCCCGCCAGCACCACCGCAATGTCCGATTTTACCGGAGTGTCTTCGTGGATCAGCGCGTAGCCGAGGCCACGCAGCCAGAAGGAGCGCGTGAGTGTTATGGCGCCAATGATGACGGCCAGGACAACCAGAAACTTCAGGAGCCGGGAGGATTGGCGCCGCGCCACGAACTACTTCTCGTCCGTGGATTTCTGATCGAGGTTCCCCACCGTTTTCAGGCGCTGGTACAGCCGCTCCACTTCCGCTTCATCCTCCGGGCGGAGAACTTTGTAACGCGGCGGCGGCACCTGTTTGCGTTCCGGCCCCGGCGAGAGCAACTCACCCCAGTATTGGCGGTATGGGATGCCGTCGATCAAGGCATCGGTCGCCAGCCGGCGGAGCTGCCGCAAGAGGCTGTTGCAAGAATCCAAATCGCCCGGGTAGATGAGCAGGATGCGGGTATCGTCATACAGGGTGAGGTGCAGAATCAACGGAGAGATCCAACCCGTGCGATCCAGGCGGCGGATGTCCATCCAGGGAATATTCCGTTTGCCGATCGAAAGATATGCTTCGTTGACTTCGATCACGGGCCGGAAAGCCATTAGTAACAAGCCTGTAGCGGTGAGCGCAAAAAGCACCGCGGGGATCAGGGCGGGCGGCCAATCCCAACCGAGCCTCCCGGCCATGACGGCTAGCACCACGGCGGTGATGCCAAACCAAAGATAATGCCGCGCCGGGGAATACCGAGTCATGAAAGGCCTGTCATCTATAGACTACTCCCGAGCGCAGAGGCAGTCAATGCGCGCAGGCTTACCATTAACCGCGATCAAAACCTCGCGGCTCCAGCCCGCCAACTCCGGGCCCATGACGCTTGCGAGGCCGCGCGTTCGCGCAGACACACAGTCCCCGCCAGGTGTAATGCGCACCGCTCCAGAGGGTGAAAGCGGCGCACGGCCAAAGCATAGCATTCGCGGCGGTTTCGAGCAACGAAGAGGCCGTGGCATCCGCGGCCATCCAAACCGTGGCGGTCACTACTTGCACGAAGGTTGACATTTTCCCCCAAATGCTGGGAGGGAAGCTGCGGATAGCGGTGAACCAGATCAGGATCCCGGCGGCCGCGAGAATATACAGATCCCTGCCGAAGATCACGGCCACGAACCACACAGGCGCCAGGCCCGCGGCCGCCAGCGCTAAGAACACGCCACTCAGAAGGCACTTGTCGGCAATCGGATCGAGATAGGCGCCGAGCCGGGTGACCAAGCCTGTAGCGCGGGCAGCCAGGCCATCGAGTCCGTCGGTCAGAGCGGCGCAGGCAAACAGGATCAGAGCGCGCACGTGATGGTTTTCGATGATGGCAGCGATGATGAATGGAACCAAAACGAGCCGGGTCGCGGTGAGAAGGTTGGCGAGATTAACCGAGCGCGGCATCTGACATTGAGTGTAACGCGCGGGCTTTTGTGGCTTTTGGCACGAGCTACCCACATCCATGTCCTCTCGGTGGGTTCACCTGCCCCGCCGGAATCGAAACACTTCAAATGTCGGACGGCCGTTGCCATCGAAAACGAGACTCACCAACTCTTCTTGAAAGCCGTTGTTGTGCGCCCTAGCTTCGATTTGGGCGCGGATTTCGGGTTGGTACGCGAAGCCCGGCGTGTGTGAGACGAACAAATTTCGGGGATCCGCGACCGCGCGGTCGAGCTTTTCAGACTCCCGAGTGTTCACCTCATAGGTGGGCAATTCTCCCTCCGAAAGCAAATTCAGCGTTTCGAAAAACCCCCAGTCCGCGGCGAAGATCCGTTTCGCATGGGAACGCCATAGGAACTGTTCGAGCGGACCGGTGGCGTCCGTCCAGCGGATTGCCGGGCCGTTCCGGATCAGGTCGGCGTAGTACTGGTTGGTAACGGCCAAGTTGGAAATAGCGAGCAGGCCCGCCATGGCGACCGCTACCCATCGCAGGCGCAACTGCGCCAGGGCCACGGCGATCGCCAGAAAGTGCCACGGCCAAAGCAGAATGGTGTGATGGAACCGCCGTGCCGGCGGCCGCGGTGAGAGCCATCGGGAGCCAGGTGAAAGCACAAGCCAGAAGCCCAAACAGGATTAGCCTTCGGGCGCGTGGCGCGAGCAGCGCAATCACCAGCGCGACCGCCAGCGCCGGCAGAATCAGATTATGGCGTGCAGCGCCCGCCCATCCGGAAATGCGCAACGAGAACGATTGCAGGATATTGTGCGGCGCCTGTGGCCATGGGCCCGATTCTTTCGCCGTCATGAATCCGAACAGCGCGGAACTATCCAAGGTATGAAGCAGAATCGCGGCTTTCTTGTGCGGATAGAGTAAAACAGCGGCGCCGGCTAATCCAAACAGGACCCAGGCAAACACGGCTTTGTCCCACATCGCCAGCCCAAACAGGAAGAAGGCGGCCGCGAGAGCCCTCTCGGATCCGCGGCGATGAAAGCGGAGAAGCAGCAAAATCGCGGAGAGCTTCAGCAAGAATTGCAGCGCCACGAAACCGAAATCCGTAGTCTCCATGAGAAGGAAAATGGCATCCGTGGCCAACAACAGCGTTCCCACCCAGGCTGCGAACCTGCCGGCAACGTCATCCAGCAGCGCGAAAAAAAACCAGAGACTTGCGGCTCCCGCCAGCACAGTGGGAACGCGAAGCGAAACCGCACCCGGTTTCCACAAGAGCAGGTATGGATTGTAGATCCAGGTTTTCAACGCGCCCAGATAGCTTATGAGCATCACAGGCACTTTGAAAGTTCCCAATTTCCAGGAATAGACAATCTCGCCGCGATCGTAAATTCCGTTGGCCAACAGGGCTTCGTCGGCCTCGATCCCAAGGCGATGTGCGAAGGCGAGGCCTAGCAAGACGAACGCGCACGAGAGCGCAATCAGCCCCCATCGCACGTTCTTGCGATGCATCCCACGTATGTTAGCAGTCTAGATTTGCCCGGTTGGCGTTGGCGGCGCCTCCGGAGCAGGGCAATCATGACAGCGGATTGCCCCGCCATGGAGGACAGTCTCTAATGGGTTTGCACTATTAGTCACGCAACGGCTGGAATTGTCTCATTTTTTGCGACTTGCGCGGCGCCGGCGGAGGGGCGGCAGGGATAGATTTCGGGTGTGATGCCGAATTGCTGCCGGTAGGAGCGGCGGATTCGCTCCTCGAAGGCCGCTTGCTTTTCGGGGCGGAGCATGGCCACAATCGAGCCTCCGAAGCCGCCGCCGGTCATGCGGGCGCCGTAAACGCCATCCAGGGCAACAGCCGTATCGACCAGGAAATCCAGTTCCGCGCAACTCACTTCATAATCGTTCTGCAGGCTGCGGTGCGACTCCATCAGCAGAGCGCCCATCGCGCGCAGGTCCGCGCCGCCGGCCGCCGCTACAAACGACTGCACGCGCGCATTCTCCGTAATCACGTGGCGGGCGCGGCGGCGAATCGTTTCCGGCAGTTTCGCCTCCGCTGCCTGGAACTGTTCGAGAGATACATCGCGCAGGCTCTGGATCGAAGGATACGATTGCCGCAATCGTTCTACCGCCTCGGCGCACTCGGCGACCCGGTCTTTGTATGCCGAAGCGGCCAAGCCATGCTTCACCATCGAGTTGACGGCCAGAAATAGAGCGCCTTCGGGAAGATAAACGAGGCGGTGCTGCAGGCTGCGGCAATCGAGTTCGATGGCCGAGTGCTCCTGGCCGAAAATAGCAACGTATTGGTCCATGATGCCGGAAGGGATGCCGGCGAAATTGCGTTCGGCGCGCTGGCAAAGCTGGGCCAGTTCCAGCCGGCCGATGCGGCGGCCGTGCAGGAATGCCAGCGCGCAGGAAACTTCCAGAGCGGCCGACGAACTCAGGCCGGAGCCTTCCGGAACCGTGCTGCGGATGAGCAGGTTGGCCGGACGTATGGCGAACCCGGCTCGGATCAATTCGCGTGCCACGCCGATGGGGTAATCCGTCCAATTGCGTTCGCGCTCGAGAAACGAAATTTCGGCGGCACTCCACTCGCGCATTTCGCGTTTGTGTTCGGAGTAGATGCGCAGGCGGCCATCGTGGGATGGCGCGGTGGCCACGAAAGTGGCCAGATCGAGAGCGGCCGGAAGGACGAAGCCCAGGTTGTAGTCGGTGTGCTCGCCAATCAGGTTCACCCGTCCAGGCGCGCGATAAACCTCAATTTCCGGGGCCGGACCGTAGAGCGTTTCGAATGCGTCGTACATCCTAGAAGTCAGGTTACCCTGGCTTGCGCCCTTCCTTTCCACATTCCGCCCGTTCCGCGCCGCCAGCTCCAGGCGGAGTGTAAGGTTCCGGCCAAATAGAAACCGGCCACCAGCGGCAGCAGCGGCGCCCATAACATGGACCGTTTGTAATACCGGAGCATGGGCGCGTAGCCGAGGCACGAAAGCAGCCACGCGGCCAGCCCGAAGCGGCTGCCCAGAAGAGTTGCGACGGGCGGAACAAAGAACGTGAGAGCCAGGCCCAGGACAGCGGCGGCCAGACGCCACGGCGAATACCGCAGCTCGGTATACGCAGTGCGGGAGATCATGCGAAAAACTTCGCCAAAGCTCGGATAGTCGCGGATGCTGCGCGCCCAGGGGTTCAGTTCCAGGCGGACGCGGCCGCCCGACTGTTTAATGGCCCGCGCCAGCGCGCAATCGTCGATCAGTTCGCCGCGAATGCGTGCGATGCCGCCAATCCGCTCGAGCGCCGTCCGGCGGACCAGCATGCAGCCGCCCGCGGCGCCCGCCGTCCGATAGCGCGGATTCGCGATCCAGGCGGGCGGATAAAGCATGAAGAAGAAAAAGACAAACGCGGGCATTAGTGCGCGCTCGGCGAGCGACTCGCAGCGGAGCGTGACCATCCAGGAGACCAGATCGTAGCCGCCGGCCGCTTCGCCCGCGAGCAGTTCGAGAGCGCCCGGTGAGTGAACAATATCGGCATCGGTGAGCAGCAGGTAATCGGGCGCGTAGCGGTTGGCTTCGGCCACGCCCTGTGCGACAGCCCAGAGTTTTCCGGTCCAGCCCGTCGGCAGAGGCTCGCTGCGAAGCACGGTGAGTCTCTCTGGCGGAACAGAGGCGCGGGCGATTTCGGCGGTGCCGTCCTCGCTGGCGTCGTCCACCAGCACGATGTGGAAGTCACCGCGATATTTCTGTGCCGCGAGCGAGCGGAGGGCTTGCGCCACGCCGGCCGCTTCATTGCGCGCCGGTATGACTGCGGCAATCGATGCCGCGGGGCGCTCCATCGGCGCCAGCAATGCCGCGGGCTTTTTCACCGCCCAGAAACGGCTGCGGCCCAGGAGCAGGTACGCCCAGGTCAGGAACGCGGCCGCGCCGGCCCATTCGAGCCGCATTTTCAGGTGAGCGCCGCGAACACACGCATCATGTCGCGGTGAGCCAGCACCGCGCCGGGATCGCGCTGCATGGCTTCATAATAGCTGCGCGCGAAAATAGCGCCGTTTTCCGAAGGGGCGATGAGTTCGCGTGCGCGCTGGATCAGCCGGTTGGCGTCTTCCGGCGTGGCCGGTTCTTCGAAATCCAGCGTCTCATCCACCAGCACGATGAATTGCGAGAGTTCATGCAGCCAGCCGAACCAGGGATCGTGCAGCACCAGGTTGAAATATTGGCCGGTGGAAGTGATCCGCTGCACATCGCGCTCGTAGGCGGCCCGCTCGCTATCGAGCAGCGCCTTGTGAAGCTTCAGCAAGCCATCGCGCAATTTGGTAAGCCGCTCCCGCACCCGGTCAGCCATCGCGTTTTCATCGTAGCGCGAAGGGCTGGGGAGGCGTAAGGGTTTGCCGCCGCTCCGCCGCGCCCGCGGCCATGGGATTCCGGCAAGCTGCCGTATATTCGACTGTATGAAAACTCCTGGCTACGATCCCGGCTTGACGGAGAAATTCGCCGGACCGGTGCGCCGGATCATCAACCCGGATGGCACCTTCAACGTCCGCCGCAACGGGACCACGCTGCGCGATTTCAATCCCTATTTATCCCTCATCAACATGTCTTGGCCCCGGTTCCTCGGCACTCTGTTCCTCGCGTTCCTTGTGTTGAACGCGTTGTTCGCGGCGGCTTATTACACCCTGCCGCCCGGAGAAATTTCGCCGGGAGAGACAGCCGGGCGCATGCCCCGCTTTTTACAGGATGTTTTCTTGAGCGCCGATACGCTCACCACGGTCGGATATGGAAATATCGCGCCACTCAGCGTGCGAGCCAACGCGATCGCATCGTTCGAGGCATTGCTGGGAGTTCTGGGTCTGGCAGTCGCAACGGGGTTGCTGTTCGGCCGCGTTTCGCGGCCCTCGGCGCGCATCGGGTTCAGCGGCAACGTGCTCATCAGCCCCTATCTCGATGGTTCAAGCCTGCAGTTTCGCGTCGTAAACCGCCGCCGGAATTCGATCGTGGAGTTAGAGGCGAGATTGCTGCTGATGCTGGTGAAAAATGAAAATGGCGAGTCGCGCCGCACCTACGATGTGCTCCGACTGGAACGGGACCGTATTTTGTTTTTGCCTTTGACCTGGACAGTGGTACATCCAATCGACGAACAGAGCCCGCTGTGGGGCAAAACCGCCGCGGACTTGGCGCGGCTGCAGGCCGAAGTACTAATCTTACTCAAAGGCCACGACGACACCTTCAACCAGACCGTATTCGCGCGCCGCTCCTACCGTCACGATGAATTCGTCTGGGGCGCGCGCTTCGCCCCTGCATTTTTCGCCGGCCCGAGCGGAGACCTGGTCCTAGAACTGCGCAAAGTCGGCGAGCTGGCCGGCGATTGATTCTACTGCCCGCCGCGCCCGCGGCTGGCCGGCGGAATGATCCCATTCATGCGCAGGTACTCGACCATCTGGCCATAGTGATCGAAGTTGTGGTACATCATGAACACCGCGACGCCAATGCGCGCCATCGGCCGGCCTTCGAATTGGACAGGTTCCATCTGGTTCTTTTCGGTAAGCGACAGTAGGGCCTTGTGTCCGTAGGCGAAGGCGCCCTTTACGTAATCTACAATCTGCTCTTTGGTGCGGATGGAATCCGGGCCGTTATCGCCGCCCGTTTCCACCGGCGGCTTCTGTTGGAGCACCGCCGCCGAAGCCAAATAAACATAGGTGGCCAGGTGCTTCGCCTGCTGGCCGAAAGTACGGACGCCTTTGAAATCGCTCCCCTTGATTTCAATACTGCCCGGGGCAAAATTCATCTTATCGGCAGGCATCGCTTCGACCGCGGAGGTGATTTCCCGGTCCGCGTTGCGGAACTGCTGGTCCAAGACCTCGCCCACGCCGGGCGCTTCGGCGCAAAATGCAGACCCGCTAAACAGTGCAATCGCGAGCAAACTGGTGATCGTTCGAATCATCCCTCTTGTATACCACTGGAAGCAAGATGCGGAACGAGCGAGGGAAGCAGGTTTTACGTCGCTCGCGGGGAGCCGGTTGGGGCCGGCCGGTTCCGCCGGAAACCGGCCGGTCGTCCGGGGAGGTTGGGTGCGGGCAATTACCGCATGGAAGCTTGCGGAGCCAGATTCAGATTCTGTCCGCGCACCACACCCGGTTCGCCCGCTCCCAGGGAGATAACCGGTTCAGCCAGACCCTTTTGTACTTTACCGAGGCCCAACACTGTACGCCCGTAAGCTTCGGCTAACATCATCCCGGTTGCCGTGTAAAAAGCGATCAGCGAAGAGATAATCAGCGCATAACCGGCGGCAATATGCAAGCCGCCCATGGTTCCCGAAACGCGGGCAATCGCTTCCAAAGTAGAACCAAGAGCCAAGCTCGCCAGCACCAGGAAAGTGGACACATTTTCCGCCAGTGAGGCCCAGGCGCACGCCCAGGTGATGGCCGCGGCCACGATGAACCAATAACCGTATTCCGGGAAACCTCCCGCGGGGAACGCCGTTCCAGTGCGGGCAAACATCAGGTTCAGAATTCCATACCCGATCCAGAACGAACCCCACAGGCCGTGCACGGCCGTAGCCAGACCGTCCCGCGCTTTGAACGCCCACATCCCCGCCAGGAACTGTGCCACGCCGCCGAACAGCAGGACTAACGGCGTCAGATAAAGCCCGCTATTAGACGTTCCATACCAGCCAACCATGTTGGCTGACACCATGAAGGTTGCAGCCGCGAAGCCGAACAGACCCAAAATAGACGGAGCCGCCACCGGCTGCAAGTAAATCCGGGCCGGTGTAACTTCCGTTGTTTCGTAAGGCATAATTACTAACTCCTCCAACTTTCATTTTAGGTCCGCCCCACCTTAGGTAACTGTGAGTTAGATCGGCGTTCCTACCACCAATACAGGAGCGATTTACTCTCCTATGTAACGCTGGCCACAAGCTTAGTAATGTGCGGGACATCCCGCAGCGGGTTGTCACAAATCGCGGTTATCGCGACCGGAGCACTGCCATCGGTCCGTCGCTTTTTGAGATAATCGCCAGTAGTGCGGAGATTTTCGTCTTGAGCCGGATCTCGATTTCGGCGCCCGGCCGGTGCGATCGCACCGGTGGACGAGCAGTTTTGTCCTTTGTTATCAACAAAACCGTTGGCCTGCACCGGTGAAGTTCGCCCGCCGGGAACCTCCAGAGCACGCGATCGTAGCGGGCCTGAGCCGCGCGGCCGCCCAGCCTACCGGAACGCCAGCTTCGCCTTGCGCTCCTCTTCTTCTTTCACCGAAGGGCCGAACAGCTTCTCGAAGAAGCCTTCCTTCACTAGCCGCTCGACTACACTGTTATCGATCGTCTTGTGAAAATCGTAAGCGCGCAGTTCAGCCCCGGTGCGCTCGTCGGTGGGATGGTCCAGAATATACTTCACGGCGGGCGCGAGCACATAGGGAATGCGTTCGTAAGTATTGACCTTCGCGTAATGATCGTAAGTGCGCTCTAAGTCAATGGGATCCTGCTTATCCCAGGCTTCATACGCTTTCAAAGCAAAAGCTTTGTCATCGTAAAACCGCTTGATCGCTTCGGCGCAGGCTTTGATCAGCGCCTCCACCAGTTTAGGGTTCTGCTGCGCGGTGCTTTTCTTGAATAGGTATACGGACGGGGCGTAGATATCGTCGTAGTCGCTGATATTACCGAAATTCTTATACCCTTCCTGTTCGAGCTTGAAGTACACCGGCGCCGTAATCATGGTGGCGTCCACGCGCCCGCTTACCAGCGCCGCCGCGCGCGTGGAAACATCGCCACCGGTGGGGATCCACTGCACATCCCGCGGGGTCAGGCCGGCCTTGGCGATCAGGCCAACCGTATAGTTATAGGGCGCATCGCCGATCTGGCTGATCCCCAGCCGCTTACCCTTGAGCGCGCGCATATCGGCGATGTTCTTGTTCGCCATCAGCGAAAACAGGCTCTTTTGGAAGGGACTGCCCAAAGCGATCAGCGAGCCATCCTTCGAACTGGCGATCATCGATTGCTCGAGCGTGTAGGTGGTCATGACCGCTTCACCGCTGACGACCATCGCGATTCCGGCCGGATGAATCCCGAAAACCAGGTTGGCATCCAGCCCGTACTTCCGGAAGTAGCCGCCTTCTTTTGCGATGTAAAGCGGCCAAACCTGTCCGGTGCGCGTGGGGTAGTTGATATTGATCTTCTCGAGCGGAATGCCCTGGGCAAAAAGCGCCGCCGCAAACAGGGCGAGCGCCGTCACAGTTTTCAGCACCATTGCGCGAACCCCATTGCGCTTCCCGTCCCCGCTTCCGAGCGATAGCAGGGCACATAATCGAGCAGGTTCATCGAAAGTCCCGCTTCCGCCATGGCGCCCGCCGCGGCGATCCAGTTCTTGATTTCCGAAGTGCCGGACTGAAACATCGATTCCGGCAGGCGGGAAAGCGCGGCTTCGTCCGCTTTCTTCAGCGCCTCGAGCACGCAGGCATCGAACTCTTCATCCACCACGAAATGAGTCAGGCCGCCGGAAGCAACCACGGCCACCGACCAATCCTCCGGCCACGCGGCCACCGCGCGGGCCAGCGCGCGGCCGAAGGCGAAGCATCGCGCCGCCGGCGGCTGGTTGGGCGGATAAAACGTGTTCACGAACACCGGCACATGCGGCACAACCCGATCGCGCATGATCCGCCGGTATACGAATCCATACGCGTGCGGCGCGGAATTCACCCCGATTTCGCCCACCGGCAGGCGGCGCAATTGCGCCACATCGAATCCCTCGGCCGTCACGCTTTCGATCGTGCGCTTGCCCGGATCCGGCAGGCACGGATACTGCGTGTAAACCGGCGGCGTGCGGTCGGCTTCGGCGCGCGCCACCGCGCGATTCAACTTGGCCAGAAATTCGGGCGTGCGCGGATGGCCTTCCACATAATCGCCCCAGAACACAGCCAATGCGGGGACGTGATCTCCGGTGAAGACTTCCATCTGGTCGTTGCCGATCACGATGGCCGCATCCGGGCGGCGCTCGTCGAAAAAATCGGCCAGGCGGCGGATGGCCTTCTGGCAGCGCTCGTGCCGCGCGCGCGAAACTTCCGGCGCGATCTGCGCCGCCAGTTGCTCGCCGCGCCGCAGATCCACCATCTGGTCGAATGTATAAGCCTTGCCTTTGAAAAAATGGCGCGGATTTTCGCGGTCCGCGGACACGCGATCCACCCAGTATTCCGGCGGAATCGAAAGCATCGGTCCGTGCGATGTGGCCAGCCCAAAAAGGATACGCGCCATCGTGTTCCTCCGCCGTCAGCGCGAGGCGTGCGCCGCTTCCTGGGCGCGCGGGATGGCCAGCCGCGGGAACAGGCGCCTGGCGTTTTCCTCGAAAATCTTGGCGCGATCGGCTTCCGAAAGGAAGTCGATCGATTCGATCAGCGGCTTGATATCGTCAAAGCTCCTGCCCGTCTCGGGATTGGCGGCCGATCCGGAGCCCGGATTCTCCGTTCCGAACAGCACGTTATCCGCGCTTGCCACCGAGAGCAACAGCTCCAGCGATTTCTTCGAGTGAAGGCAGGTGTCGAAATAAAGCTGGCGCAAACGCCGGTTGAACTGCTCCACCGTGCCGCCGCCCTTCATCGCGTGATCCGCCTGCCAGCGCCCGAGCTGATAGGGAATCGACCCGCCGCCATGCGCCACAATGATCTTCAGCTTGGGAAAATCCACCAGCACCCGCGAATTGATCAGCGAAAGCACGGCCAGGCTCTCTTCGCTGATGAAATGCTGGCTATACGTTTCCCGCCCGTGCTTGCAGCCGGAAGAGTGGATCAGGCCCGGCACGTCCAGTTCAATCATCTTCTCCCACAACGGATACCAGTATTCGTCCGCCAGCGTAGGCGTGCTGTTGTCGCCTTCGCCCGGATCGGTGTCAATCAGCAGGCCGATGAAGCCAAGTTGCTTCACGCAGCGCTCGAGTTCCGGAAATCCAAAGGAGACCGGTTCCCCCGCGGCTTGCGGCGGCGCGCACACGCCCTGAAAGCGGTTCGGAAAGGCGCGCACCTGCTGCGCGATGTAATCGTGGTTGGCAATCGCCCAGGCCTCGATCATCTTCAGCGGCTTTTCGGCGTGCATGAGTTGGAAGGGGCGCGGGGATAGGAACTGCACGTCCGTGCCGACCGAATCCATAATGCGCAGATTGCGTTTCGTTTCGGCATGATCGCGGACATATTCATCGGTAAACCTGCGGGGCGTGTAGCCGTGCGCGCCGCGGGCCGAAACCTGTACCGCCTTCCATTGGTACAGCTCCGGGCAGGCGCAAACGTGGGCGTGGACGTCGATAACCATAGGAGACATCCTATCTCAGATTTCGGCACCAGTACCGAAATCGGATTTCGCTGGATGCGGACTATTGACGCGGCGGCAAGGTGCGGTATCTACTAATTACAAAGTGGAGGAAAGACGGCCTTGCGCACTTTAGCATTATGCGTCGCCATGCTGGCCACATGCCTGGCTCCGGCAGAATTATCCAATGCAAGATGAGCATGAAACAGGGCTGGGGATCGGACCGGTTTCCAATGCAAGGTGAGCATGAAAATGGAGGGCAGGTAGGCATGCTGCGGCTGGGTGCAGGTGTACATGCAGAATGCCGAGAACCTG
>DATGKM010000055.1:0-31586 GCA_035294665.1 Bryobacteraceae bacterium | reverse complement strand
CCGGTGAGGTCCAGAAAATGCACGTTGGCAAGGCCGCGGGCGGCGGCTTTTTCGGCTGCGAAGATGGCAGGGTCGAGGGCGCGCGTTCGCTCGATATCGCAGGCGTGTCCCGCGCGGTAGAGGCGGCGCGAGTGCGCCAGGCAAGTGGGGATATCGAATCCGGCGATGGGCGTGTCGCGCATAGCCGCCACCTCGGAACTGGCCGCGGCCAATGCCGTTAAGGTGCTGCGGGTTCCCGAACGCCAGGGCTCTGGAGAGACGTGATAAACGGCGGCGCTCGCCACGAACACCACAGCCGGCCGCTGGGCTCGAATCCAGCGCAGGGCGTTCTGCCGCCACCCGGCGCAACCAGCGGCGAACCCGGGCCGGAATCCGGAAGGACTAACCTCCGCCGCCGGGCAGCCGGATTTTACCACGGTGGTGAGTTTCCAGCCGCGCTGTTCCGCCATGCGCCGCAATGGGTTGAACCATTGAATGGCATGTGAATCGCCGAATAAGACGATGTGGACCGCCGACGAAGAATCGCCGAAAACGCACGTTCTCAGCGCCGCGCTCTCTCCCAAGGAAACGCATTGCTCGACCGGTGGGGAACCGATATCCCCCGCGGCCGCGGTGATGGTCCGCATTTCCGGGGCATTCGCCAGGCGCGCGCCGAGCCGCACTGTGAGACTTGCAGCCGCGAGCGAAGTTGCCGCTAAACCGGCGGCCAGACCGATACACCACCGGGGCCGCACGACCAGCCGGGGATGGAACCGGATCGGGTTTTCAACCAGGTAATGCGTGCCCGCGGCGAGCGCCAGCGAAGCGATAGCTACCGCGATGGCCCCCGCCACTCCCAAGCCCGGCCATAAAGCACGCGCCAAAACCAGCAGCGGCCAATGCCACAAATACCATGAGTAGGACAGGTTGCCGATCGCCTGCAAAGGCCGCAACGAAAGCAGGGCACTCACGCCCGGCGACGGCCACGCAACCAATACCGCCGCTGTTCCCATGACGGGAATCAATGCCATCCATCCCGGAAAATCCCGCTCGACGACTATCTTAGCCGATGAGACGACCACCAGAAGCCCAACCCAACCCAAACCTGCACGCCAGGCAGTCGGGAGGCCAGACAGCAGCACAGCCAGCCCCCCGATTCCAAATTCCCATGCCCGCGCCGGAAGCTGGTAGAACGCGAACGTCCCACCGCGCGTGCTCCATCCCAAGGACGCCGCGAGTGAGAACAGCGCGACCGCCCCTTCCGCCAGCGCCAGCGCCCGCACCGACCGGAACACTCGCAGCCCCAGCAGGATCAGCAGGGGCCAAAACAGGTAAAACTGCTCCTCCACCGCCAATGACCAGGTGTGCAGCAGCGGATTGGTTTTGACGTTCGGCGCGAAGTAGTCGGCGGCGTTGATGGCGAAAAACACGTTGCTCAAGTAGACCGCGGCCGCCCGCCCCGCGCGGCCGGCGAAGATCACCTCCTGGGGCGCCAGAATCGCCGCGCCGATCAGGAGAGTCGTCGCGAGCGTCAGGGCCGCGGCCGGTAACAGCCGACGTACCCGGCGCGCGTAAAACTGCAACAGGGCCAGTTCGCCGGTCTCCCGAATTTCCGCCACCAACAGGCCGGTGATCAAGTATCCCGAGAGCACGAAGAACACGTCCACCCCGGCAAAGCCGCCCGGAAAGCCCGGTAACCCGCAGTGAAACGCCACGACCATCAGCACCGCGATAGCGCGCAGGCCCTGAATATCCGGCCGGTAGGGCCGCCGGCTTCCGCCGCCCGCGCATAGCTCCGCCCTTTTAGTCCCAAACATGCCGGTAAGTTGTTGAAAATGCTTCGGCCGCCCTACAGAACCGCCCGGTCCCCCGCGCCCCACCAGAAGCGCTTGGGAACCGAGTTCAGCACCACGCCAATCAACTTGTCCTTCCCAATCGCCGCGAACGCCTCGGCCGCCGACCTTCGCCTCGTATGATCCGGTCTCAGTACCAGCAGCGTGCCATCGCAGACCGATTGGATCAACTCGTAATCGGCCACGGCCGCTACGGGCGGCGAATCCACCACCACGTATTCGAAGGATTGCCGCAGGCGCCGCGCCAACTCGCGCCACCGCTCCGAATCGAGCAGTTCTCCTGGATTCATCGCGGCCTGGCCGGCCGGCAGAAGATAAAGATTCGGAAACTGCCCGGCGCGGGTGAGCGCTTCTTCGAGCGCATTGCGGCCTTCGAGCACTTCCGCCAGCCCGGGCGCCGCCCCGAGCCCCAACTGCCGGATCATAGAGCTGTGCCGGAAATCGGCATCCACCAGCAAAACGCCGCCTTCCGCCTTCAGGGAAAACGAGCCCGCCAGATTGATCGCGGTCACCGTCTTCCCATCGCCCCGCCCGGCGCTCGAAACCACAATCATCGTGGGCCGGCCGGGGTGCTGCGTGATGCGCGTGCGCGCGATGCGGTAACGCTCCGCCGCCGCGGAATTCGCGTCCTCGAACGGCAGCAGCGGCGATCGTGCGGCGATTTGCAACACCGCTGCGCGGATCGCGGGCGGCGCAGCCGGAACTTCGGAAGGCTTCCCGTTCGGCACAGGCCGAAGCCTGGCTTTGGCGCTTGCCAGTTCCTCCAACAGCGCCGAGAGTGCCGCCTTCGGCACAACAGCCTCTTCTCTGGCCAGCGCGTCGAAAACTTTGCTCATATCCGGCTCCCCGCCAACCTCCCGGTCCGGGCGGTGAACCGGCTCCACCACCCCGGCCGGCTCCCGTAGCTTTCCAGTGTGCGCAACGAATGAGCCGCACGGTCTGGCGGCGGCGGGATCACCACCACTTTCGGGAACGCCAGTGGCAACCCCAGCTCCATGGCCGCTCCTGTGATGTGCGTGGCTTCTACCGTGGCGGCCCCCTGGCCGAAAGCCAGAAGCAGAGCGTTATCGGCAACCGTATTGATCACGCGCGGAATCCCACCGGAAACGTACGCAATCCGCTCCACGGCTTCTTCCGCAAACGGCAGCGTATCCCCGCCGCCCGCTTTCGCCCACCGGTGCCGCAGATAGGCGCCTACTTCGCTTTTCTCCAGCGGCCCCAGCGCCAGCCGCAACACAATTCGCTGCTTGAACTGCCCCAACTCCGGCCGCTCGATCACATTCAGCAATTCCTTCTGCCCCACCAGAATGATCTGCAGCAGCTTTTCGTCGCCAAATTCGAAGTTGCTCCACAGCCGCACTTCTTCAATCAGTTCCGGAGTCATCTTGTGGGCTTCATCCACCAGCAGCGCCGCCACGCGCCCCTGCCGGTGCGAATTTAACAGAAATTTCTGGAATATCCAGATGCGCTGCGCTTTGCTCGCCGGAATTTCGCGGATGCCGAAATCGAGCAGCACGGCCTCCAGAAACTCCGCCACCGAAAGCGCCGGATTCAGCACCACGCTCGATTCCACGGCGCTCGCGTGCGTCCCCTGCAGCACCTTGCGCGCCAGCGTCGTCTTGCCGGTGCCCGCCGGCCCGGTGAGAATCGCGAAACCTTTTCGTTCCGAAATGGCATAAGCCAACCCCGCCAGCGCCTCCCGGTGTTGCGGCGTGAGAAACAGGAACGCCGGATCGGGGGTTACGTGGAAGGGCTCGCTCCTCAAGCCGAATGCCTGCCTGTAATAGCTCATCGCCTCACCGCCAAGGTGTACCAGCCTGCCGCCGCGGCTAAACCCGCCGCCACCAGAATCGCCGCCAGAATGAATGACACGCGCGTTGCCCACGGCCGTACGCCGGGAAACGCCGGCGCCCGTCGCTCCACCACAATTTTCGGCACGCTCGCTATCACCGGAATCCCTCCCGCCAGTTCCCATTCGCCCAGCAGCCTGCCGTCGCGCGCCTCCAGCCCCAGCCCGCACGCCAGGCCGAGCGCCACGCTCAACAAACCGCCCATCGCATACAGCAGCGGCCGGTTCGGCCGTTCCGGTTTCTCCGGCACGCGCGCCGGATCGAGCAGCGTCAGCCGTTCCGGCTTGTCCCTATGCTCCAGGTCAGCCGCCATTTCCGCCGCCAGCTTTTTGTCGAGCAGGTTGCGGTAGTTGGTTTTGGAAATCTCGTAATCGCGGGTCACTTGCGCCATCTGCTGCTCGCGCAAAGGCAGCCGGTTGATCCGTTCGGAATTCTCTTTCATCTCCGCCGCAATCCGCTCCTGCTCCTGCGCGCGAAAAGCGATTTCATTTTTCGCCGCCCCGATCTGCGCCCGCAGCGAGGCCAGCCGCTCGTTTGCCTGCGCGGCCTGTGCTTCCTGGCGCGCCGGTTCCTGCGGCAATCGTGAAAGAGCTAATCCCGAAAGAGCCGCGCCCGGAACCGCCGCCGGCGGCGCCGGGACCTCCTCCGCCGCCTCTACTGCCTTTTGCGCCGCCAGTTCCGCCTGCACGCGCTTCACATCCGGATGCCCCGGTCCATAACGCGCCAGCAGCGTGTTCAACTTTGCTTCGAGCGCCTCCGAAGCCTTCTGCTGGGATGCCGCCGGAGACGGAGCAACCGCGGTTTCCGTGGGCCGATCGTTCACCGCTGCCGCCGCCTCCAGGCTGGCTTCCGCCGCCGCCAGATTGCTCTCCAGAATCGACTTCGATTCCTGCGCCCGGTTGAGCGCGTCGCGATTCGCCTGGAGTTCCGCGTCCAGCCGCTGCAGAGTCGAGATCAGCGCCGCTTGCTGCTCCGGCAGCTCGCCATTGTACTTCGCTTTGAAGCGCCCTACCTGCGCCTCTAAGTCGTCCAGCCGCGCTTTGGCTTCCGCCAACTGCCGGTCCAGAAACTCCGAAGTGCCCTCCACCTGCACCTCCCGCGTCTGGTCGTTCCCCTCGATAAACAGGTTGGCAATCCGGTTGGCCACGGCCGCCACCACGCTCGGATCCTTCCCGCGGTACGAAATCCGGAACGCGCCCGGTTTCGTCGCCGTCAGCGTCCGGTCCATCTGTATGGATACGTCCTTGCGCATCCGCTCGAGCGCGTCCTCCGTCGTGCCGCGCTGGCTTTCTTCGCGATACAAGCCGAAATCGGAAATGATCTTTTCCAGCCTGCCGCTGCTCAGAATTTCCTGGCTCATGGCCGCGATGCGGTCCTGCATGTCCATGCTCACCGTCGAAGAAACGAATTTCTCCGGAATTTTCTGCGATTCGATCAGCACCACAGCTTCGGCAGAGTAAATCGAGGGCATATGGTGAATGGCCAGACCGCTGAGCGCGCCCCCCCCCAAAGTAATAGCCGCGATCGCCAGCTTGCGCTTCCAGAGCATGTGGGCGATCGAAAGGGGCAGAAACATGGAGTTCTCCTCCAGAAACTTCGTCTCCCCATTTCGAGTCCCCACAGGTTGCATAATTTCCCCTAATTTGGCTTTGGTCGAGGCGTGGCGGCGCGGCTACCCCGGGCTGTGCGCCTCAGAGTTTCGGCGCCCGATGCCGGATCGCCGCGGCGGCCGTCAGCAGCACGCTCCCCAATAAAACCGCGCTGGCCGCCTCCGTTCTGGCCTGCTCCTGAATCGCATAGAGCGCGAGCAAGCTCACGCCGAACAACACGCCTACGTGCTTCTTCATGCGGCTTCCTTTTCGTGCTGAGATTTAGTGCGGTTTTCCTAAGGCAACTCTCAGGCCAACTTCAAAGAGGTCACGCCTACCGCCCCCCGCCCGCCACCACGATCCTTACCGTCTTCAGCACAATCGCCAGATCGAACAGCGGCGACATGTTCTTCAGGTAGAACAGGTCGTATTCCAGCTTGCGTGCCGCATCCTCGACGTTGGCCCCATAACGGTATTGCACCTGGGCCCACCCCGTAATTCCCGGCCGCACGCTGTGCCGTTCGTCGTAGTAGGAAATCGCCCGGCGCAACTGCTCCACAAACACCGGCCGCTCCGGCCGCGGTCCCACAAAGCTCATTTCGCCGCGAATCACATTGAGAAACTGCGGCAGCTCATCTAGACGGTACTTGCGCAGAAACCGGCCCACGCGCGTAATCCGCGGATCGTCCTCCGCCGCCCACTGCGCGCCTCCCAGCGCTTCCGCATCCGCCCGCATGGAACGGAACTTCAGCAGGTCGAAATGCCGGCCCGCCAGCCCCACGCGCGTTTGCCGGTAAATCGCCGGTCCTTTGGAATCCAGCCGGATGGCCGCCGCCAGCGCCAGCATTGCCGGAGCCGTCAGCGCAAACCCGAGGATTCCCAGGGCCAGATCAATGGCGCGTTTCGCGGTCTGGTTGGCTTTCGAGCGATGAAATCCATCTGAGAATACGAACCAGCTCGGCCGCACCGTGTCCAGCCACACCCGGCCCGTCAGCGCCGCTACCGCCGCGTGCGCATCTTCAATCCGAACGCCCTGCACCCGCAGCTTCACCAGGTTCGCCACGGGCAATTGGCCGCGCCGGTCCTCGATCGCCACAATGATGCGCGAAATCTGCCACTCCGCCGCGACCCTCTCCAGTTCGCTTGCGCCGCCCAGCACCGGGTACCCGCAAAACTCGCGTCCGGCCCCCGTCCCGCCGGTATCCACACCCCCATCGACAAAGCCCGCAAGCTCGATCGCCAGGTCTTTCCTGCGGTGCATTTCGAGCGCAACCTTCCCCGCCAGTTCCCCCGTGCCCAAAATTGCCGCCCGCTCCACGAAAGCCGCCGCGCAAGCCCGATCCAGCACCGCGCAGCTGAGCGCCACGAAGCCCGCCAGCAATAGCGTGCTGATGAACAGCACCCCCCGGCCAATCAGCAGCACCGGAAATATGTAATAGGTAAGCCCCAGAATCAAAAACCCGGCGCCAACCGACTCCACCAGCGCCACCGCCTGCCGCCCCGAATTTCCCGCCACCGCCGCATCGTACAAATCGCAACAGTAAAAACAGATCTGAAAGAGCAGAACAAAAACACCGGTTTGCAGCCCGAAACCCGGCAGCGCCGTATATTGCGCAAATTCGGACGGCTCCCCCAAGAACCGCAGTTTCGCGCCGCAGAGCAGCGCCAGAAAAGTCAGCAGCGCCTCCACGCCCCCTAACAGCACAAGCTTCAACGACACATATTGATTGAAAATGCGCACCATAGCCGCCCTCACGGATACAGCAGCACGCCCGGATACCACGTCACGCTCACCCGGACCGAGCTTTGATCCGGCAGCAAGCCAATCAGCGGCGCCTCCGAAATTTGCAGGTACACATAAGCAATTTGCGTAGCCAGGTGTTGATTGAGAATGCGCGTGATCGCCCCGGTTGCGGACCAGTCCTGCGCGCTCGCCCCTTCGTTCAACTTTTGAAATGCAAACATCGCCTGCACTACCCAACCCGCCCCAGGCCGCCGCCACATCCACATCGCCCGCCCCGTCAGCGAGTGGACAGCGCCTAAGCCGAACGCATCCCCCAATTCCCGCGCCACCGACCCCGTCAACGTGTTGCTGAAGCTCCGCCAGGCCAGCGCCCCGCCCGCCGCATATCCCAGGTTCACCGGCAACGGATAAAGATTGCGCAGCGGCGAAATCTGGCTGCCGCCTGCGTAGACTTCCGCCAGCCAGCGCTCGCTCAGCGCATGCGTAATGCTGGCCACCGCCCTGGTCGTGTACATGTCTTCAATTCGCGAAACGGTCCGGGTCTCCGACACATCCACCCGCAGAGTCGTGCGCGGGCTCCACAAATATTGAAGGCGCGCATCTCCCGAAATCGCCGTACTGATCGGAGCGAGCGGCGGCGGCGGCTTGGGCATACTCTCGTCTGGCAAGCTCTCCATGCGCTCCCCCAAAAGCGTGAAATTCCACGAAAGCCTCTCCGATTGCTGATAGGCTAGCCCGGCAGTCAACTCCGTCGTTAGCACGCGGGTCCCAAACAATGCCTGCACCAGCGGTTCCGAAAACCCGCTGCCCGGTCCCGCCACCCCCGGACCGCGCCCTGAGTCGCCTCCTTCGCCATCGATGCCCAGCGCCGGCGCTGGATCGGCGAACGCGATCCGCGCAAGAGCCGCGCCGTCCGCGTTTCCAGGGCCGCTCAAAGGCGTGTACAGATATCGATCGCGCGTGGCCTCCGCCGCGTTCCCAGAGAGTTTCAGATCCCATAGACCTTTTATCTTCCGTTGCCAATTCCAAGATAAAGATTGGTTCAGCGCGCTCGTTGCCGCATACCCCTTTTGGGTAGCGTATGACCCGGCATACGCCACCACCGCCGTCGAGTTCTCCCGGATATCCGACCACCCCAACGACAGGCTGCCGCCGCTCCCCAACGCCGGCCGCTCCGGCGTTCCGGCCGGCAGCGCCCCGGACCCATACGGCAGCCCGACCGAATAATAGGTTGCGTCCGCGCCCATGCTGTACACTCGCAAAACCCCCGGTTCCCGCGGCAGCGGCGTACCAATGCCGGTCAGCTCCCCGGTTCCCTGGCCGGACGCAGCCGCCGTCAACATCCCCCACACCGCCGCCGTAGCGGCCGTTCGCAACTTCCTTCGGGTTGGCCTCATATTGGATTTCCACTCTGAATGGCACTTTCCCTGCCAAAATGGCTGCCGGCAATCAAATGAATTTTTTGCAAATTTTGGCCGGCAGCTTAACATTGATGAGAATCGGGCGCGCCTCCCGATACCAAATACTCGGAACAATAATTAAATTTTTTCTGTGTATTTTTAGTAATCAATTTGTGCCAAATTCGACATTGGGCGGCCCATGGGAACATCCATCAATGCACCGACGGTTCTGGTAGTGGAAGATCATCCGCAGGTTCGCGGCTATCTGGAAGTGAGTCTGCGCCGCATGGGCTACGGGGTCGCCTCCGCCCAGGATGGCCAGCAGGCCCTCAACCTGTTGCGCTCCTCGAAAGAAGAAATCGCGGTCATTCTGCTTGATTTAATGCTGCCCGATTGCGACGGCACCGAGACGCTCGAAGCCATTCGCAACCTCGCGCCCAACCTTCCGGTGATTATGATTTCGGGCACCGCTTCCACCGGAAACGTAGTTGAGGCCATGCGTTCGGGCGCCGCCGATTTTCTCCAAAAACCGGTTTCCCGCGAGCAACTCGAGTGCGCCCTCGCCAAGGCGCTCGAAGGCCGATGGGTAGCGCCCCAGGCGCCCGAACAGCCCACATCGCCCCCGCCGCCCCCCTCGGCCGCCTGGTTCGTCGGCGAAAGCCCGCGCATGCGGGAACTGGAAGCGTTGTTCACTCCCATCGGCTGGTCCGAGGTCCCCGTGCTGATTCAGGGCGAAACCGGTTCCGGCAAAGAGGTGATCGCCCGCGAATTGCACGCCCGTTCGCCCCGCGCCCACCAGCCTTTCCTCAAGTTGAATTGCGCCGCCCTCCCTTCCGAATTAGTCGAGAGCGAATTATTCGGCTATGAGCGCGGCGCATTTACCGGCGCATTTCAAAAGAAAGCCGGCATGTTTGAAATGGCCGATGGCGGCACCATTCTGCTCGATGAAATCGGCGATATGGACGTGCGCCTCCAGGCCAAGCTGCTGCAGGTGCTGCAGGATCACGAATTCCGCCGGCTGGGCGGCAAGAACCTGATGAAAGTGAACGTCCGCTTGCTCGCCGCCACGCATCGCGATCTCGAACGCGCCATCGCCAACGGCTCCTTTCGCGAGGATCTCTATTATCGCCTCAACGTGATGAATATTTCTTTGCCGCCGCTGCGCGAGCGCAGAGAGGATATCTGCGGCCTGGCCGGGCACTTGCTCCGCAAGCACTGTCCCGCCGACGCCGAACTGCCGGAACTCACCATCGAACTCCAGCATGCTTTGACCGCCTATCATTGGCCGGGCAACGTGCGCGAACTCGAAAACGTCATGCGCCGCTACCTGGTCCTGCGCGACCCGAATGCGATTGTCCGCGAGTTGTACACCAAATCCGCAAAGGGAGCGCTGCGCGCCTCGCCCTTATCCGCTCCGGAAATTCCCGCGGACGTGGCGGCGCCCGAACCCATTCTCGATCAGGTCAGCCGTGCCAAGCATCAGGCCGAAGCCGATGCCATCCTGGCGGCTCTGCATTCCACGCAGTGGAATCGCAAGCGCGCCGCCACGCTCCTCAAGATCGATTACAAAGCGCTCCTCTACAGGATGCGCAAACTGAACGTCCGCGAAGATTCGGCCGCGCGCATGGGCACGGTCCGCTTCACCTCGAGAATTGCCTGAATGCGCCCGCTCCGCATCCTCGCCTGCGCGTTGCTGTTAATCGTCGCCCCGGCGCTCGCGGCCCCGCTGGCGGTAAACGACGAGATATCCCCGGATCCGCCCCAATTCGTCGATCGCTGCCTCAGTTCCTTACAGCTAGAGCCGGTCGAGGCCGATATGGCTTCGCCGTCCGCTACCCGTATCGCTTTCCTGCCGCTGCTGCTCGCCGCCGTCATCGCCGCTGTGTATGGTTCCCCACTCTACGCCCGCTGTTATCGGTACCTGTTCGGGCCGCTGGACAATTACTAATTGCAGAGAGACGCTGTAGCCGGAACACGACTGCGTGGCGCAGATTCTCAGCCTGTTGCGCCACTTACCGCCCACGCCGCCGGGGCCAATGCTATCATCGCCGAGGATTTCGCTCGGGATCTAGCGGAAGGAATCCGGGCCCGCCGCGAGCCATGGAAGCTTCCGTTCTGAGGAGCTTGTGTACTAGAACTCGGCTACGGCATCGGCACGGTCAATGTCCGCGACTTCAACCGCATTCCGGCCTGCATGTCATACGCCTGTAGCCGTACCCGCTTCGTCGCAACATGCGGGATCGACCGCCATTCACTACCTCTACTCTTGGCGGCAGCCATCGCTGCCGCATAGCGCTCTCCATTCTACTGAATCTCGCATAATATAGCGGAACCATTCTGGCTTGGCAACGTCTAATTCTGCATGGGCAATCCACTCGGTGTTTAAGCGCGACTTTGTGGCACTGGAAAAGCACCGGTTCGGCGCGGCGAAGCTGTTCAAAAAGAACCTCAACAATAGCGAGATCGGCCGCCGGCTAAAGGTGAGCAACCAAACCGTCAGCCGGTGGCGGAAGGAGTACCAGGAAGGCGGTAACGTCGCGCTACGGCAGGCTGGCCGGGCAGGGCGACTGCCCTGTCTGGATGAAGCCGACAAGGAGCGCCTGGTCGAGTTGCTCCTGCAAGGTCCCGAACGGCTGGGTTATGAGACGCCGACGAAAGCGGACTGAGCCAAAGGCCCCATCGGCGGCGCACCTGGGCGCCGCGCGGGCAGACGCCGGTCCTGCAGTTCCACTTCAACTGGAAAACCGTATCGGTGATCGCCGGTGTCACCCTCTGGAACTTTTACTTTCAGTTCTTCGAACAGACCATCAAATCCGAGCAGATCATCGAATTTCTCAAACACTTGCTCCGCTACATTGATGGCGACAACTTGCTGATTTGGGACCGACTGCCGGCCCACCGCAGCAAGGTCACGCAGAAATTCATCCGTGACTTATTCAATCCGATTTGAATTCCTGGTCCGTCCCAAAGCGATCGGGCCGGCGCTACACGGCTGTGCTCGCGAATTACATTCTGCATCACATAGTCGAGCTGGAAAGTTTATTAGAAGGCGTCGCTGCCGCGATAGGTAGCTCGGGAGTGCTGATCACCGCGGATATGATCGGCCGGAACGGACACATGCGGTGGCCTGAAGCATTAGGCATCATCACTGCCCTATGGGGCACCTTGCCTGAAAAACTCAAGTACAATCACCAGTTGCGCGTTACGGACCACGCCTTCAACAATTGGGACTGCTGCCGCGACGGCGGCTTTGAGGGAGTGCGTGCCCAGGATATTCTCCCGCTGCTGGTTAATCGCTTTCATATTGAGAAATTCCTTGCCGCCGGCAATCTGACAGATGTCTTTTGCGATCGCCTTTACGGTCCTAATTTCGATCCCGGCGTCCCGGCGCACACGCAATGGTGGCGAACACCGCTCTTTCGGTAGCTTGGTCGCGGGTTTCTTCCCCGAATTGATATAGCGTAACCTGCGCGCCCGCGATTCCAGTGTCCGGACCGAGTTCGGAGACTACGCCGCGAATCTCGAACGGCTCGTTTCCCTGGCCGCGCAGTAACGCCGCCCAAAGCGCCGTGAGTGCCAGAAGCCTTCGCGCGGCCACGGCCACTATTCTATTTCAGATGGGCTTTTCCAGCGGCCTGCCGGCCGCCCCGCGCACCCCGGCCGCGCCCGCACTACCCGTCACCACGCAGCGCCGGTCGCTCGCTTATGCCGAGCTCCCCCACCCGCCGCCCGGCAAATGGCACAATCGTTATCGGTGATCACACTTCGCAATCTGGAAAAATTCTACGAAGGCGCTTATGGGCGCAGCTATGTCCTCCGGCGAATCAATCTCGAAATCCGGGAGGGCGAATTCGTCACGATCATGGGCCCCAGCGGCGCCGGCAAGTCCACCTTGCTCAGCATCGTCGGCATGCTCGATGGCGGCTGGAGCGGCGAGTACGAATTCCTGGGCGCCCCGGTGCACCGCATGAAGCCTAAAGAACGCGTGGAGCTGAACAAGAAATACATCGGCTTTGTATTTCAAAGCTATCACCTGATCGATACACTCACCGTCTACGAGAACCTGGATATCCCCCTCTCCTACCGAAATATCAAAAGTTCCCAGCGAGCCTCCATGGTCTGCGATACGCTCGATCGCTTCCACATCGTCGCCAAGCGCGATCTGTTTCCCAACCAGCTCTCCGGTGGCCAGCAGCAGTTGGTTGCCGTAGCGCGCGCCGTCATTGCGAACCCCAAGCTCATCCTCGCCGATGAACCCACAGGCAATCTGCACTCAGCCCAGGGCAAGGAGATCATGGAGCTTTTCAAAAAGCTGAACGAAGAAGGCACAACCATCGTGCAGGTGACGCACTCGGAAGCCAACGCGGCTTACGGCAACCGAGTCATCCAACTCGCCGATGGTTGGATGGTGTAAAAGCCGGATGGTGTAAGCGCCGAATGGTGTACAGCCCGTTACCTGCGCGGCTTGTCCGCCAGAAACAGCACTCCCCGCAACTCGTCCACATCCTGCGGAAGCGCGCTACCGCCCGCCGGGAACCGGTTCTCCTGCAGAATGTACGACAACACATCCGCCACCTGGTTCTCGCTCAATGCGCCCGAGCGATTGCGTGGCATGGTGTACTGAATCTTCTCAAACAGGTCCGCCATGTTCCCCCAGTCCCAATCGAGCGTGAAATCGCGGCCTCTGAGCGGCGGGGCGTATTCGGAACCCTCCAGCGACGCGCCATGGCAGGAAGCGCACCGCTCGTGGTAAATCGCTTCTCCCTCGCTAGCCTGGCCGGCTGTGTAGATACCTGCCCACGCCGATCGATACAGATCGTCCCACAACGATTCGCCCGATCGCCCCACGCGGGCCAACCCTAACAGCGCAACCCCGGCCATGCCCAGCGCTCCGAACCAGCGTAACCGTCGGCTCATGGTTATTGCACCGCCTCGTACAGAAAAAAGATCTCATGAGATTGAGGCGTGCTGCCGTTTTGCGGCTGGTTCGCCGGTTGCTGCCAGCGGTTCGCCCACTCCAGCGCCGCTTCGTTCAATGCCGCGTTCGTGCTCGCCAGAACCTCGATTTCGCTCGTCTGCCCGTCCGGCGTAGAAATCCCGCGCAGCTCCACCATATGCAGGGCGCCGCTCGCGCCCCGTTGCCCCCGGCGCACGTGCGCCGCAGGGGTCATTATCGAGCCTACTCCAACGGGCGTCAGCCCGGAAGTCTCAAACAGCGCCGGACTCACATTTCCTGGATCGCTCACACTTTGCGTTTTGGCTTCCAGAATCGGCCGCCCGAATTCCGAAATGGTGAAACCGCCCGGAATCGTTTTTCCATGAAACGGGATCGCATTCGCATAATCATACCGGACATAGACACCCGGAGCCGGCGAGTATGTCACGAGCAGCCGCGAATTGGGATCGACGCAATACTCCGATTCCTCCCAGTTGCGTCCTCCGGAAAAGTGCCGGGCTGCCAAACCTGGCGCCGCCAAAATACAGTTGAGCTGTACACCATCGAGCGAAGCGCTTGCCGTCCGCAACGAGGCATACGGCCCTACTGCCGGGTAAGTGAAGAAAATAGCCTCTCTCACTTGCGCCAGCCGCAGCGGAATAACTGTGGAAGGCCGATCGGTGTAGAGGAGCCGGTTGCTGTACAAGTGAATCGCCGAGTAGCCCGGCCCCTGCGCACTCCATCGGTACAGCGTGCCGCTCGGAGACATGTCGTCCAGACTCCATGCGCCATCCGAAGCCGATGAACCGAACGACTGGAACGTCGTGACCAGGTAATACGGCTGGCCGCGCACGTTCGAACTCGCCCGCGCCGTATTCAGCAGGTCGATAGCGGCCTGCCGCTGTTCCGGCGTCCGCACCGCTTCCGCATTGCCCTCGACTAATTCCAGCGGGTCAGCCGGAACCGGCGGCTCGGACAGTTCTTCCACCGCCAGTGGCCGGCCACCGTTCCTCAATGGCCCCTGTCCCCAGCCAGCGGCTGGTAATACCGCCGCAACCACCACAATCCACCAGCACGGCGTCCGCATATTTGTCAAAATTTATCATGTCCGGCGGCCCTCCGGGTGCATACAAGACCCAAGATGGCCCGCCCCGGAACGCTGAAAGTGGCAAAATTTATCATTTGGGCCCCCAAAACATGCAATCGGAACTTTCGAAGGATCTCCCCGAGGAACATGCGGCATCACATTTAGCGGCAATCATTGAGGCGTCCGACAACGCGATCATCAGCAAGACGTTGGATGGCTATATCCTGACTTGAAATGCCGCGGCGGAACGGATTTACGGATATGCCGCAGCCGAAGCCCGGGGTAAGCATATGTCCTTCCTGCTGCCACCGGACCGTCTGGATGAGGAAAGCGAAATCCTGAAGCAAATCGCCGCAGGCAAACACGTCGACCACTTCGAAATGGTGATCGAAACGCGTATCTGTTGGCCGTCTTTCCGCGATCATACCGGCGCGATCATCGGCGCATCGCATATCACTGAGCTGATCCGCATATCCATCCCCAAAAACATACACCTGCAACTCGAGCTAGCCAGTGACCTCGCCTACATTGAAGCCGATCCCAGCCAGATTCAGCAGCTCGTCATGAATCTGATCATCAATGGCGCTGAAGCTGTAGGCAAGGACAATAACGGTACGGTGCTGGTCACCACGGAGATGCAGGATATCGACGAAACGTACATCATGACCACCATGGGTCCAAGATCGCCGCGCCGGCCGCCACTACCGACCATCTCATGGGTGAAGCCACGATCCTGGTTGTCGACGATGAACAGATCGTCCGTCAAACGGCCAAATCGATGCTCGAACGCTACGGCTACACGGTTCTCGGCGCCGAAAACGGCAAGGTGGGCGTGGACCTCGTCCGCCTGCTCGCGGACAAGATCTCGCTCGTCGTGCTCGATGTGACAATGCCTATAATGAGCGGCGAAGAGACCCTCCGCCACCTGAGAACCATCAAACCCGACGTGAAAGTGATCTTGTCCAGCGGCTATAACGAGGTGGAAGCGAGCCGCCGTTTCACCGGCAAAAGCCTCGTCGGTTTCGTCCAAAAGCCTTATACCGCCATCCAGCTTGCCAAAGCCGTGCGCGCCGCACTCGAAGGCAAAGTGGCATGATTCAAACCTACGGCCCTTTCGGCGTCAGCTTATCAAACAGGTCCCGCCAGGAAGGATCGAGCGCCGTCCAGTGGTCCGGCTCGCCGTGTTCGGTTTCAGGCACATAGAGCGACCCGTGGCCGGATTCGCATAGAAATTCGGTGGTCACCGGATCGAGCACACTCGCCCAGGAACCGATGGTGATCGGCATGGCCAGCAACTGCAGGCACTGCGGGCACCGGCGCCGCTGATCCGCGAAACTCCACCAGAAACCCAGCGCGCAGGCAGAAACGAAAACGACCGTCAGCACCCCTCCTGCAGCCGCGATACCCGAGGTTTCCGGCGGTCCTGTACCCCCAATCGCGGAGCGGATTTCGATCCAGCCCAACGCCGGAATGGCCACCAGCAGAACGGTCTTTCCGATCAGCAGCCACCCATAGCGCCAGCCGTGCCATAGCCGGAACGGCTGTTGCAGAGCAACGATCACCGCACCCACCAGAACTCCGAAACCGATCCAGATCAGGTAGCCGGCTAATTGCGGTTCGGTCACCGCGGTGAACGGCACCACCTCCGGCCTCCGCGGAAGAGGCCGCCCGCCCGCCTTGGCTGCGTTAAACAGGTCTGTCCGAATCTTGTCGCATGATCCCCCGGAGCAGGATGTCCCCGGTTTCATGCGGCCCACCACCGGAATCAGCACCGGCACACCCGGATCGGGTTGCGCGCCCAGGTGCAACGGAATCCATACCGTAATGCGCGGCGAGACCGCCCAAAACGAATCCGGCAGCACGCCGATTATGGTGTATTCCCGGCCCTCGACTTTCAAACGCCGCCCCAGGACGGGCGCATTTGGGCCGAACAACGCGCGCCGCCCGCTATCGCTGAGAATCGCGGTATCCCGATCGCCCGCGGCGAAAAGCCTCCCCTGCGCGGCTTTGGTTCCCAACAGAGAAAAGAAATTCGGCGTAACCCGCGCCAGCGGCGCATAAGGCCGATGAATATAGGCAGCAATGCCCGTAAGCAGATTCGAGTGGGCGTCCCAGGCGGGCAGCACCCACGGGGGCACCCCGGCGATCTGTCCGGCCGCGCCCGTAAAGCGGATGCGCACCAGCCGGCCCGGATCTTCCACCGGCAGCGGCCGGAACAGCGCCCGCGTCCCCGAAAACCCATGGCTTGCCACTGTCATTACGGCCAGGGCAAATACCGCCCCCGCCAGCACCACGCCCGGAGACCGCAACAACTGCCGGGCCTCCCGCCCGCTGGTCCGGGCATGGAAAACGTTTGCCAGGCAATCCGCCGCGCACCGCCGCATGACGCGCGGATCGACCTCACCGCGTTGTGAGAGAATCCACGCGCTGGAGACAACCCCCAACCACTTGGCGCGCCAATCTGTGCGCGCGCGCCCCGGGACCAGCCATGCTGCCGCCTTGACCAAACCCACACACCACCACGGCGGCTCAGACGGCGCAGGTCGGCGCATACGCAACGCTCCTATATCCAGCTTAACCAGTCGTGCGACCGAAAGCCAGATCACATTTCGAGGAGCCGCTGGATCCACGGCTCCACGATCTTCCGTCCTTCCGAAGGCATCCGATGCCCGCCTTCGAGTAAATGAAATTCCACATCCGGCGCCCGCCGCCGAAGCCGCTCCGCATACCCACAGGTAACTTCCGGAGGGTAGTATTCATCCCCACGTCGCGCAATGTGCAGCACCGCCGCCGCCAATTTCCCGTACGGCCCATCATCCCAGTCGCCCGGTAAGCCGCCGCAGATCCCGATCACGCCGCGGAACACGTTCGGGTGAGCCGCAGCAAACCGGTAATTCAGCCCGACCGACTGCGAAAAGCCACACAGGAACCGCCGCTCGGCTGCGATTCCGAGCTCGCGACCAGCCTCCTCCGCCGCGTGCCGCACCATTTCGTGATGCAGCCGGATCGATTCGGCGGGCCGCCGGCTGGTGATCCAGCCGTATCCCACTTCCCGATTTCCCGCACCTAGAAAAAACTGGTTCGGCCCCTGGAGCGACACAATCGCCGCCTGCCTCTCGAACAAGCGCGCAGTCAACGGCAGCATCGCTTCCGCATTGGCCGCGAATCCATGCAGAGTAACCACGAGCGGCGTGGCAGCATTCACAGCAGGCGGAGCAAGCAAAAGATAGTGGCAATCGAGGCGGGCGGAAAACCTGCGATCTTCCGGACCTTGCATTGATCGTTCCCCGGGCTTTGCATTAATCGTCCTCCGGACTTTGCATGCTTCGTTTGTAGCATGAGCTTTGCCGGCGAATCGCCGCCGGAAGGGAACTGCGCTCCTCCGATTCCCTTTCCGTCAGGTAGCCGCCATTGATCCGGCGGTCGCGGCGGATCTCGTGATTCGATCGGGCTTCTTTTGTTCGAGCCGGCCTCGCCAGCCGTGAGTTTGGCATTCGCAATCCCCGAGGCGATGCGGTCCTGTTGATCTCCCGCCTGTGATCGATTGTTTCCGCACTCGCCCCAAACGTAAGGGCGGTTCCAAGCGCCACCCCCATCCGCAATCTGTTGAACCTCTTCATTACTGATTCCTCCTTCTGACGAGGTAAATGCAAATAGAAAGGGGAAGTCGCGCGTGCCAGAATTAAGTATCAATGAACAAGCGGTTGATTTCAGCCATGGCGGTCCATGCCGTGATCGCCGTGCTGGCCGGCCTTACACTCGATGGAATCCTGCGCGCGGCTGTCTGGATTTTGATGGCCGGACTGGCCGCAAAGACATGGATCGCGCATAAGGCGGGCTGGCGGGAGTGAGCGCTTACCGGCTCCCTCTGGCCTTGCGGATCTCTTCCAGTCTTTCGGCGATGCGCTTCTCCAATCCACGATCCGTAGGGAAGTAATACCGGGTGCCGGCGAGCGCTGGCGGCAGGCACTCCATATCCACCATGGCATCTTCGAACTGATGCGCGTGCTGATAGCCGGCCCCGTATCCCCAGGCTTTCATATCGCGCGTTACGGCATTGCGCAGATGCATAGGCACGGGTTCGGCAACGGTGCGCTCGACGTCGGCGGCGACGGCATTCATGGCGCGATAGGCTGCATCGGATTTGGGCGCCATGCACAAATAAATCGCCGCCTGCGCCAGGGCCAGATCGCCTTCCGGAATACCGAGAAAATGCACGGCCTGCATGGCCGCCACGGCCTGCTCGAGCGCGCGCGGGTCGGCCAGGCCGATATCTTCGCTCGCCATACGGATCAGCCGGCGGGCAATGTACAGCCGGTCCTCGCCCGCTTCCACCATGCGCGTGAGCCAATAGAGGGCCGCATCCACGTCGCTCGAGCGCACCGATTTGTGCAACGCCGAAATCAGGTTGTAGTGCTCCTCGCCGCTCTTGTCGTAGAGCAGCACTTTACGGTCGATGGCATCCTGCACCGCCTGAAAAGTGAGCACCGCTCCGCCCTCGCCGCGCGGAGAAGCCGCGGCCGCCGCTTCGAGGGTGTTGTACGCCTGGCGGCCATCGCCATTGGCGTAGATCGCAATCTGTTCCAGCAGTTCTTGCGGCGCTTCCAGCCCGATTACGGGCAGCGCGCGCCCGAGCAGTGTCACGATTTCCGGCACTGTCAACCCGCGCAGCGCATAGACGCGCGAGCGCGAAAGCAGCGCCGAAATCACTTCGAAAGACGGGTTCTCCGTAGTCGCGCCGATGAGAATGATGTCGCCTCGCTCGACATACGGCAGAAAGGCGTCCTGCTGCGCTTTGTTGAAGCGGTGAATCTCATCGATGAACAGGATCGTGCGCCGTCCCATGCGGCGCAGCCGCTCCGCATCGGCCATTACCGCCTTGATCTCCTTGATTCCGCTCAGCACCGCGCTGAACGGAATGAACTCGCAGCTCGTGATGCGGGCAATCAGCCGGGCGAGTGTCGTTTTGCCAACGCCGGGCGGTCCCCACAGAATGATCGAGCTCAGCTCATCGCGTTCGATCTGCCGCCGCAGCGGCTTGCCGGGACTCAGGATATGCTCCTGGCCCACGAAATCTTCCAGCCGTTCAGGCCGCATCCGCTCGGCCAGGGGGCGTTTTCGGTCGTCCGGTTCGCGAAGCGGCGCCGTATCGAAGAGGCTCACGTCCTGATTATCGCCCCTAGCTAGCCCGCCAGCGCCCGCTGGCGGCGGGCCTCGTAGAGCATGATGCCCGCGGCGATGGCCGCATTCAGCGATTCCACGCTCACGGTCGGAATAGCCACATCCAAAGCCGCCGATAGCAACTCCCCGCCCACGCCCCGCGCTTCGTTGCCGACAATCAATGCGCATCGCCCGGTCAGATCCACCTGCGCCAGTGACCGCACTCCTTCGCGCGCCGGCACCCCGGCGAATAGCTCTACCCGGTTCTGCTTCAGCGCCGCCCGCGCCAGCACCGTATCCACGCCGTGCAGAAAAGGCACGCGGAACAGCGACCCGGCCGAGGCGCGCAGGGTCTTCGGATTGTACGGGCTCGCCGTTCCTTTCAAAAAGATCACGCCGCTGGCGCCGAACGCCTCCGCGGCCCGCACGATGGTTCCGCAGTTGCCGGGATCCCGTAGACCATCGAGCACCAGCACGAGCGGCGACCCGCGAAAGAGCTGTTCGAGCCGCCACTCGGGAGGCTTCACGAGCGCAATGATACCCTGGCTGCTCTCCGTGTCCGAAACCGCGCGCAGCAACCCGTCGGGCGCCACCGCAACTTTGGTTCGCCCCAGGCCGCGGACATGGCCTTCCACGGCCGAACGCACCGATTCGGCGGCCAACACCACCTTCACCTCGCAGTCGCTGCGCAGCGCTTCTTCGAGCAAGTGAAAGGTTTCGGCCACGCACCAGCCTTCCGAAGTCAGCCCGCCGCGGGCGATGGCGCGGCGCACGTCCTTCAACAGCGGATTGGCCGCACTGGTGACGATTTCCGGCTTCGCCATGCTTACAATAAATTACAGCAGATGAAACGGAGCGTCTGGAATGCGCTCGCTATCGCCACTTCCGCCTTGCTGATTTATATCGCGTATCTGGCCGTGCGCATCAACCAGCAGGCCGGCCGCGACGAAGCGCAACCAGCCGACGTCATCCTGGTGCTGGGAGCGGCGGAATATCACGGCCACCCGTCTCCGGTGCTGCGCGCCCGGCTCGATCACGCCCTGGCGTTGTATCGCCGTCACATCGCGCCGCGCATTATGACCACCGGCGGCGCCGGCGGCGACCCGGTGTTCACGGAAGGCGGCGTAGGCCGCTCCTATCTGATTTCGCAGGGCGTGCCTTCCGAAGCCATCATTGTGGAGACGGAAGGCGAAAGCACCGTGCAATCGGTGAGCATGGCGGCCGAAATTTTGCGGCGGATGGGCCTGCAATCGGCTGTCGTGGTGAGCGACGGGTATCACATCTTCCGCGTCAAGGAAATGCTGCGGGCGAGCGGCCTGGCGGTATACGGCTCGCCGCGCAAAGAGCGGGCCTCCGATCCGTTTCACCAGCAGTGGAACTGCGTGAAACAGGCGATCGGCTATGTGCTTTGGCGGTTCGGGATGCCGGTGTGACGGGATCGGGGCCCGACCGCCAAACCTTCGTGGTTAGAGGCAGGTCGGGGGCCAACGGAACGGCGACAACGAAGGACCCCGAAACATACAGGTAGGGGGGGACAAGTTGCGCCGTTGCGGAGATCGTTAATTGATACTTACGGCAGGCAGTTGTCCAATGGGAGCCAGTAATGGCCTGTCGGCGCTGTGATGACCGTGCCGCCCCCGACCGAATACAGGACTACATGCGCCAGCGTGTTTCCGGGCAGCCCAGCCGCCAGAACCAGAAAATAGAAGTACCATGATTTCTAGTTTTGGGCCTTGCTGAAATCTGCAATTTCCCGCGCCGCTCCGGTTAACTGCAAAATGTGCATCCCGGTGTTGGCACGGTCTACGGCGTAGATGTAGCCGCGGTCATCGACTTCGACGTTATTGGTTTGAATGGCGATTTTGCAGTGCTGCTCCGCCCCTTGCCCCACGCAGCGCTTATCGGTTTTGTCCGTGATCGCCGGAATGTAGTAAGCGATTTCTTTAGGGAAGAAGGGGTCGCGCACATCGATGGCGCGCACGCCGGCGTTGAAATGGGCGATGAACAGGATGCGGTTGTAATAGACCGGAGTGAAACTTTCGTTTGAAGAGTGTGTGCCGAAGCGGCCGCCGGCTTCGCAGAAGTTGCCGCTCGCTTCCGGCACCGTCCAGGTGGAAGCGCCCACCGGCTTGGACTCGGTCGTGATATCGAAAAAGCGCACCATCTGGCGGTACTCCAGGCACTCGTTGGGGCCTGTCTCGCCCACCAGCGCCAGAAAGTCTTTTACCTTGCCGTAGCGCTGCTTCCCGAATTCGGCGAGCGGAACGCGCAGCAGCGGAAATGCCGTGTGCGCGCCGATGTCGTCCGGCAGATCGACGCGGGCGATCACCGGGTAATTCAGATTTTCGTTGGTCGGTTCGCTGGGGCCGTGCAGCAGTTTTTCGCGATCCACGATTTCGAAGATGCCATCGCGCGCGTTGTCGTAGGCGAAGTACACGCGGTTGCCTTTGGGGCCGGTGGAGATCGGGCCGTGCAAAGCGCCCGGCGTGGGGCCTTTGGCGCCGGGCTGCTGTCCCGCAAGACCGAAATTGCGAATAAAGACGGGCTTAGCGGGGTCGCTCAGGTCGTAGATTTGCGCCATGCGCGGGGTGCGCCAGCCAATCACGCCGGAAACCAGGTAGGCAATTCCCGAGTCGCACTCCCACCAACTCTTGTGGGTGTCGCGCAGACCGCCAACGACCGTGGTCAGCTTGGATGGGTGGGCGGGGTCGCTAACGTCCCACATCTCGTGCGCGCTGTTGCCGAAGCTGCGGAGCATGTAAAAGCGGCCCTTCTGGGCGTGGGGGAGTTCATCGCCGCTGCATACCCGCACCATTTGCGCCCCGCCGGCATCGCCGCCGCCGGTCTGGACCAGTTCCCCCGGAATGTGCGCCAGGTATTCGGGGCGATGCGGATCGGTGACATCAACGATGGAAGTGCCGTTCGGTTCCATCTGCCCGGTGAGCGGGTTGGGCTGGACCCCGGCGTGATGGCCGACATAGGCAATCCAGCGGTTGCCCTGCTTTTCGATGACAGGCTGATAGGCGCTGCGCGCTTGCAGGTCGTTATAGCCGACGAGCTCCATGTTGCTCTTGCGCTCGCTCGATTGCGCGGAAAGCAACTGGGCCAATACGAAACCGAGCAAAACGCCACGTTTCCAAGACATGATTCCCCCTTAGCCGATCGTGGCCAGTGCTTGCCCGGCAGCTACGGTCGCCCCTTCGCGGGCTGTGAGCGAAACCACCTTTCCGGCGCGCGGCGACTTCAGTTCATTTTGCATCTTCATGGCTTCGACAACCAGGATGCCCTGGCCGGCTTCCACTGTATCTCCAGAGGACACCAGCACGCGCACTACTTTGCCGGGCATGGGCGAGGTCAACGTCGCCATACCCGACACCGCGGCGGCGGACTTCGGCGACCACCGGCGCGGATCGCGCACGCTTATCTCGAAGCGCTCGCCGGCAACCGCCACAACCATGCCGGCCGCAGTTCGCTCGACGAACGCGTCATAGCTCCGACCATCCATCAGGATCGAATATACGCCCGGGTACACTGCCCGCACTTCTGCTACGCCTTCGGCAGCGCCGATACGGAAACGGCACGCTTCCGCTTGGACGGCCAGTTCCACTTCCCTCTCTTCGCCATTCCACGTGAGGAGCAGTTTCACCGTAGTAACTCCTGGCGTCCGGCGGTGAGCCATTGACTGATACCGCTAACCCGTGGCTCGTTGCCTTGTGGCGCGCGAGCGTGGTAGTCGAAGGCCGCGGCCAGAGCGGCTACGGTAGCGAGATCGGCCGCGGGCAGGGGAGGACGGCTGCGCGCCAGAAACTCGTCGATGAATCCGGTGTGCAGCCGTCCCGCGCGGAAATCCGGATCGTCCAGAATCTGCCGGAAGAAACCCACGTTGGTGCGAATCCCGCCGACGTCATATTCGCCTAGCGCGCGCCGCATGCGCGAAATGGCCTGGTCCCGGGTGCCGTGCCAAACCGCGAGTTTGGTCAGCAACGGGTCGTATTCGAGCGGCACGGTCCATCCATCATACACATAGCCATCGAGGCGAATGCCCGGACCGGATGGGCGCTCGAGTCGCGTCAGCTTGCCCGGATAGGGCAGAAAGTTGTTGTACGGGTCCTCCGCATAAACCCGGCATTCCAGTGCCCACCCACGCCAGCCGATTGCTTCCTGAGTGAACGGAAGGCGCTCGCCCGCCGCAATTTCCACTTGCAGCTTCACGAGATCGAGGCCGGTGATCAGTTCGGTGACCGGATGCTCGACCTGCAAGCGCGTGTTCATTTCGAGAAAATAAAAGCGCCGGTTTTGGTCCACCAGAAACTCCACGGTGCCGGCGCTAAAATAGCCCACCTGGCGCGCGGCGCGGACGGCCGCTTCGCCCATGGCGTGGCGCATTTCCGGGTGCAAGGCGACCAACGGTGAAGGCGCCTCTTCCACCACCTTCTGATGGCGGCGCTGCAGCGAACATTCTCTTTCGCCGAGGTGGACCAGGTTGCCGTATTGGTCGCCGAGTACCTGGATTTCGATGTGCCGCGGCCGTTCGATCAGCTTTTCGGCGTAGATTTCGGCGTTACCAAACGCCCGGTCGGCCTCGCTTGCGGCGTTGCGGAAGGCGGATTCGAGGTCCTGTTCGCGCTCGACCGCGCGCATGCCTTTGCCGCCGCCGCCGGCGACGGCTTTGAGGAGGATGGGATACCCGTGTTCCGCGCCAAAAGCCTGCGCCTCTTCCAAGGAGAGGGCGTCTTCGGCGCCCGGGACCACCGGCGTCCCCGCCCGGATCGCGTTCTGGCGCGCGGCTGTCTTCGAGCCCATGGCACGGATGGATTCCGCCGATGGGCCAATGAACACGATTCCACTATCCCGGCATGCCGCCGCGAACTCCGCGTTTTCGCTGAGAAAGCCGTAGCCGGGGTGAATGGCATCCGCGCCGTGCTTCTTGGCCGCGTCCAAGATGCGGTCGATCCGCAGATAGCTCTCCGCCGAGGGTGCGGGCCCGATGTGTTCGGCTTCATCAGCCATGCGCACGTGGAGAGAGGCGCGATCGGCATCCGAGAAGACGGCCACTGAGGAAATACCCATTTCGCGCAAGGTGCGGATCACGCGCACGGCGATTTCCCCGCGATTGGCAATTAGAATCTTTCGAAACATGATTCGATCCGCTTCATTATCCTGCGCCCGGTTGGTTGTGTTCGTGTCGTGCGGGGCCGGCGGCTAAGAGTCGCTATCGCGACAGCGTGACCACGGCCTCGGCTTCGGCGGCGAGTTGTTCGCCGACAGGCCCGACGCGCTCGGCGGTTTTGAATTTTACCGAGACGCGATCGAGATCGAGTTGGAGGGCGGCGGCGATGGATTCGCGCATGAGTTGGCGATGGTCCTTGAGTTTGGGGCGCTCCAGAATGACGGTGGAATCTACGTTTACGATGCGGTAGCCTTGGGCGGCCGCCAGATCGCGGGCGTGAGTGAGAAACACGAGGCTGTTGGCGCCTTTCCAGCGGGGGTCGGAATCGGGGAAGTGCATGCCGATATCGCCCAGGGCGGCGGCGCCGAGGAGGGCGTCGGTAATGGCGTGCAGAAGCACGTCGGCATCGGAGTGGCCGGCAAGGCCGAGTTCGGAGGGAACGGTGACGCCACCGAGAATGAGCGGGCGTCCGGGGGCGAGGCGGTGGGTGTCCCAGCCGAGGCCGGTGCGGATTTCGCTCAAGAACGCACTTCTCCGGCGGTTTCTTCCTGGAAAAAAAGGCGGGCGAGGTCCATATCGCTGGGCTTGGTGATTTTGATGTTGCGGTCGGTGCCGAGAACTACGCTGACTTCGATGTCCAGCCGCTCGACGAGGCTGGCTTCATCGGTGCCGGTAAAGCCATCATTGCTGGCGGCCTGGAAGGCGTGCATCAACAAATCGTAGCGGAAGACCTGGGGCGTTTGCGCCATCACGAGGCGCTCGCGAGGGAGAGTGGCACGGATGCGCGCGCGGCCATTAGCGCGGCTGACCTGCTTGACGGTATCGACGGGAACCACACCCACGATGGCCGCGCCGGTATCGGTGGCCTCATCGAGCACTTTGTGAATGGTTTCGAGATCGATGAAGGGGCGGACGGCATCGTGGACAGCCACGAGGTCGGTATCGGGATCGAGGGCGGCGAGAGCATTTTGAACGGACTGCTGGCGGCTGTTGCCGCCTTCGACTACGCGGACTAAAGGGGATTGGGCAGGGCCGGCGGCGAACTCGCGCGCGAGCAACTCACGAACCCACTGGAGATCTTCGGAGCGGACGGCGACGACGATCTGGTTGACGCGGGGAGAGGCGGCAAATTTGCGAACTGTATGCAGCATGATGGGCGAGCCTTCGAGCAGCATGAACTGTTTGCGGCTCGTGCCGGCCCGTTCGGCGGAAGTTCGGCCCATCCGCGTGCCCAGGCCCGCGGCAGGGACGATAACGGCGATTTTCATGTGCCTTACGATTCTACCGTGGTTTTTTCGGGGCCGAGATTGGTAACGGGCTGCGGATCGGTCTTGCGCACCGGGCGTTCATGGCGTTCGGCGCCGGCGGCTACGGCGTGCAGCCGCTCGTCGTACTTGCCGAAGATCATTTTCCCGGCGGTGGTCTGGAGCACGCTGGTGACGGCGATTTCGATGGTTTTCGAGATCATGCGCTTGGCGTTGTCGACCACCACCATGGTTCCGTCGTCGAGATAGGCGACACCCTGGTTGTATTCCTTGCCCTCTTTGAGAATGAAGACGCGCATGGTTTCGCCGGGAAGCACGATGGGCTTCAGCGCATTGGCGAGCTCATTGATATTGAGCACCTCGACGCCGTGAAGCTGGGCGACTTTGTTGAGATTGAAATCGTTGGTGACGATTTTGCAATCGTGGATTTTGGCGAGTTCGATGAGTTTCATGTCGACCTCGCGGACGTTGGGAAAATCCTCTTCGACGATTTCGACGGTGAGGTGGGCCATTTTCTGGATGCGCTGCAGGATGTCGAGGCCGCGGCGGCCGCGATTGCGCTTCATGGAATCGGAGGAATCGGCGACGAGCTGCAGTTCCCGGAGGACGAACTGGGGAATCACGATGATGCCATCGAGGAAGCCGGTTTCGGCGATATCGGCGATGCGACCGTCGATGATGACGCTGGTATCGAGGATTTTCAGGCTGCGCCGGGCTCCGCCCTTCTCGCCGCCAAAAATGCCGCCCAGCGCGGCCAGATTCAGCATGTCGCCTTTTTGCGCGCCGACAACCAGACCGATGTAGGTCATCAACATGAGGACGGCGACTTGCAGGAAGGCATCGGCGGAGGCTTTGCCGAGCACCAGGGAGATGAGGAAGGCGCCGAAAATTCCCAATACGGAGCCGATCGCGGCGCCGATCAAGCGCTTGAGGCTTACCTGTTCCAGGCGAATTTCAAAAAAGATAATGGCCGCGCCAAAGACGACGCCGCCGGCAGCGGCCAGCCAAGGCGAAGCGTGGAATGGATGGAGGGCGTAGGCCGTTCCGGCCAGCACCAAAATGAAAATTGCACGTACGATTGCCAGATCAAACACGAAAGCACCGCCTTGACGATTAGAGAACGAGATCGATTGGTTTATGTCCGCACGGTGACCCGCACAGCGCGATCAGGGCGCTGGAAGAGTATATCATCTGGGATTACCAATTCGTAAAAATCAAAGGCTGGCACACGCACGGTTGGCCCGAAAGAGCCGGAAGTGCGGGAACATTACGGGTTGCGGGGATAACGGTCGTCTGCGAATCTGGGGTTGGGTCACCGGGGGCATCCGCTGCCTGCCGGTCCCGACTCTGAGGAGGCGCGGGCCGCGGTTCTGAAAAGACATGCAATTCGGAATTTTGGTCCTACTGGTGGCGGGAGTCCTCGGGTTATTCTCTACAGCGGCACAGAAGGCGCTGCGGGGCTGGTTCCAGCGCCGGCCCTGGCTCATTTGGGCGGTTCCTCCGTTGCTCACTGCGGTTTTCAGCGCTGCCGCGCTGGTGGCGAACGCCTGGAACGGGCCGTTGACGCTTCTGATTTTCGGATACACGCTGCTACCGGCGGCATGCATGGCGGCACAAGGGCCGGGTTTTGCGAAGCGCCCGGCATGGCTGGATTTCGTGGCGATTCTACTGCTGTGGCTGCCGCTCGAATTCGGAGCAGGCTCAGGGCTGGTGCGGCCGGCGGCGCGGGGCTATCTGCACAGCACTGCGTACGGCGTGGCGATTTTGCTGGGACTGGTACTATTCACAGGCTTCCGCTGGTTTCCGGATTTGAAGTACAACCTGCCGCGCAGCCGGCGGGACCTGTGGCTGCCGCCGGCCGGGTTCGCTTTGGTTGCGCCGGTGCTGATCGGGTTGGGCGTGACGATCGGATTTATTCCCTCGCCGCATTTGCCGGTGAAGACGGCGGAGGCCATGGCAAGCGCGGCCCCCGTGATATTCCTGGGGACGGCGCTGCCGGAAGAGATCCTGTTCCGGTCGCTGATCCAGAATCTGCTGATGTTGCGCTGGGGCGCCGGGCTGCGCGTATTGCTTTTTGCGAGTTTTATTTTTGGATGCGCACATTTGGACAACGGGCCGCAGCCGCTGCCCAACTGGCGCTATATGATTTTGGCGACGATTGCGGGCGTGGCGTACGGGCGGGTGTTTCAGAAGAGCACGAGCGTGGTTTCCTCCTCCGTTTTGCACACTATGGTGGATTGGACGAAGCATTTCTTCTTCTGACCGGCGTCTGGCCTCCTGACCGGGTGCGTGTAGGGAAACAACGAGTTTCGGGGTCTTAGTGACGGGGCGGAGACGATGAAGTGGGTGTCGCGGAGGCGCGCGGTTCTGGAGCCCGCCGGAATTTTCCTGCTGATCATGGATTACATCTGGAGGGTGCGGTACGTGCATCCAGTGTTCGGCCTGGCAATTGTGGGGCTGGTGGTGGCGTCGCACTGGGTGCACCGCGAGCGGGCGGCCGCGCTGGGTTTCCGCTCGCTCAACTTTCGCAAGTGCGTGGAAGATTTCGCGCCGGCGGTGATTCTGCTGGCGCTGCTGCTTTTGGGAACCGGCGAACTGATGGATTCGATCCGGCCGATCGGCTTCGACAGCGCCATGCTGGCCTGGTGCGGCTATCTGCCTTGGGGGCTGTTTCAACAATACGTTTTGAACGGTTATTTTCTGAACCGGCTGGAGCGGGTAGTGCCGCAGCGAGCGGCCATGATGCTTTCCGCGGCGCTGTTTTCGGGCGTGCATCTACCGAACTGGTTTCTGATGATCGTGACTTTGCTATTGGGGTATTGCAGCGTGTGGATTTATAGCAGGTACCGCAATCTGTACTTTCTAGGCGGCGCGCACGCCACGCTGGGCTTCCTGCTATACCTGGTGGTGCCGGATTCGATCAGCCATCACCTGGTGGTGGGGCCGGGGTGGTTTACGCACTGAGGGTGGGGAGTTAAAGGTTGGAAGTTAGAAGACTAATACGGGGTGGTAGATGTTGGGGAGAACGGCTTCGCCTATGGCGATCAGCTCATGGGCCGCCGTTACCGCCTTTACATAGCGGGCGGCGGGCGCGCTGCGAAAGGGCGAGGCGGGGAAATTGCGGCCTTGGCGAATGCGGTGGGCGGCGGCTTCATCGACGTAGATTTCCGGCATTTCGGGGAGCAGGCTGGAGGCGGGAATCAGCGCATCAATGAGCCGTTCTTCGGCGGCAAGCGATTCGATTTGCGGCAGGGTGCGCGCCTGCGCCAGAGTGAATTCGCCGCTGGCGGTGCGGCGCAATTCGTGGAGATGCGCGCCGCAGCCCAGCGCCTGGCCGAGTTCGTGAGCAATGGAGCGCAAATAGGTGCCGCCCGAGCAGTGGGCGCGCAAACGCACGTCGGAGCCGTTCGCTTCGAGCAGCGTGAGCTCATAGACTTCGACGGCCACCGGTTCGAGCACGACCTCCTGTTTCGCGCGGGCCAATTCGTAGGCGCGCTTGCCCTGAATTTTCTTGGCGGAGACCGGCGGGGGTGTTTGCATCAGGCGGCCGCGAAAGCGCTGGAGCAGAGGCTCCAATGCGGCTGCGTCCGGCGCAACCGGTACTTGTTCGCCTACAGGTTCGCCGGCGCGGTCGTAGGTATTCGTGGCCCAGCCGAACCGGACCACACCCTCATAAACCTTGTCCGCGCGGGTGTAGAACCGGGCGAGGCGTGTGGCGCGGCCGAGAACCAGCGGGAGGACGCCAGTGGCGATAGGGTCGAGCGTGCCGAGGTGGCCAACTTTCTTAATGCGGGCGAGGCGGCGGAACTTATCTACAACGTCGTGCGAAGTCCAGCCCTCGGGTTTATCAATTACGATTGCGCCGTCCATGTAAGGGAATTCGAGAGAATGCGGGCAGCGCCCTTATAAAACCAGCGGCGGCCCCGATGTAGTCAATTGTAGCGGAAGGGCGAACAGCTAATTATCGCCAGGTGTCTTTCCGTAATCCGTCCGTAAGCTGAGCGCGAACCACAGCGGGAGGCGATGAATGCGATTTTGGAGGGGAGGCGACCTTTTCACCCGCTGGGTGCGTCTTTATAGCGATGAGCCTGCCGCACAAACCGAAAGCCTTCCCGGCCGCCGGAGAGTTTTTTTTCGAGTGAGAGCCAGAACCGTTGGAGGAAAGCCTTACCAGTTATGCGGGTGTGCCGCGGCTATTGCGCGCGGCGCGATCGCTGGATGTGCCCGGTAGCGTCAACTGTCACCTGCATTTGCAGCAGCGGCCACGCGGATTCGATGAGGCCAGCTACGTGGAGAGTTTTCTCGTGCGGAATGCGCTGGGTGGCGATTGCCTGGAAGACTTCGACCGGCTGGGCGAAGAGCCGGGGCTAAAAGAGATGCTGGGATATGAAATTCCATCGCCGGAAGCCGCCCGCAAATTTCTGTACCAATTGCACGAGGCGGAAAAGCTGGAACAGGCGCAACGCGAGTTGCCTGCCGGGCAGGTCAGCTCCATTCCCGAAGAGAGTGCGGCGCTGCGGGCTCTGGCGCAAGTCAATCAGGATCTGGTAGGGAAAATCGCAGGGCGCTGTGCAGACCAGAAGATCGCCACCATGGACGTGGACGCGACGGTGATGGAATGCTGGAACAGCGACCTATCCAGGAGGCAAGGGATATCAGCCGGTGTTGGCCTTGTGGGCGGAAATGGAGTTGGCCGTTTCCGACCAGTTTCGGGATGGGAATGTGCCGGCCCACAGCGAGTTGTTGGGAGTGAGGCAGCGCGCCGCGGGGCCGGCGGGAAAGATTACCTTTGCCATGAGCGTGCGCATGACACGGCCGCTGAAGGACCCCATCGAGCGGATCGCGGAGCCGCTGTGAAAAGCCTATCGAAACGACGGCGAGACCGAGACCGAGTGCACGGCTGTGCTGCATTAGTGGCCCGCGGACGTCGCGGAGCGGCCGGCGGGGGCAGGGCCATTACGAGATGTAGCGATTGGGGTGCGCAAGCGACAGAAGACGTTGTTTGCGGATGGTAGCGAGGTGAAGTATTTCGCGGTAGCCAGTAATGAATGGGAGTGGGAGGCGAAGCAGCTGCTGGAGTGGCATCGGGAGAAGGCCGGCTCGGTCGAGGCACGGCATGACGTGCGGAAAAACGAGTTGGGGGCGGGGGTGATGCCGTGCGGCCGCTGCGGCGCCAATGCCGCGTGGCTGCGGCTGGCAGTGATGCCGCACAATGTGCGGACAGCCCTCAAGCGCATCGCGCTGCCCGAGCCGTGGTTGCGGGCGCGGCCCAAACGGCTGCGCTTTCAAATCTTCTGCTCGCCCGGCAAGCTGGTGCATCACGCGCGGCAGGTGCTCCTGCGTGTGAGCCGGGTCCGCGATCGCCTTTGCGAATGGTTACAAGCGCTCCGGCTGCTGCCGCTGCCGGCTGGAGCACCGGTCTGTTCCTTTTGATCCAGCACAGTTTGGTAACTCCGCAGGAGAACTGCGCCGCAGCTATGGCTCACAGCCAGGAGGCGACGCCGCCTGGGCCGCTTTTCCTGCCGCCCACGCGGTTTTCGGTGATGCCGATGG
>DATGKM010000054.1:0-13596 GCA_035294665.1 Bryobacteraceae bacterium | reverse complement strand
CCATATTGGCACTCCTCCTATTTTGAAGGAGAACAGCGTTTACACAAAATGTTTTATGCCCTCAGCCTTATCGGCTCTACCGCGACGCCGGAACCCTTCTGCGATGTTGGCCGGAATCGATACGGCGGCCCGTCGCATCTGCACAGACAGACCGTATGTTTCCTGCTTCGGGAACCCGGCCGTAAAGCTATAAACTGCCAGTACAAATTGGTGCGCCTTACGCCATACAACCAGATCGCGAAAACTGCGCGCGGCTACTCTCGAAAGCATTCTGACTCCCGACTCCTAACTCCTCCTCACATCCCTCAGCACCACCGCAAACCCTCCCGCATACGTGTCCTCTTCAATCGAAAACGCCACGTCCACGCGCCCGCCGGCCGGCAGTTCCGCCGCTCTTTCCGCGAAATTCCATGCTTTGAAAGCCAGCGTGCGGCCCTTCTGGCGCAGCAACACACGCAGGTGTTTTCCGTTCCAGGGCGCGGGCGGGCCGGCCACTTCCACTTCCATGGCGGCGAACACCGGCACGGGGTTGCCGTGGCCGAAAGGCGCGAGCGCGAACAGGCCGGCGGCGCTCCGCTCATCGATCTCGGAGAATTCCACCACGGCATCGATCGCCAGTTTTGGCTCGAGGTCTTCCGGCAGCAGGCACGACGCGGCGTACTGGTGGAAGCGCTGCCGGAACTCCTCTACGCGCGATGGTTCCAAGGTCACTCCGGCCGCGTGCGCATGCCCGCCGAAGCGCACGAAAAGATCGGGCATGGCTTCGAGAGCTTTCAGCAGGTGGAAGGCCGGGATGCTGCGCCCGGAGCCTTGCGCCAGACCGTCGTCCGGATTCCGGCTCAAGACGAAAACGGGACGGTGCAGCCGCTCCACTAACCGGCTCGCCACGATGCCCAGCACGCCCCGGTGCCAATCCTCCGCGTAATAAACCAGCGCCGCGGCGGCGGGGTCCACCGGCAGGCTCTCGCAGGCTTCGCGGATGCCCACTTCCACCTGCTGCCTTTCCGCGTTCTGCTGCTGAAGCCGCACGGCCAGCGCGCGAGCGCGCTGTGGGTCCGAAGTAAGGAACAGCTCGATTACGGCTTGCGCGGTATCCATGCGGCCGGCCGCGTTGAGGCGCGGCGCAATCTGAAACGCCACCTGGCGGGCGGAGGGAACGCGCGCGCCGGCGAAACCGGCGGCATCCAGCAGCGCGCGCAGCCCCGGATTGCGCACTTCGGAAAGCCCACTCAGCCCGTGCTTCACGATGATGCGGTTCTCCCCAGTGAGTGAAACCACGTCCGCCACCGTGGCAACGGCCACCATCTTTAGAAACGATTCCACTATGCGCCCGCGCCGCTCCGCGGACCAATCGAGCGTGCCTACCAGCGCCTGCACCAGCTTGAAGGCCACTCCAGCGCCGCACAGGGACTTATCGGGGTAACTGCAATCCTCCCGGTTAGGGTTGAGCACGGCCAGGGCCGGCGGAAGCGCGGTTTCGGGCAGATGATGATCGGTCACGATCACGTCGATACCCAGTTCGCGCGCGCGCTCCACCACCGCCGTGGCGCGAATGCCGGTATCCACGCTGACGATCAACCCTACGCCTTCGGCGGCCGCGCGCTCCACCACCTCCGGCCGCATGCCGTAACCGTCGCGCAGCCGGTGCGGCACATGGAACCGGGGCGAACCGCCCGCCAGCTCGATGGCCTTCGTCAGGATCACGACCGACGCGGTGCCATCCACATCGTAGTCGCCGTAGATCAGCATCCGCTCGCCGTTGCGGATGGCCCGCCGCAGCCGGTCGAGCGCCCGATCCATATCGCGCATGGCGAACGGGTCGTGCAGGCCGCCGAGGGATGGCGCAAGGAAGCTGCGCGCGCGCTCCGGGTCTTTCAGACCGCGGTGTGCCAAAACCCGGGCCGCGGGCATGCCGATGCGCAGAGCGCCATCCAGCGCGGCGGCGGTCGCAGCATCGGGCGGGGGAATTACCCAGCGCGAACCAGGCGGCATGCGCGCTCAGTTCTTCGAAAAATAACCGCCTAAGGAATTGCCGGCGTCAAGATCGTTTTCCTCCAACCGCGAGTTGATTTCTTCCTCCAGGTTCAGGAAATCGTCGTACCAGTCGGGCCGCACTTCGTAAACGTAGAGCCGGGAACCGTGATCGAAGGCGATTTCGAGCGAACAGGTGACGCCTTCGAAAATGCGCAACTCGCGCAGCCGGCGTTCGTAATCGCGCTGCTCGTCGCGCGCCAGATCGCAGTCTTCCAGTTGTTCCAGCAGATCGTCCACATCGGAGGACTTAAATTCCCGGCTGGCGAAAATGATCAGATTCGCGCCAATTTTGCGGGCAGATTCGAGGAACATCTGATAATCCGGATAGTGCTCTACGTCCCAGAGCACCATGGGCAGCCCCTCCAGGCCTCCCGGGCTGCCGTGGAAGATGGCAAAACCGCCGGCTTCCAGACTATCGAGGATTTCGCGTTTGAGCGTGTCTAGATTCAGGTCCACTTTCACCTCAGCGGGTGCCTTCCGGGCCCGGCATCACCAGAATATCAGAGGGTTCGGCGAGGTCGCGGGCGGCAGGCGTGACGATGGTTTTCGGTCCGATGTAGATTTTGCGGTTTTGGCGTATGGCCGCGCGCACGTCGGCCTCGGAAACGAAGTCGACAATAGGCAATTGGGGACTGGGATCGGGCGGTAGGGCAGGCGATTTCGCCTGCAAACTGGAGCCGCGCCGCGCCAGGAACCGGTCCACCACTTCCGCGGCGGTGGCGCTAGTGGCTGGTATCTGAGTCTCTGCCTGTCCGATCCCGCGCGCGGCCAGGTATCGTTCCACCGCGGCAGCGACGGTTGCCCGGTTCGGCGCTCCGGCGCCGGCCACCTTGGCCAAGGCCAGCGGTTTTTCAAATGCTTCCGCCGGCTTACGCACCTCGTAGGCGAGCCGCTTAATATTGATCAGATTTAGAGGGCCGATATTATCGGAAGTCGCGTTGCCCGCCGCCGCGCCGCAGCCCAGCGTCATCGCCGGGAAGACATTGGTTGTGATGCCCGTCGAGCCTTGCGGCGAAGAAGTGTTGACGAGCACGCGCATGGCCGGCACGGAGAGGCCGAACTGCCGGATACGCGCTTCGTCGCGCGCGTGAATCACCGCCGTATGCCCGAGGCCGCCAAATTTCAGCAGCGCATGGCAGCTTTCGAGCGCGGCCGCGAAATCTTTTACAAACAGAAGCGAAAGCACCGGCGAAAGCTTCTCCGCCGAGAGCGGATGCTGTTTGCCGACGCCCTCGATTGCCGCGCAGATGACCGGCGCGGCCGGCGCAATGGCGAAGCCCGCCATCTGCGCGATCTTTTGCGGCGATTGGCCCACGCACCGCGGGTTCACCGTCCAGTTCGGCAGGATGAGCAACTTTGCCAGCGCGGCCTTCTGCCCTTCATCGGCCAGATGCGCCCCCAGCGCTTCGAGCGCGGCCAGGATGCGCGGCCGGAGAGATTCTTCCGCCACGATCGCCTGTTCGCTCGAACACACCGTGCCGAAATCGAACGATTTTCCGGCGACGACTTTCGCCACCGCCTCTTCCACATCGGCCGAGGTGTCGATCAGCGCGGGAACGTTCCCCGGCCCTACGCCCAGCGCCGGCTTGCCGCTCGAATAGGCGGCCTTCACGATGCCCATCCCGCCCGTGGCCAGAATCAGACTCACGCGGTCGTGCCGCATCAGCGCCTGGGTGCCTTCGAGCGTGGCGCCATCGGTGCATTCCAGAATGCCTTCCGGCGCGCCGGCTGCGAGCGCCGCTTCGGCCAGCATGGCGGCCGTGGCGCAAGTGCAACTCCGCGCGCGCGGATGCGGGCTGATGACGATGCCGTTACCCGACTTCAGACAAATGAGGCTTTTATAAATGGCGGTAGAGGTCGGATTCGTGGTCGGCAGAATCGCCGCCACAACGCCTACGGGCACCCCGATCTCCACTACCTTTTCTTCCGGGAACTCCCGCAGCACGCCGACCGTTTTCAGCCCGCGCATGCGGCGCGGCAAAACTTCGGCCGCCAGCAGGTTCTTCAGATGCTTGTCGCGGGCGTTTCCGTATCCGGTTTCCTCCACCGCCAGCGCCGCCAGCCGCTCGGAATGGGCCCGCGCGGCCGCGGCCACGTGCTCTACGATGGCGTCGATCTTCTCCTGCGGATACGCCCGATACCGCTGCCAGGCGGCAAACACCTTTTCGACTTTGTCGCGCACCTCCTGAATGGAGAGGAGGTCCTGATCCGCCAGCATTAATCGGTGCTTTTCGCGGCCTTCTTCAACCCGGCCGTGGGCAGGGCGCGCTCCACCTCTTCGTGCGGCCGTGGGATGACATGCACGCTGATCAATTCGCCGACGCGGCGGGCGGCGGCGGCCCCGGCGTCGGTCGCGGCCTTCACCGCGCCCACATCCCCGCGGCATGTAATGAGCACCAGCCCCGCGCCCACGAACTCCTTCCCGGTCAGCACCACGTTGGCGGTTTTGACCATGGCATCGGCGGCTTCGATGGCGCCCACCAACCCTTTCGTTTCGATCATGCCCAAGGCATCCATGCGGTCTCCTGCATTCGTGAAGTACTTAAACTAGCACAAAAGCCCTAAGGAGCGGGTCTTCCCAATGCGGCGTCGTAGCCAGCCTGAACAGTACCGCTGAATTTCCATGAAAACTATGTCGAATTCGTAAACTTTTCGTGTACCCGCTGCTATAATTTCGCTTCCGGTTTTTCACACATTTCACCACAGGAGACTCTAGTGGCATTGTTCAGATTGCGAATCGAAACCCTTTCAGTTCTACTTTCGCTCGGAATGAGCGGTACTGCGCTGGCGAATCATCTGTGTGTGAATCCGATGGGTTCATCGGGATGCTACACCACCATCGGCGCCGCGGTTTCCGCTGCCCTGGCCGGCGACGAAGTTGATATCGGCGCGGGCGAGTACAACGAAGGAGTGGTCATCACTAAGCCGCTCTCGCTGGTCGGCGCCGGCGCGGATGCTTCGATCATCAATGCCAAGGGGCAGGCGAACGGAATCTATATCGATGGCCTGGATAATTCCGGCTTGTTCAGTGTGCTGGTGACCGGTCTTACGGTCAGCAATGCGAATTTTGAGGGCATTCTGGTCACCAACGCCTCTTCGGTGGTGATTGCCCAGAACCACGTGGTTGGCAATGATCAGGCTCTGAACTACGCAGCGGGAACCTGCCTCAATCAGCCCGCGTTTGAGACGAATGAAGGAATGGACTGCGGGGAAGGCATTCACCTGGTCGGCGTTACGTTCGCGACCATCGCAAACAATGAAGTAGAGATGAATTCAGGTGGAATTCTTCTCAGCGACGAGACTGGCCAGACTTACGAAAACGTGATTACAAGCAATTCCGTGCACGATAACGCGCTCGATTGCGGCATTACTTTGGCCTCGCACGCACCATCTCCGCAGGCGTCTTCGAAAATCCCGTATGGAGTCTTCAGCAACACGATCTCCAACAACAGCGTTATGCGCAATGGCTTAGTGGGAGCCGGCGCGGGTGTCGGGATCTTCGCGCCGGGGCCGGGCAATTTGGCATTCTCCAACAAGGTGATTGGCAACGTCATCATGAACAACGGGCAGCCAGGGGTGACTGTGCACAATCACGCCGTTGCGCCCGGAGCGCCCAGCCCCAACCTCAACGGAAACGTAATCATGCACAACTATATTGCCGGCAACCACGCGGATACCGGGCAAACAGCCACGCCAGGCACGGCCGGCATCAATATTTTTAGCCTCGCGCCCATTTACGCCATGGAAATTTCAGAAAACACCATCCAGGATGAAGATAATGACGTGGTGTTTAACTCCCCTGGCGCCCTCGACGTGCATCTCAATAACCTGCTGGGGAGCGGCACCGGAGTGGCGGACTTGGGCGACGGCCAGGTGAACGCCACCATTAATTATTTTGGTTGCCCCGGCGGCCCTGGGACGGCGGGATGCACCAAAATTAACGGCGTACCGGTGAATTCCTCGGCGCCGCTCGGCACGCCGGTGGGAAGCGCGCCAACCGGACCGCGGAAGAGCCTGTAGTGTAGCGCTGCTGTCCGGCGCTGGATTGGAAGGGGCGCGCGGGAATGCGACAAGAACCGTGAGCCTCTTTTACGGGCGGGCTACTGAAATGTCCGGCAACGTGAACACCAGTTGGGCCGCGGCCGTATTGGCTAAAGTGCCGCGATACTCGTCGCCTTTTGTGATCTGGTATTCCACTTTCAACAACGCGTACGTGCGTGCACGGAATCCGGCCGCAATTTCGTAGGTTTCCGAGAACCGGGAACGGTTCCGCTCCTCATAGCCAATTCGCGTGGCGGCGTACCACCGTGGCGTGAGAACGCGCCGCACTTCCGTGTAAGCCGCCTGCCACCGATAGGACGGCATGACACGATAATCGTTTTCGAAGTGTTGCCATTCGGCCCAGAGATTCCAGTGTCCCGCGGCCCATGCAAAATCAGCACCGTAGGCTGTTGCCGGAAGATCGCGCATTCTGCCTTCGCCCGGAAGGTAATAAGGGTATTGGGCATCCAGGTACGGTCCGTAATATGCCGATGCTCCAATGCGGACGCCTTGCCGGATGGTATAACCCACGCCACCGGCCCAGTTGCCGTACTGATCGTGATCGAAAATGCTCCGCGGGTTCGCCGGCGACGAGTTGACGAACTGGGCGCGCACGTCGAACTTTCCCTGCGTGACATCGACTTCCGCGCCCGCAAGCCCGAGGAAACTCACGCCGCTGTAGTAATATCCATACGCCGCCGGCATCCCGATCAGCGGATTCATCGCGTCGTCGTAACGGAGCAGAAACGAGCCGAATGCGGACGACAATTCCCCCACGCGGAAAACCACAGAGCCTCTGTTCCAGAAACGGCTATAGTTCAAGCTCAATTGCAGAAGGTTCCCTTTGACCCCTTCGCCTTGGGTTTCGAATTCGTCCATGAAGTACGGACGCGAATGAACCTGTACGACGCCTGTCAGGGACCAGTGCGGATTAAGCTTCCATGTTGGATACAACATAGCGCGGAAGCCGCCGCCAATCGGTTCTCCTTCACGCGGCGAATCGCTAAGCTGATGGGTATAAAACGATTCAAGGCTGAGCGTGGTGCTGAGATTGAACCCGCTTTCCGCCTCTTGTCCGAACGCCGCCAGCGCCAGCGCTGTAGCCATTCCAAATCCAAAAATTCTGATCACGGTTCCACCCTTTCGCGGACTTCGCCGTCCGCCTGAACTGCCAGAGCGAGACGCGTGAGGGCCGATTCCGCCGGTGCGGCCTCCTCTTCCCTCCTGCCGCTGCTTTGCACAAAAGCCTCTACCACGGAGGAATCGGTCTCCGAACCGGAGACTTTTCTTAGGATGGCAGTCGCCGCCTCGTGGCTCATTCCCCGCCGGTAGGGGCGGTCTGAGGTCATCGCATCGTACGCATCGGCTACTTTGACAATGCGCGCGTGGAGTGGAGTCGCTTCGCCTCGAAGGCCGTGGGGGTAGCCAGTTCCATCCCAGTTTTCATGGTGGAGCTCGATAATGGGCAAATACCGCTCGAACCCGTGCACATTTTCGAGGATCCGGCGTCCGATGGTGGGGTGTTGCTGGATCACCTGGTTCTCCTCCGGTGTTAGCCGTCCCGGCTTTTGAAGCACGAGATCGGAAATCCCAATTTTGCCGATATCGTGCAGGAGCGCCCCGACGCGAATGGTTTCCACATCTTCCTCGCCAAGGCCCATTGCCCTTGCAATGTTGCACGAATATTCGCTGACTCGCCGGCTGTGGCCGGCCGTGTAAGAATCACGAGCGTCGAGCGCCTCCGCAAGGGAACCCACAAACTCGACGTAAGCCCTGGTCAAACGTTCCCGGCCGTCACGAACAGCTCGCGCCGCTTGGTCGAAACCTCGTGCGAGGTCCAGGATCTCGTGGGGACCGCTCGTTACCTGATCGAATTCAGGCAGATCGCCCGTCAGGCTGGATTTCTGGAGTTTGGACGCCATCTTCGCAAGTGGCCTCGCAATCGAGCTCGACGCAACAATGCTGATGCTGAGTGCCGCTGCGAGCGCGATCAATCCGGCGAATAGGAAGATTCGCTTCAAGACGGCTTGCAGGCGGCCGCTTGCCGCATCGACATTTTGGAGACTTCGGACTTCATAGCCATCTCCGGCGCTGGCCGTTCCCAACGGCACGGAAAGAAAGAGCCGGTTCTGAATGGTCACCTGGCATTCGGCGTTAAACGGACAGGCGCGAAGAGCCGAGCCGATTTGCGGCAGGGGAACGCCGGTTGCATGCGACAACATCGCGACACCCTCGTGCAATAGCACGGCTGGTATTCCGAACCGCTTGATATCGAACGGTTCCCCTACCGACAAGGTGGCAACCTCTTCCGATCCTTCAAAGATCGGCACCGAGCTGATCTCATAAACCTGACTGCCCTCCAGGAACAATCCCCGTTGGGGAGTCCGGATGCGGCTGAGATCGATGGGCGCGAACCCACGTGATTGCCGGAGAACACCCGCCAGAGGATTTCCGTTTAGGGAGCTGACTAGTACCAAATCGAATTTCAGTGAGTCAGCAACTTCGCTCAGTTGATCTTGGACCGTGTTCCGCGCCTCCTCAGGGTGACGATTCTCATGCGCTAGTAATTCCAGCCCCGCCTTTAGTGTCGGGTTTTGGGCAACACCTTGCAGGATGCGGCGCTCCCGGTCCTGGCTGCGAGCCTCAAGGCGGGCAAAGGCATCCTGGTTCTCCCGCACCTCCACCCGAAGTCCGTCGCGGACAGTCTCGATTGCGGCCACGTTGATTGCCCAAAACACGGCAACCAGCAATGCGGCAAAGGGCAGAAACGATCCCAGGAAAATCCGGGTCGAGAATCGCATGCGTCACCGATGTGCTTGTATTTCGCCGGCCGCCGTGGGGCCTTTGTAGGGAATTACGAAGGTTACCGAAGCATCATTTCCTTCGGAAACTTCCACCCGCTGCCGAAATGTTCCGGCCACTCGGTGCCACGCAACTATGCTGTAAGTGCCTGCGGGGACGCCACTGATTACGAAGCTGCCATCGCTTCCGCTCCGCGTTGCCCAACGGTTTGGCGTCACCACAATCGAGGCAGCCATATTGGGGTGGAGGTGGCAATTGAGAGCCACGACCCCAGGCCGGGTGAATGTTACGTGACGCGTTTCGCCCATCGGATAATTCCCGAGATCGAAACTCTTGCTGGCAGACAGGGAAAATATATTGTGGAAAATTGGATCGAGGTTCGGAAAAGAGACGGTTGAACCAACGGGAATGACAACGAGATCGGGAACGAAACGCCGATCTTTCTGTTCCATCGTTGCTACTACCGGCCCACCGGGGTCTGATGTCTGCCCGCCGGGTCCTTCGATGTACACAGCCACGCGGGAGCGCTCAAAGGAGATGGGATCACGCTCCGGATCTCCCCCCAACGGAACCGCCGTGCCCCGCTGATAGAGACCCGCCGAGACCGTGACGTTATACCGGGTCAATTTACGTTTGATCACAATCGAACCCCGGATATCACTGGCCTGAAGCAGAACGAAGCCGGTTAGAGATGCGGCTACCGCTCGAAACAGCATACTCAAACCTTATCGGCAGAAAATCGCCCGAACATTAGTGAACTGAAAAGTCCAGGAAAGCGGGCGAACTCCGTTACGCAGCCGATCGCGCCGGCGCGGCGTTTGGCGCTGAATTGAAGCGGCCCACGGGAATGCGATAAAATCCGATAACCGTGAGCTATCTTCAACGGAATCTTAAAGTGAACCATCTTTCCATCCGTACTATCGCGGCAGCCAGCATGCTGTGGGTAGGAGCCGCTTCCGCCCAGCAACTGAACCGCCCGGCAACCATTCAGGGCCACCCGAACCTCAACGGGATCTGGCAAGCCATCAATACTGCCTATTGGAATCTCGAAGGCCATTCGGTCGAAGGCTTCGGGTCGGATTTCTGGCAGCTCGGCGCTATCGGAGTGATTCCCGCGGGGAAGAGCGTGCTCAAAGGGGGAGGTAGAATTCCCTACCTGCCGGAAGCGCTAAAGAAGCGCGACGAGAACCGCGCTCACTGGCCCGAGGCCGATCCCGAAGCCATGTGCTACATGCTGGGCGTCCCGCGTGTCACCTACCAGAACCGTCCATTTCAGATCTTCCAGGGCGATGGCGACCTGCTTATGGTGTATCCCTTCGCCGCCACCAACCGCATCATTTACATGAAAGACCATTCCGAACTCCCCGTCGATTCCTGGATGGGCAAATCGAATGGCGATTGGGATGGCGATACGCTGGTGGTCACGACCACATCGATGAACGGCAAGTCCTGGCTCGACCGCGCCGGAAACTTCGCCAGCGACGAACTGAAGGTCACCGAGCGCTTCCGGCTTCTGGACGCGAATCACATCTGGTACGAGGCCACACTCGAAGATCCGAAAACGTTTTCGCGTCCTTGGACCATCGAGATGCCGCTATACCGGCTGATCGATGACAATGCCCAACTGCTCGAGTTGAAGTGCGTTCCGTACACGGACATGCTGCGCTACCACGATCTGCTCGAGCCGAAGCAGCCTTAAGTAGCCGGAACCGGGTGCCGTAGAATCTCATATACTGAATGAAATAGGAGTCAGGCCAAATGCACAGCAGACTGTTGAAACTTGCGGTTGCCGCAGGCACGTTCACGGCGGCGGCGCTGCCCTTGGCGGCGCACCATTCGTTTTCGGCGGAATTCGACCCGACTAAAAAGGTGGTGCTCGAGGGCACCGTGGTCCAGTTTGAATGGGTGAATCCCCACTCCTGGTTGGATATCGACGTTCCACAACCGGACGGCACTGTGCAGCACTGGAAACTGGAAGGCGGCTCGCCCTCCGTGCTGCTCCGCCTTGGCTGGAACAAACATTCTCTTCCGCCGGGATTGAAGATCAAGGTCACTGCCTTTCAGGCCAAGGATGCCTCTTTCCGTGGCAGCACGCGGGATATCGAGTTTCCAGATGGCAGAAAGTTGAGCCTGGGCGGGTCGGGAAGCCAGGACGGGGAAAAGTAGTTGATTGAGGGCAGGCAAAACGCCTGCCCTCGGTTCGTTTATTTGGGCGCTGGATCAGCCGCGGCCTTCGGGTACGCCCGCTCGAAGCGCGACGTCTCAATGTACCCGCGAATGGCCGTGTTCCCTTCGTGGCAGGCGTACTCGTACATCTGATACTTGTTATCCAGCTTCATCGGATACGCCACCGTAAACGGGCTGACGATCACGTCGGGATCTTCCACCCTCATTTCATAGTCGATCGTATCCGGGGCGGTTCGCGTGAAGCGCTCCACGATGTGGGCCTTGTCCGATTCCGGTGTAAGCGGCGGAGAGCCGGGAACGCCTGCGTTCGTCAGGTCGCCCTTCCCATTGAAGTTGGTCGTTTCCACTACCAGCGTGTTCCCTTCCCAGTGCCCGCGCGATTCCCCCAGCCATTCTTTGATCGATGGATCGAGAGCCGGCATTCCATTGGTGGGAATGATGCGAACCTCGTGCGCCATTTCGAGCACGATCAGAACGTATCCCGGCGATTGCATGATGCGGATGCCGTTGTTGTAGTTGCGCGGCTCCATGGATACCGGCATGCCACGTGTGATGCAGCGGTCCCATTCATCGAAATCGTTGGGAGTATCGAATACCTTCTGGCCCGGCTTGTAGCTGCCACGCATCGCGGCGTAGAGTTCCTGGCCGTGTGGGGTCAGCGCGGGGAAGCGGCCATCCGGCGGATCCACCAGCAAGGATGTTTGCCGCATTACCTGCGTGCCGGAATCGGCCTGCGGGATGGCTCCCGATTCGAACCGTTTATTGCGGGCCTCGGCGCGCTTCTGCGCGGCGGCGTACTCCTCGTCGGTCATGTAGCGGCGATTGCCGAAATTCGCCGGCCGCTGGAACGGCGTCGCAATCAGATGGTTCAGCGGCCAGATGCCCTGCAGGTCGGGCTCGCCCCATGGCGTTTTTGGCGGCGTATAGTTCGTTTTGGCCCCCGGCGCTTGCGCGGCCGCGGGTTTGGCTGCCAGGCACAGCACTAGCCCCAGGCCGATGCCCGAACCCCATGCCCAAATCTGTTTCCTCATCCGCATTTCCTCGCTCCGAAAAGGGATCATATCATGTACGGATGGGAGGCGTTATGAAGATCGCCATCGGACTGCTCGCGGCCGCCGTATTATGCGCGCAGGAGGCAAGCGGTCCGGCCAATCCGCGCCTTGCGGCCGCCAAAGCCGCCGCCGGAGAGGACTTTCAGAATCTGTTCCAGTTTCAGTGCTACGGACCCGGACCAGGCGGCACACCCGGGGCTGCGCGGCCCGCGCCAGGCCGCGCCCGCGGTGGGCAACGTCCCTCCGGACCGCCCGACCGCTCCACTTGGCACGCCGATCCCGTAAAAGTTTTCGATAACCTCTACTTCTTTGGCCAGACCGAATACTCTGTCTGGGCCCTTGCCACTTCCGCCGGCATCGTCGCCTTCGACACGATCTTCGACTATTCCGTGGAAGACGAGGTCGCCGGCGGCATGAAGAAAATGGGCTTGGACCCGGCCCAAATAAAGTACGCCATCGTCAGCCACGCGCACCCCGATCACGATGGCGGCGCCCGCTTCCTGCAGCAACACTACGGCACGCGTGTAATCATGTCGCCCGCGGATTGGGATGTGCTCGATAAGCGAACCTCCGGCACGAAACCCCAGCGCGATCTCGAAGCCACCGACGGCCAGAAACTCACCCTCGGCGACACCACCATCACCCTCTACATCACGCCCGGCCATACCCCCGGCACCATTTCCAGCATCTTCCCCGTAAAAGACCACGGCGCAACCCACATTGCGGCCCTGTGGGGCGGCGTGGGCCTCAACCGCGACGCGGAATCCATTCGGAAATATATCCAGTCGGCCGAGCGGTTCCAAGAAATCGCCCGCCAGGCCGGCGCCGATATCATTCTCACCAACCATACCGATTGGGACCGCTCCAAAATCAATTTGCCGATGCTGGCCAAGGGCACGGCCGGCGCCCGGAATCCCTACATCGTGGGGAACGCGAAGGTCTTAAATTTCCTAAAGGTCGCCCAGGAATGCGCCGAAGCACGCCTGCCTCAAGCGAACTGAAGCGCCGTGACATAATCGCGGAATGACGCTACAGTCCGGCCCTTCCCGGTTGGCCATTGCATTCGCCGCGTTCGCTATATGCGCCGCCGAGTTGGCCGGCGCCAGCGGTACAACGGACCAGGCCAAAGCCGATGAAATCGCCATCCGCCATCTGCTCGCCACACTCGAGCAACAGATCAATCGCGGCGACCTTGGCTTCGTGAATGTATTCGCCAAAGACGCTGTCATCATCGCTCCGGGCGCGCCGGACGTGGTTGGCTTCAACGCCATCCGCGCCCTCTACGCCGGCCTGATGCAACAGAACTCATTGACAGTCCACTTTTCCACCCAGGAAGTTGTTGCGCTTGTCCCCTGGGGTGAGACAACCAGTTAAGAGACTGGGTGCCGTTCGATGGTAAATCATTCCATTCGATGCGGCAATAGTTTTAAGCTGATGATGCCGGTGAAGCGGAGACGGGCAACGCTGGCGAGCGACCCGT